>DAOUEC010000197.1:0-24059 GCA_034430655.1 Anaerolineae bacterium
TTGTATTGCGTATGGTTGGCTCTGGCTAATTCAATCCCTATCCAGGAGAGTAATATCCCATGAAACTCAGAGGCAAGCGGATCATTGTGACTGGTGGCGCGGGGTTTATCGGTAGTCACATCGTAGACCAACTCGTGGCTGCTGATAACGAAATCATCATCATAGATGACTTTTCAATCGGAAAGTGGGAGAACATTGACCAGCATAGGACGAATACCCAGGTCCACGTACAGCGAGTAGATGTACGCGACCTGGATGCGATGGTCCGCCTTACCAAGGGTGTGGACGTTGTGTTCCACTTAGCCTGTGCTTGTGTGCGGGCTTCCCTCAATGATCCAATGTCCTCACATGATATAAATGCTACAGGCACCCTGAACATGTGCCAGGCTAGTTTGAAAAATGGCGTGAAAAGGTTCATATACACCTCCTCGTCCGAGGTATATGGTAGCGCATTATACGTGCCTATGGACGAGGGACATCCCTTGAACCCGACAAACGCGTATGGCGCAAGCAAGGCCGCCGGTGAGCTCTACGCTTTGGCGTATTGGCGTTCCTACGGTCTACCATCAGTGGTTGTACGGCTCTTCAACGTCTACGGACCACGAGAGCACTCTGAAGGCACCCGTGCTGAGGTCATACCCAAGTTCGTCATGCGCGCCATGGCGGGGCTACCGCCCGTAATCTTTGGCACTGGCCAGCAAACACGTGTGTTTACCTGGGTGGAAGATACTGTCTGTGGCATCATCAAGGCTGCTGAATGTGATGAACTCGTGGGAGACTGCGTGCACCTCGGAGGGAGGCAAGAAGTCAGCATCGCAGCGATATGCAACCTGGTGCTGAGAAAGCTGGGACGTCACGACCTCAAGCCCCTCTATCTTGAAGATGGTCGGCCGGGAGACGTAGAACGCCATTGTGCCGACATCAGCAAGGCTAAGAGGCTACTGGGCTTCTCGCCAACTGTTGATATTGATGTCGGTATAGACCGATACATCCAATGGGTTCGAGAGCAAAACCCCGACCTGGAAAATTGGGTGAAGCAGGAGAGGATACGAAACTGGGATGGCTCCGGCACATCCAGCGTGGGGCAGTCCAGGGAAGCAGTGGGTCTGGCGTATCCGCACACATTGCCGGGCCATTAAAGGACGTGAGTTCTTCGCGATCACTTGACGTAGCGAGTAAGTGGTGGCATAATCTATACAATCCCTGGTGAGTATATTCTCTTTGTTCACTACCGGACACTTTTGCCAAACACTCAGGCTTCGATCACGAATGGCACGAAGATGCGAACTTCACGAATGTTGTCTTGCCAATTCTAACCGAAATTCGTGACATTCGTCCATTTATCCATTCGTATCGTGGCATTCATTCGTGGCATTCGTGTTCACAAACTGTCCGGTAGTGAATCTTTATATTGGACTCAGAACTCTGGGGAGAGGAGATTGAACATGGGATCCCAATCTATGTGTACCAAGTGTGTCCTGCCGGCCAGTACACCTGGTATTGAATTCGACAGCAGTGGAGTTTGTAACTATTGCAGTACTTACGTACCCATGGAGGTTCAGGGCGAGGAGAAGTTAATAGAATCTCTCGATGCGTTCCGAGGAAAAGGCAAAGAATATGATTGCCTGGTTTGCATTAGTGGTGGTAGAGACAGTACGTATGCTATGTGGAAGTTGGTAAATGACTACAAAATGCGGGTACTGGCTGTAAACTATATGAACCCATTTACTTCTGAGCAGGCCCGTGTAAATATGCAAAATGCCTTGAACATCTTAGGAGTTGACTGTATAAGTTGGGGGTTTCCGAACGATATTCATAAGAAGGCTACAAGGAAGGCTCTTAAGGCATGGTCTCATCGTCCTTCTTCAATGATGATCCCTATTGTATGTACCCACTGCAAGCTATGGTGGCCAAGGTTTTTTCAAGTCGCAAGGGATAACAACATTTCCCTGGTAGTCATCGGCAGTAACCCCTTAGAGACCGCATCGTTCAAAAAGCAGGGCCTGGGCGGCGCGAGGACCTATCACAGGCTCTCCAATCTGCCCAGGATTGCGGCAAAGTCTCTCAAGGAAGTTGTCTTGAACCCCCACTACCTGATCAATTGTTCGTGGAGCACAGTAGCAAAGCTATATTTGATGTCGAGTCACAGCAGCCCTTACTTGCGATGGAGATATCAGGACATAACTGTCCTGCGACTCTTCGATCATATCAAATGGGATGAAAAGGAAGTGATGTCCACGATAACAGACAATCTTGGCTGGCAGAAATCTTCTGAAGTTGCTTCTCCCTGGAGATTCGACTGTCGCCTTGATTATGTAAGAAGGTTGATGTATGCTACGACCATCGGCGTGAGTGAACTCAGAGACCTTTTTAGCAAAATGATCAGAGCGGGGCAAATGACAAGAGAGGAAGCATTGGAACGGCTAAAGACAGAAGATGTTGTTCCTAAGGATGTTGCCGAAGATGTTTTGGCGGATCTCGGACTGAAGCCCTCGGATTTGCACTTAGATTAGATGATTAGATGCGGGCGACGACACATCGTTTACTGCCTGACCCACAGCACATCATTAACCTTTAGGTTGTGAAAATGAAATCAAGGCTTCAGTCGGATTTGGCTCGATCTGACTCGGCCAGCGCCCAGTATGGTTTACTCCTGCTTGTCCTGGCGTTGGCCACAGATTTACTGACGCCGTTCTTGATCTGGAAGGGCATCTTGCCGGCCTCTACGCGCTGGGTCTCCCACGCAGCGGTGGTGGCAATGATGGCCGCTGTCTACGTCCGCATGATGGTCTTCGACCGGGTGCCTCTTGTTGTGTTGGTAATTGCCGGAGTCTCGGTGATCGGTGTCAGTGTTGCTCTCTTTGCGGAGCAGGATATTGTGCCCACACTCTGGGGCTGGTGGGTCATGTTCCAGTACCCGCTGGTGGGTCTTTATGCCTACCTTCAGCCGCAGTGGCCTGAAAGATTCCCCCAGCGTTTGCGCCTGCTTTGTACGGCTATCCTGGGCTTGCAGGTGATCGTCCAAATTGGCCAATACCTGACCGGAGAGCAGCCGGGCGACAACCTGGCAGGTACATTCGGGCGGCACGGCGTCGGGCCGCTGGTGATCTTCATAATATTTGCTTTGTGCCTGGCTTTGGGCCAGTGGTTGGCCCGGGGAGAATGGAAGACTCTGGCCTGGGTCTTAGCCATGGGCAGCATCTCGAGCACGTTGGGCGAGATGAAACTCTTCCTGTTTGCCGCAGTCGCTTTGGGAATGATGGCTATCGCGATATTTGTCTTTCGGGGTGGGCATTTTGGGCGTCTGTTCGAACTGGTACCGTACGTGGTGCTCTTAGGGGCCGTGGTGTCGGTTTTTCTTGGTTTCTACAATGCAGTCGTGCCAAGAGCCGAGCAGAGACCGTTAGAGTCATACCTGGAATTGGGGAATCTCGATCATTACCTGGGTAATGTGGAACTATCAGATTCAGGAAAGTCAAGTGGAAGATATTATGGAAGATCAGAACTGGGGCGCAATTATGCCCTCATCTATGGCTGGAATACGATCCGCAGAGACACCAGGACCTTCTTATTTGGCCTGGGCCTGGGGGCACGCGGTGAAAGCCGCTCGCTGGGCACAGCCGGCCAAGGACTGCTGGAGGGAGGATATGGGCTGACCACGGGCACCAGCCTGTTGGTCATACTGCAAGAGTTGGGCCTGATGGGCCAGGTTGTCTTTGGTGGTTTTGTCCTGTTGACAGTGGTGACCATGTCTAAGGATATAAAAAGGTACCCGCGCTCCGAGGCGATGGAACTGCGATACGCACTGGTGCTGTTCTCCCTGCTATGGCCCGTGTGGGTATGGTACCAATCCGTATGGACTCAGCGCGTACCAATGCTGCTCTATTGGGCAACATTGGGCTACACTCTTGGCGAGGCCAAGCAATGCCAATTGCTACTACTGACGAAAGCCGGCCGTTTGTCAATTCGGGAGACGTGCTAGAATGCGTGCGATGCTTGTAACCGGCTTTTACCCCGGGGAGAGGATGGGAGGTGCTGAATATCAGACCGCGCTTCTCGCCCAAGGTTTGGTGGCCCGGGGACACGAAGTGGTATTCCTGGCTACAGATGCAAGTAAGGAAGACGTAACCGAAGTTGACGGCATAATCGTCTGGGAGATTCCAGGCTGGCGTATAACTGGGTGGGCAGAGCACAAGCAGCACGTGGTCAAAGCAATTCAGGAAACCGCACCCAACATTTGTTACGTTCGTTTGCTTACAGAACTTGCCAACATGATGACACCGTGCCAGGAGGCAAGTATTCCCGTCGTCTCCGTATCTAGCAGCCTAAAGGAGGTATCTCCTTTTCTGTTTGGTTATCATCCTAGAGAAACGATAGGGTATTTGCGCTCGTTCCGAACAGTTCCTCATTTTCGCTCGTTCTTAGCCATTCGCTTATCAGCCATGCACGTGTGCAACACGCACGCCTTGAAACGCAAAGTCCAGCACTGGTTCCCCAGAAAGCCAATCCGGACCATCTACAACGGCTCGCCAGTCCCACCGCGCCAGGAAATCCATCGCACATCTACCGGGCAGGTCATCTGGGTAAACAACCTGAAACGATGGAAACGGCCACAACTTTTTGTGGAATTGGCCCGCCGCCTGCCTCAATTTCGTTTTGTCATGATTGGTGCCCTGGCCCCACGTGGAACGCATGCGCAGGCGCTTGGCAAGATGATGCAACAAGGCCCAGCCAATTTTCAATACCTTGGCTCCATGCCCGTGGAGCAGGTTAATAAGCATATCAGCCAGAGTGACTTGCTGGTGTACACGAGCAAGGCTGATGTGGAAGGTTTCGGCAACTCTTTCCTGCAGGCGTGGTTTCGAGGCGTGCCTACAGTCAGCCTGTCTTTTGAACTGGACGGTATTCTGGAACGGGAAAAAGTAGGGCGCTTTGCACGAACTTTTGAGCAACTGGTAGCAGATGTAAGAGATTTGATGGAAGATAAAGCCACCCGCCTGGAAATGGGACAGCGGGCTAGAGAGTACGCCATGCGTCATTACCCTGCTGAGAGGATGGTCGCCGACTACGAAGCGTTGTTCAAGGAAATCTTGAACACAAGTTGCCATTGAAGACCTGACTGAGGAGCAAGAATGAACCGCGAACAGACGCTATCGCGCCCACGCCACCTGGCGTGGATACTCACCAATTCGTTGACCGACGTGTTGCATGCAACGGCGCGACTGGAACCCACCCGTGAACTACGGAAGTTGGGTTGGAGGGTCACATTGGTTGCAGCCGGACCAGGCGGTAAACAATCCATTCGCGGCGTTGAGGTGCACTGCATCCCAATGCCCCAGACATATTTTCTGCGTCAATTGGTATTCCATCTCAGAGTGATCCAGTTTTTGGCACGCGAGTGGGCTACCCTTGACATCATTCTTTTCCACCAGATGTCAGCGCTGTGGCTCCTACCGCTCAGGCTTGTACACATTCTAACCGGCCGGAAACGCCCGCTGCTGGTGATGGATACCCGCACACTACCTATGACGGTGACGACACGGAAGGATCAGCGGCGTGCGTTGTTCTACCACCTCACGAATCGCGTGGCTAACCGCTGGGCGGATGGGCAGACGGCCATCACGCAGCACATGGCCAAGACAGTGGGCATCCCAGCACAGCGACTATGGGGCATCTGGCCATCCGGCGTGAATCTGGATCTGTTTGCCCCGGCACAGACGGCCCGGCGATGGCCCGCACCTGGGGAACCAATTCATCTGATCTATGTTGGCGTGTTGCATCATGAGCGCAATCTCATGACATTGAGCCGGGCAGTGGAGAAAGCGAACGCCGAAGGGATGGCATTTGTTCTATCACTCATCGGGAAGGGTACGGAGCGGTTGGGCCTGGAGAAATTCGCACTCCAGACAGAGGGACGAGTTCGCGTGCTCCCACCCGTTCCATACAATCAGGTTCCGGAGTCGCTGGCGCGAGCACACGTCGGGGTATTGCCCTTCCCAGATGAGGAGAAAATGCGGGTATCCAGCTTTATCAAGCTATTCGAATATATGGCCGCCGGGCTGCCGCTTCTGGCCACCCGGATCGTCTGCCATACTGACGTGGTGAACGGCGGGAATTATGTGTTTTGGGCCGAGGACGCAAGCGTGGAAGGATTACTCGCAGCCCTGCGCCTGGCCTGGCGTGACCGGGCCTCTCTGGGCAGGATGGGACGCGAGGCAGCCACGGCCGCGCAGGCGTGGACGTGGCAAGCGTCGGCCAGAAAGTTGAGCGCTGCCCTGGAACGCGGCATTGTAGATGCCGACAATGGGAGATATATCCTATGAAGACTTACAATAGGTCCGTGCTCGTTACAGGGGGCGCCGGTTTCATCGGCAGTCATTTGTGTGAGGCCCTGGTGAGGAGAGATGCCCACGTGACGGTAGCGGACAACCTCTCGAACAGCACACTGCAGAATCTCCAGAACATAGCCGATCAGATAGAGTTCCATGAGCTAGACCTTCGTAGTTCAGCCTTCAGGGATCTACTCCTTACTGGCGACTTTGACGTGATATTTCACCTGGCGGCTAATGCCTACGTTCCCCCCTCCATCGAGAATCCAGATTACGATTTCCAGACCAACTTGGTAGCATCCTTCCAACTGCTGGAGACTCTGCGTGGCTCTGGTTTAGGCTCCACCCTGATCGTGGCCTCATCAGCGGCTGTTTATGGAAATCCGAGCCGTATTCCCATCTCGGAGACAGACATCACCGTCCCTATCTCACCCTACGGAGTCAGCAAGTTGGCTATGGAGCGCTACGTCTCTGTATACAGCCCACTATACGGCTTGAAGGCGGCCTCGTTGCGTTTCTTCTCCGCCTATGGACCCAGGCAGCGAAAGCAAATTGTGTACGACTTCATCAAGAAGATCTCTAACAACCCGGGTGAGTTGGTCATCCTGGGTGATGGGACTCAAGTTAGAGATCTGATCTATGTCGAGGACATCGTGCAGGCGGCGCTAGTCGTACTAGACAATGCTCCATTGGAAGGCGAGGTGTACAACGTGGCCGGAGGGCGCGGGTACTCGACTCGAGAGATCGCCGAGACAATGACTAACGTGATGGGGCTGAGTCCCAAGTTCCACTATACGGGATGCATTCGACCAGGGGATCCCGAAAAATGGATCGCTTGCATTGACAAAATAAGCAGGCTAGGGTTCCGCCCCCGCATTTCCCTGGAAGAGGGGATTAAACGCACAATAGGGTGGTATACCTCGATTAAGGATCCAGCATGAACAACAATGGGAAGAGGCGGAACATTGCCTACATCGTTTCTATGCCCAACGGCATGGATGCGTGGAGTTTTCGGGAGATAGAGGCGCTTACAGAGAGCGACATCAACATCGCGGTCTTCCCTCTAAGGTATGCCCCTGGGCCTTATATGCCCAAAGAGGGCTGGGATTGCTACCGATTTAACAAGTGGTTGGTCATTCTACGGCAGCCCTTGTGGCTCATCAGACATCCAATCACTTACGCACGCTTGCTTCTCGAGGCCATCAGAACGCACTCTCTGATAGATTTCCTCCTGGGCTTCGACTTCGCTCAGCAGATGGCTAAGAGAAAGATAGAAATGATCCATTGCGTTTTCGGGGGTCACCAACTTCTAATCGGTTACTATTGTAGTAAGATACTGAAGATTCCGCTCTCGGTGGCCTTGTATGGATATGATCTCCGGGATAACCCAAACTGGTCTATGTTCCGAAGAGCGGTCGCGTTATGTGATAATATCGTTGTTAACTGTGACTTCCACAGACAGTTGCTGAGCCAGATCGTGGGAGACGAATTGGGACAGAAAGCGAAAGTCATCCGCCACTATGCACAGATACCGGTGAATGGTCACTCTGACAAAGTTATAATCTTGATTGTCGGCAGGTTCATGGAAAGGAAAGGCCACGATTTGCTCTTTCGAGCCGTGCGCGCCCTGGACGCCGAGGCAGATAGCGTAGAAGTGTGGGCGGCTGGTCTCCCAGGCACGGTAGACGTGCAGCAATTGGCGTACGATTTCGAGGTGGAGGATAAGGTCAGGATATTTGGGAGTGTTACCGACCAAGCGTTGGACGTTCTATACCGACAGTGTGATATCTTTTGCTTGCCATCCAGGACCGATAGCCAAGGAGTGAGCGAAGGCTTGCCTGTATCTCTCATAGAAGCCATGTCTTACGCGAAACCCGTTATCGCTACCCGGCTAGCCGGAATACCAGAGTTGGTCGAGGAGATACTTGTGGATGAGGGTGATGTCGAGGGATTGACGAAAGCCCTCAAACACTTCATAGATGATCCTGAACTCAGGCGATCATCTGGAGCCAGAAATCAGGAGATTGTCAGGAAGCGATATTCAAAACGGAATGTCTCCATGACACGAGATTTGTGGCTTGAGATTCTGAACAATAGATGAGAAAGTAATTAGTCGGGTAGTCGGGTAGTCGAAAGGAGTACGTAATATGAAAGTAGCGATCATCGGTTGTGGACAGATATCGCGGGTGCACATCAGTGCCCTTCAGGAGATTGCGGGACTGGAGATCGGCGCGGTTTGTGACCGGGATGAGTGGCGTGCCCGGGAGGTCGCCAACCTGGCCGGTGGCGCCAAGGCATACGATGATTGGGCGACCTTGCTCCAACAAGAGCATCCCGACGCTGTCCACATTTTGACGCCTCCCAAAACGCATGCGGCGCTGGCTATCCAGGCCATGCAAGCCGGCTGCCACGTCCTGGTTGAGAAGCCGATGACCGTCAGTCTGCAACATGCCGACAGTATGATTGCCGCCGCTCGAGAAAACCGGGTCAAGCTATGCACCAACCACAACTATCTCTTCAAGCCTTCCATCGTGAAGGCCCGGCGGCTGGTAGAGAGTGGGGCTATCGGTCAGGTTGTCTACGTTTATAGTTATTATGGCCTCTCTGGCGAAGGGAGTTCCTATGCGGGCAGCGCTGGTCGCTCCCACTGGGCCTGGCGTCTCCCCGGCGGCGCTTTTACCAACTTCTTGCCCCATCTGATCTACCTTCAGTTGGCATTCCTCCAGCACGTTGACGCGGTCGCTGGCGTGGCCCTGTCGCAAGAAGGTAAAGTTGGAGGACCAGCGACTGAGATGACCATCTTACTTCATGGATCCAGCGCCTCTGGGACTATGTCCATCTCGATGCGGGCCAAGCCTTATGCCAAGTTTGTAGACATCTACGGCACCAAGGGGATCATCCACGCCGATCTGGTCGGAGAAGTCTGTACGATTCACAAGGACAGACGGTTGCCACGCATGCTTTCCAAGGCACTTTTTAACCTGGAAAACAGTGTTCAGCTTGCCTCCGGAACAGCGACAAGCATAGCCAAGGTGGCGCTGGGTGGGATGAAGAGCGCGCCCGGCCTGCGCACCCTCGTCCGCGAGTTCTATGCCAGCATACAGAATGACTCCGAGCCCCCCGTGTCAGGCGAAGAGGGCCGGAAAATGGTCGGGGTTATGGAGATGACGTGGGCGAAATCTCGGGCCCAGCCTTCCCGCATTGCAGTCACCGTTTCCAAGAGCGTGCCCGCAGGCCCCAGGACCGACGCCGAGCGCAGCGTTCAGAGCAAAGGTATGCCGGGCAAGGTTCTAGTAACCGGCGCCACCGGCTTCCTGGGGCACCGATTGGTGGCAGCGCTCTCGAGGTGCGGCGCGGACGTCGTGGCCCTGGTACGCGACGAGAGCCAGGTCTCACCCGACCTTGAGCGCCAGGCCAGGCTCGTCTGCGGTGACGTGCGCGATCCGGCCTCCATTGAGGCGGCCATGCAGGACGTGGCTATCGTCTACCACTGTGCTGCTATGACGACCAACAGTACTTCCTGGACGGCCCATTATGAGACGAACGTGCGCGGCGCGGAGACGGTGCTCGAAGAGGCCCTGAAAGCCGGCGTGCAGCGAGTGATCCACGTGAGTTCGGTCATCGTATACGGCCTAGACCGACCTCGACGCAATGGACTGATTGAGGAGGCGGCCCCCTACGCTAAGAACCCAGACAGGTGGGCTTATTATCTGCGCTCCAAGCTCGAGGCTGACAGACTGGCTTTTCGCTTCTGGCGTGAGGCTAAACTGCCAGTAACCGTCCTTCGCCCCGGGATTCTGTATGGACCGGGAGGAGGCCGGCCCCCTGGTCGCGGATTGGTCCAACTTGGCGCGATGCGCTTGTTGATTGGAGGTGGTCGTAACCGGTTGCCGTACACCTACGTGGACAACGTCGTTGATTGCCTCCTCCTGGCTGCCGTCTCTCCGGAAGCGATCGGCCAGGCCTACAACGTCGTAGATGAGCCCCAGGTCAAGGTGCGTGACGTTATCTTACAGAGTAAAGATATCACGGGCGAACAGTTGACATTGGTGCCAGTGCCGCCCTTCTTACTCTCCGGCGTGGCCAGACTGCTCGAATTGAAGAACAGCCGTGCCGGCTCCGAGACGCCTCCCAAACTCTCACGCTATGTCGTCAGCAGTGCTTGCAGAGACATCCGCTACGACACCACAAAAGCCAGACAGCAGTTGGGCTGGCACCCGGCGGTCACTTTAGAAGAAGGGCTGCGCAGGACGCTCAACCATGCTGCATAGAGAGACGACCAGAGAGAACTACGGGGTGCCAACTGGTCGGAGATCACACGCGGATGTGGAGATACCTGTCAGCCCTCGTGTGCTCATGCTGCTGGAGAACAACCCCTATCCACAGGACGGCCGGGTGCGCCTGGAGGCCAATGCGCTGGCGGCTGCCGGCTACCAGGTATCGGTGATCTGTCCTTCGGGCCGCGGACAGTCCTGGCGCGAAGTGCTGGATGGCGTGCATGTCTACCGCTTCCCAGCACCGCCGGACGCGAACGGCTTCCTGGGCTACCTGTGGGAATACGGCTACTCGATGGTGGCCACATTCGCCATCTCTCTGCTCGTTTTCTTGAGCGCGGGTTTTGACGTCGTTCACACTCATAATCCACCCGACACCTTCGTCTTCATCGCGGCATTCTACAAGTTGCTCGGCAAACATTTCGTGTACGACCACCACGACCTGGCACCCGAGGCGTACTACGCTCGTTTCGGAAGCAGTGACAACCGGCTTGTCCACCACGCGCTGGTCTTGTTCGAGAGACTCTCCTGCCGACTCGCCGATCACGTGATTGCCACGAACCAATCGTACAGGACGGTCGAGATGCAGCGAGGACGTGTGCCGGAGCAACGCATCACCATCGTGCGCAACGGGCCCGATCTGAACCGCCTGCAGACGGTGGAGCCCGACCCGGATCTGCAACGGCTGGGAAAGACGATCATCGGATGGGCCGGCCGGATGGGATTTCAAGATGGCGTAGACTACCTGCTGAGAGCACTCCGGCACCTGGTCTACGACCTGGGCAGGACCGACTTTCTCTGTGTCCTCGTAGGCGCTGGAGATGCTTTTCCCAGCCTAAAGTCGCTAACCGAGCAATTGGGTCTCGCCGACTGTGTGTTGTTCACTGGTTGGGTGGAACACGCGGAGGTCGCCCGCTACCTCAGCGCAGCGGACATTGGCGTGGCGCCAGAACCGTCCAACTCCTACAATGATCGCTCTACCATGATCAAAATGATGGAGTACATGGCACTGGGGAAGCCAATCGTGGCCTTTGACCTGCCTGAGCACCGGGTCACGGCCCAAGATGCGGCCCTATATGCCCGCCCAAACGACGAGAGCGACTTCGCCCGGCACATCGTCGCGCTGATGGATGACCCAGAGCGGCGCAAGAGAATGGGGCAAAGAGGAAGGGAACGAATAGAGACGGAACTTGCCTGGTCGTACCAGGAGAAACATCTTCTCGAGGCCTACGAGGCTCTCAACGCCGGTAAGCGTTCATCTGGTGCCCGGCGAGGGTCTCCTGACCCCGTCGCGGGGCTGACCGAAGGTCTCCAAACGGGTGGCGAACAAGTGTGAGGGCAGGAAAGCCACCTCTCTGGGATCAGGTTCTTGGGGTAGTATGAAGAAATACACAAGGCTCTTATCTATTTCCATGCTATGTGCAGCCCTGGCAATCACATCGTGTTGCGCGAGTCCTGCTCAACCTGTCGCCACTGCCGGGGAGAATCATCCCTGGCTCTTTTTCGACGCGAGTGAAATCCCGATTTTGCAGGCCAAGGCAGCGACGACCCACCAGGAGATCTGGATCCCGATCAGGGATTACGTTGATTCTCAACTGGGGACCTCACCGCCTTCATCAGCACCATCCGATGGAGTTATGCAGACGTATCGGAACCACGGCAATCGGCTGATCCCCTTCGCCTTTGCCTGTATCATCAGCAGGGACGCCGATTACTGTGACCTGGCAAAGACCTATCTTCTCACCTACGCCTCCTGGGGGCAGTGGGGCGAGGACAACCAACGCAGTCTGGGCTATGCCCATATGCTGATGGGCAACGCCATTGCCTACGACTGGCTCTACAACGACCTCACCCCGGCCGAACGGCAAGTCGTGCGCGAGAGCCTGTCCGGTTGGGCGCAGAAGATGTACGAGGCCAGCACAGAACCTTACCAACGTTCGTGGGGTAACTGGTGGGGCAAATCGTATGTGCAAAACCACCACTGGATTTGCTACAGCGCCCTGGGTATGGCCGGCCTGGCCCTCCTGGGCGAAGATCGCCGCGCCCAGACGTGGATTGACCAGGCAAGCAGCGAGATGTCTCGGGTGCAGTATCTTCTGGATGGGATCGAAGACGGAAGTTGGCACGAAAGCATTCCCTATCAGAGCTATGGGCTGACGATGTCGCTGCCCTTCATGGTTAACCTGAGAAAAATTCAGGGGACTGACATCCTCCCTCACGTCTATCTGCGAAATTACCCTTACTGGCGCATCTATAACCACATCCCTGACAGCACTCAATTCATCCTGGCCTACGGGGATTACGAGTGGAGTTGGAGTAATGCCTTCAGGTCACAGAACTTGCTCCGCTTCACCGCCAGTGAGTATGGCAATGAGTATGCCGAATGGATGGCTCAGCAACTCATTGCAGCCGACGGTAGACAGGTACGTGTATCGTCAGCCCCCTGGTACGTCCTTGAGTTCCTGTACTACGACCCTATCATCAACCCTCAGCCGCCCACGTATCTCAAGAGAGCACGCGAGTTTCCCGATCTGGAAGGGATCATCTGGCGTACCGGCTGGGGCGCGGATGACCTGATCTTCGGCTTGAAGACGGGCACCTATGGGGGGCGGTTCGCCTTTGATACGTTCACCCAGGAAGTCTACCCCTGGGAGTCACCGTGCGTAAACACAGGTTGCGAGCTACACACAATGCACGATCACGACGACACAAACGGTTTCTATATCCATAGGGCGGGGTACTGGCTGGCACCGGAAAGCCAAAGATACGCCGGATACGACACCACGTTGCACAACACGCTCCTCATTGACGGTCAAGGCCAGTACAGATCGCTGGAAGACATCAACGATCCTGAGACTTTCATCGGCAGTGATGGCTTTCTGGACGCAACAGCCCACGCCCCGGACTTTGACTACGTCGCTGCTGATGCGACCCGGCGCTACAAAAACATCCCAGGTCTGGAAGATATCACCCGCCACGTGGTGTTCATCCGCCCGGACTATTTCGTGATGCTGGATAACCTGACAGCCGATGCCGTGCATCAATACGAATGGGTGTCCCATTTTGGCGAACGCGTTTCAGTTGAGGGAAACTGGGTGCGGGGCGACGCGGGAGGCGGACAGATTCTGGGCGTCAGGGTCGTCGCACCCCAGCCGTTCGAGACAACTACAGGGGACGATGGGCAACCCTATGTCCACGTATGCCCAACGTCACCCGTGGATGAAGTTCGATTCATACACGTTCTGTATCCTACAGACGATGCCTCCTGGAGCACTAAGCCTATCGTTGCCACCCTTGATGACACCGGGGAAGCAGCTGCCGTGAGAGTGCAAATGAACGACGGAAGTGGTCGCACCGATGACATACTGTTCACTTACGTTCAGCCTGTCCCTGCTGCCACCGTTGGCCCCTACTATTACGATGGCCAGGTTGCGGTCGTTACCCGAGGGGCGGATGAGAGGTTGGAGAAACTGTTTGTGTACGGCGGCACATTCTTGACAGACCAGGCAATGGGCAAAGTCCTGGTGACAAATCTCAATAGGAATGAACCATTCGAAGCCACGTACCTCGACCAGACTGTCGCTGTATACGGCAACATACCCGCCGAAGTAACACTATATGCGCCCCGGGTAGAGCATCTGACCACGAATGGGATACCTTGCCCATTTACTCGATGCGACGACTACATCACTTTTGAGTATGGAGGGCCACTCTACTTGCCACTCACTCCTATGAAATCATGACGAAAGGGCCTGTTGTACAATGATCAATGAGAAACCTCACGTAAGTATCGGTGTGCCCGTGTTTAACGGTGAAAACTATCTGGCAGAGGCGTTAGACTCGTTGCTGGCACAGACATTCTCGGATTTTGAGATCATTATCTCAGATAACGCATCAACTGACAAGACCGAGGAGATCTGCCGCGCGTACGCGGCCAGGGACCGGCGCATCCGTTACTTCCGCAATGAGGAAAATCTCGGCGCTTCCCCAAACTATAATCGCACCTTTGAATTGTCATCCGGTGAGTACTTTAAGTGGGCTGCTCACGACGATCTGTGCGCTCCAGAATTCCTGGAGCGCTGCGTCGAGGTGCTCGACCAGGATACCTCAGTGATCTTATGCTATTCCAGGATACAGGCCATTGACGAACACGGGGCAGTCTTGCAGAGTTTCGATGCCAAGCCGAAACTCGGCTCACCGGAGCCCCGTGAGCGTTTTTATGAGTGTGTATGCGTTCCTCACGCACAAGTCGCGGTTTTTGGTCTGGCACGCGCAAGCGTCCTCAAGAAGACGCGGCTGATTGGGAATTTCTCATCATCAGACAGGGTTTTGCTGGGAGAGCTTGCACTGCTCGGCCGGTTCTACGAAGTTCCCGAATTCCTGCTCTTTAAGAGGCACCATCCACAACAACATTGGAGAGTGTATCCCACTCGCCACCTGCGCCAGGCGTGGTACGATCCAGCCAGAGCGGGGAAGATCACGTTCCCACATTGGCGACTTCTACGCGAGCATCTCATCTCCATAGGGCGCGCCTCACTGAGCTGGCAGGACCGAACGTGGTGCTATATCTACATGGTATGGTGGATGCGACTTCACTGGAGATACCTGGCGGAAAACTTGGTTCTCAAGGAACCATGGCATGATATAGCAGTCAAGTGAAGGGAAGGTTGAGCCTAAGGAGTTTTTCATGTCGAAGATTGTGTTGCTATGCTTCAAGAATCGCGACTCTGAGACTTACCAAAGGGGGATTGAGGTCTTGTCGAGCAGACTAACTCCCGACAATATCTCTCCGAACCCCCCTGTGATAATAGACGATTATGGAACCTTGATCGGAATATTTAACCCCGTAGAGGGCTTGTGGATTCATAACGGTAGTGTATGCTTAGGATCTCTCATTGACCCGCAGGATGATTGGTGGAGACCCACGGCGGAGGTTCCAGAGGGAGCCTTTGCCTTGTTTCGTAGTAACACGAACGTAGTCGAATTGGCCAGTGACATAGTAGCCTCCCGAACGATATGGTACGTTCAAACCGATGATATGTTCATTGCCTCCACCTCCCAACGGGCCATCGTATACTTCCTGCGCGAATTTCAACCTGACAAGACTGCCTTCCTGTGGATGTTGTCCTCCGGAACGCTCGGTCCGGATGCATCCTGGGATAGCAGAATCAAGCGTCTGGGGCCCAATGCACGTCTTATTCTGGATCGCTCGACGTGGAGGCTAAGAGTCGAGCGCGAAAACATAGACTTCGATCCGCTCGATCTGCCCATCGAAGAGCATCAGGCACGGCTGGAAAATGCCCTCAAGGATACCTTCGACAGGTTTCAGCCGGACTCCAGAAAATGGGTTTTTTTGCTATCCGGTGGTTATGACAGCCGCGGGGTTCTCCTGATGCTGGAGAACCGGCGAGCGTTCAAATACATAACCTGGGGACTCAAGTCATCGCTAGGGGACAAGGAGAATGATGCATATCTCGCCACGTCCCTGGCAGAGCATTTTGACCTGGATCACGAATATTTCGTGACGGATATGTCATCGGATGAGCCAGCGGAAACAGTCCTCAGAAGGTTCTTAGTCGCTGCAGAAGGTAGAGTTGATCACATATCTGGCTACACGGATGGAATGAAGATATGGAAGTGGATGTTCGAGGCGGGATACGCCGGGGTCATAAGGTCCGACCAGGTTTTTGGCTGGATGCCGATGAGAACTGCCTCCACCTTCGATCTTCGGGAATCCATTGGAGCGGCCATGTTTTCGGACTATCATAATCTGAGAAGTCCAGCCGAAGCCGGTCTTGGAAACCTGGGGACGCAACCTCGGCCCAGTTGTTTCCAAATAAGGGAAGAAGAATCCGTGGCAGTGTGGCGGGACCGCCTGGATCAGGAATATCGTATGCCAAATACACAGGCCGCCTTGAATGAATTGAAGTGTGCCTACGTTGAAGTTGCCAATCCTCTTCTGTCTAGAAGGGTCATCAAACTAGTAAGACAGATGCCCGATCACCTGCGTTCCGGCAAAAGCCTTTGGAAAAAAGTTGTGTCCTCGCTGTCACCCGAAATAGACTTTGCAAAGTACCGTGCCATTCCAAGACCGGGAGACATCTTGAAGCAAGAGCGACAGATCGTGGACCTGCTCGCCAACGAGTTGGGTACGACACACACAAGGCAACTATTGTCCGATGAGTTCGTGGATAATGTCCTCAGAAACTTGACAACTGCGGATGCCCCTCCACGAAAGCCGAGCTATCTGAAAACGGCGAGGAAACTGATTCAGTATTCCACTCCAAGAAGTCTGGAGACTGTCTTGAGAAACACGCTGCTGAGAAAGGATTTGGATTACAACAGGCTGGCTTTTCGCGCTTACATCATTTGCCAAATGCACAAAATCCTTTCCGCAGATGCACAGGCATTCTGACCAGACGGGTTGACTTTAAGGATATTCTCGCATTTCCCATACTCGTTTGTTATCCTTACGTTGTACTATGGGTTATTACTCAGGCTGCCCATGATGCATCATTCCGAGGAGCAAAGCTACCCTCCCGCAGGTTACGATTGACAGCATTGGCGGGCTTAAATATCTGGTCAAGACGCACTTTTGCACCTAAAAAACGTCTAAACCTGCGGGAGGGTGAGTAGTTAGTATTGAGGAGTGCACAAGATGAAACAAATAATGCGATCCATTCTGGTGGGTGCGTTGATCCTGGGGATGATCGCGGTGATAACTGTCTACCTGTATAGCCTAGAGATGGGTCCGAAGAGCAGCATAATCCCCACAAAGTGGGCATTTCCCCCCACCTCGGCCTATCGCGACGAATCTGAGGCCGAATCTGAGGCCCATGTAGCACAGTGGAGCTTTGAACACGTTGTCATTGATGAGAATCCACCGGCTACGTACCGAATGAACGATATCCAAATCGGGGACATCAACGGAGATGGCCTGCCTGACGTCTGGACCAGTGGTCGAGGGGCAGGCGCGAATGCCTACCAGATGGTCTGGTACGAGAACCCAACCTGGACGCGCTATGAGATTGCCAAAGGTGATTATAAGTATGGCAACCTGGGCGACTTTGACGGGGATGGGGACCTGGACGTCGTTGCTGGTCAAGATAACGACTCGAGAGTTTATTGGTTTGAGAACACGGGAAATCCAGAACAGGTAGATTGGCCCAGGTATGACCTGGGTATTGATGACAAGCCCGACCTCTTCCACGTCGGCGATATTGACGGCGACGGCCGTCTAGACGTGGTTTACACGTACAAGGACGAGGTCGGGTGGGCGAAAAACCCGCCAAATCCCCACGATAGGTGGCCAAAGTATACAATCTGGTCCGGGGGAAGGCGAACCGGTGGGATGCTGGCCGACATTGACCAGGACGGGGATTTAGACGTTCTGTACGGCAACGCATGGTTTGAGAATCCCTTACCTGGCGGGGACCCAACCCAAGAATGGATCATGCGCACAATCGACTCCCGTTGGCCCACCGAAGCCCGCGGAGCGGTGGGTGACCTGAACGGTGATGGTAGGCCTGACGTCGTTCTATCTGGTGAGGAAAGCAGTGCAGGCGTTGCGTGGTATACCGCGCCGGCAGATCTGGAGACCGGAACCTGGACGCGGCAGGAGGTGGTCAGTAGCGGATATGAGGGCGTCCATTCCCTGGCGCTGACCGACTTTGATCAAGACGGGGACCTGGATATCTTTGCAGCAGAGATGCATCACGGCGAAGATCCAGATAAGATCACCGTTTTCGAGAACGTGGACATCGGGTCCAACACGTGGGCAGAACATATCCTGGCCACGTCTGGCTCGCACAATGCCCAGGTCGGCGACCTGGATGGGGATGGGTATCCAGACATCGTGGGGAAGAACTATGAGGCCGGAGCCATCTCCCTGCGAGTGGATATGTGGATAAACAAAGTGACTAACTCTGCGCTTCCTGTGGACCAATGGCAGCGTCACATCATTGATAGCGACCGGCCGTGGCGGGCAGTTTTTATCGCCGGGGGAGATGTGAATGGAGACGGCCTTCCCGACATTATCACGGGCGGCTGGTGGTATCAAAATCCCGGCAGTCCAGGGGGTGTGTGGACTCGCCACGCAATCGGCGGTGTGCTTTACAATATGGCGGTCGTTCACGATTTGGACGGAGATGGAGACCTTGACATTCTCGGAACCAAAGGCCAGGTGGAAAGCAACGAGTTCGTGTGGGCTGAGAACGACGGCCAGGGCTCGTTCACGCTGCATACCAATCTTCCGAACGCCGATGGTGACTTTCTGCAGGGCGCTCGTGCGGCCCAAATCATACCCGGCGGGAACGTGGAGGTGGTGCTTTCCTGGCACAACAGCACCAGCACCCAGATGTACCGAATTCCCTCGCCAGCCACGGATCCCTGGTCGTGGGAGACAGTTAGCCCGACTACGAACGGGGAGCAGATAGCCGTTGGTGACATTGACGGCGATGGCGATTCAGATATCCATCTGGGGACCAAGTGGCTCCGAAACGATGGCGGGGCATGGACGCCGGTTAACGCCTTCACCCTGGGCGATCCCGATGCAGATCCGGATCGGGTTGAGATTGCTGACATTGATGGGGACGGGGATGGGGACGTTGTGATTGCGACTGAACACGCCAATCGGGTCGTGTGGGCAGAAGCGCCAGCGGCCCCAGAAGATCCCTGGACCGAGCACGTGATCTCGACGGATATCCTGGCCATGAGTCTGGACGTGGCAGATGTGGACCAAGACGGAGACATTGACATCGTCGTCGGGGAACACAATGAAAGCGATCCTGCAGTGGGGCGGGTAATCATCTACCGAAATGAAGATAGCGGCAGTTGCTGGAGCACGTTTGAAATCGACTCAGGTCTTGAGCACCACGTTGGAACCCGTTTCATAGATATTGATAATGACGGAGACCTTGACATTCTTTCGATTGGCTGGACTCACGGCCAGGTAGTTCTCTACGAGAATAGGGCCAGTGATGGTTACAACAAATAAGTTGCGCAAACTGGGCAAGCCTGACAGAAGTTTGTTATCGCGAATAAAGCGCCGGATCTATTTTATGCAACGTAGACTGCCACGCAGACCGGTCAAAGGGTTGCCCGAGGGTATTGCCTTTGAGACCGTGAACAGGCTCTGCCTCGAGCATTCAGGTGAACCCCTGCAACGTGTTTCGTACGTGCATCTTTCGGGCTGGAAGGTATCGGGTGCATATCGTTTGGTTTTGAAGAGCGTAAACGGCCGTACCTGGCACCTGATCTACAAAAATGCTATCTATAGCCTGGAGCAGATTCCAGCCCTAAGGGGATTGCCTATCAAGCCCGGCCCCCCGGAATATCTCGTATACAAACATCCTGAAGGAGCGTTGTCCCAATACCTGCCTGCCGTCTATCTTTGCCTGGAGATGGTTCCGGGAAGACATTACCAATACGTGCTGGAGGATTTGAGCCAGGAATACCAGAGGCTCTCAGAATACACGAAACTCGCCAAGAAAAGGAATATAGTGAGTGCGGCCTCAGAACTTCCCAAACTCCATCACGCATTGAGCGAATGGTCTATCACTGCCGACCCGACCCATCTATTGCGATTTAATCGCGAATTCTCAACTGATTTGCTGAAATATGCGGAGGAAAATCTAGAGCGTTACGTGCAGGAAACAGCAGATAAGACTGTTTCAAGAGCAATTGAACACTGGCCACTGATTTCTGAAGTGCACGGCCACAGCGAGTTTTATGAATGTCAGACCACACAGCCAATACATGGGGATTATCACACTGGACATGTATATGTTCATAAGGAAAATCCTGACCGCATTAAGTTGATTGATTGGGAATGGACGGGTTTGGGTAGGCCTCATGCTGATCTGGCAACATTATTGCAAGGAAAAGACCCTGATATCGAGCAGCAAGCACTGGTCAGGTATGCGGAACAAGACGATCGTCTCTCTCTCGATGAGCACAGACGCTTGTATGAGTGGTGTCAATTGGAACGGGGACTCCTTAATGCTGCTTTTCTAGCCAGACAACAGATGGAATCTTCGAGAAGGGCCAAATGGGTACCTGAGTTCATTCAGAGATCAATCTTGCGAGCGCTCCGTGCTCAGGAACAGTTGATCTGATAGGGAGGTGCGCGATAGACAGTCTGAAGACTCAGACCGCTAAAGGCGGCATCTGGATGGCCGTGGCAACGATGGGTTCCCGTGTGATAGGGGTGGTTGCCTCGGTGTTTATAGCGCGCCTCCTGGACCCACGGGATTTCGGGGCAGTTGCTATGGCGATGATCCTGGTATCTACCACCAAGCTATTTTCGGGTCTAGGGTTGGGAAATGCATTGATCCACAGCCATCTGGACAAGCGTAAGATAGCCTTCCAGACATTCGTCGTAACGGTTTCAACCAGTTTACTGCTGTTTCTAATCGTCAATGCTGCTCCCTCCTTCTTTGCTGCTTTATTGGGCGACCCCGAAGTAACGCCTGTGATCCGCTGGTTGTCGGCGCTGATCATATTGGATGCATTGTCCCTGGTTCCTACGGCCTTGTTGAAAAAGGAAATGATGTTTAGACAGGTGAGTAAGTCGGTACTTATTTCAGAAGCACTGTACAACGGCGTAGCGTTAGGCCTGGCCTTCCTCGGCTTCGGCTTGTGGAGTCTGGTGTACGCTCAGTTGGCGAATTCACTGACCAAACTGCTGATTGTGTGGATTGCATACCCCGGATGGGACTGGTTAATACCAAAACACTGGGACTGGGGGGCGATGAAATCGCTACTTCGATACGGAATCCAGAGTACGGGAAGTGGCCTGCTGTCCTTCTTTAACTCGAACTGGGATGATTGGCTGGTGGGCCGGGTGCTGGGATCAACATCTCTCGGTTTCTACACAAAAGCATATAGCCTCACCAACAAGACAATTGTCGGTTTCAACAGAAGTGTTATAGATAGTGTCCTCTTCCCTTCATACTCAAAGATTCAGGATGAGAAAGAGCGCTTGTCTCGATTCTATATCAAGAGCCTGAGTATGGTTGCGCTGATTATGGCCCCGCTGTCTATGGGGGTCTTCATTATCGCTGCTGAACTGATTCCGATTCTGTTGGGAGAAAAGTGGGTCCCAATGGTGCTCACACTACAGATCTTCGCTTTTATGGCCCTGGTAAGACCTCTTGCCGGCTCCACGGCCCCTCTGTTCCAGGCAGTGGGACGTCCTGATTTCAACCTACGCGCAGGATTGGTCCTGCTCGTGGTCATGGCGCCTCTCATCTTTTTGCTTCTCGACAGGGGCATCGCTGGTGTGGCGGTTGCAGTCACGGTATCATACGCCGTCGGTTTCATATACAACATTTACCAGGTACACAAGGTCCTGCCGGGAACTGCGTCGAAAATGGTGCCAGCGATCCTGCCAGCCCTGTTCGCAAGTTGCACCATGATGTTAGGTGTGCAGTTATCGAAGGCGCCACTGCTTCGATTTGCCGGGGGCCAGCACAATTGGGTTTCACTGGGGGCGATGATCGCGATTGGCGCGGTGATCTATATTCTGACGGCGTTCCTGCTTCAGCGCGCGCTCATTCTGGAAACCATTCGCTTGCTGATGTCCGTTTTCAAAGGCAGGAGGCGCATGACATTCAACAAGCATTAGGCGGGAGGGTAATCATGAAACGAGCTCTTAATTTTCGCAACTTGATGGCGGTGCTTGTGCTGCCCTTTATACTGTCTTTGCTTACCACGGAAGCATGGGCGGCCAGCAACCTGACCGAGGTTCAGGACTATGCAGCGTCGAGTCCTGCAGATAATCACGGGGATGTGCGGCTGCCTGACACTATGGATGCGGTAGCAGCACAGCCCTCGAGCGGTCCCGATATCAACATCTGGTACGGCGACACTCAAGACTTTGGCTTTCTCGGCAATCCACAGACGATGATCAACATTCTGGGTGATGTTTCTGACCCACCTCACGTTACCTCGTTGACTTATTCTTTGAACGGGGTCTATCAGGGACCGCTGAGCTTTGATTCCGACGACTGTCCCCGCCTGGTAGCCGATGGAGACTTCAACATCGAGATAGACACCGTTGACCTTGTAGACGGTCCAAACACAGTTGTCATCACTGCTATTGACGCTTACGACAATCAATCAACAAAGGAGGTGACCGTCAACTACTCGGCGGGAAACACGTGGCCAGAGCCGTATAGCATCAACTGGAGCGAGGAGACAGAAATAACAGACGTGGCCCAGATTGTGGATGGACGGTGGGAGTTAGAGACAGGGGAGTTGGAGACAGACAGCATCCGGCCGATAAAAAGCCTGAACGAATCTGGTAAGCTGGAAATCGGCTATGATCGTTTGGTTGCGATTGGTGATATTGCATGGGATAATTTCGAGGTGACAGTCCCGATCAAGATCCACAGCTTTGATGGATCTAACACCGGCGGGGTGGGCATTATCGCTCGCTGGCAGGGGCACTTCGTATATGCTGGCGAACAACCGGGAATGGGTTGGTGGAACATTGGCGCCTACGGCTATTACCGCAATCGGGATGCTGGGCCTAATTTGGTGCTGCGCACAGGCCACGATCCATCTACCGTTAAACCGGCGGACCCTCAGGTTCAACTGAGTTTGGGCACTACCTACAATTTCAAACTGCGCGTGCGCACCAGATCACCAGGCCAAAGCGGATTTTACAGTTTCAGGGTATGGAGAGCGGGGCAACCAGAACCATCGTGGTGGCACATCAAGAGCCAGGATGAGCCACCGGAGCAACTCTTCAACGGTTCCGTATTGTTGGTAGCGCACCACACGGACGCCAGCTTTGGCGATGTAACCATCGTGCCGGTAGTGGACGTGGAAGTTTCCACAGTGGGAAATGGTGAAGTGGATGTAGATCCCGAACTTGTTCACTCGTCGGACGCTTATCTCTACGGCGACGTCATCACGCTGACGGAGACGCCCGATCCTGGCTGGATGTTCATGGGTTGGAGCGGCGGTCTGTCTGGTACCGATAACCCGGCCACGCTCACCCTGACCGGTGATACTGCCATTACGGCCACGTTCGCCCAAATTCGCAGCCTGACTGTCAACGTCGTCGGCAACGGTATAGTGAACAAAGACCCTGACGCGCCGATTTACGGCGAAGGTACGGTCGTCACGCTGACAGCAGTGCCCGATCCGGGCTGGAGTTTTGCCGGTTGGAGTGGCGATCTGTGGGGCACCGACAATCCCGAAACCATCCTGATAGACGGCGACAAGACCGTCACGGCCACCTTCACCCAGGACGAGTACACCCTGACGGTCAACTACGACGGCGATGGTTCGGTGGACAAGTACCCAGACAAGACGACCTACCACTACGGTGACGTGGTCACACTCACCGCCACCGCCGACCCCAACTGGACCTTCACCGGCTGGAGCGGCGCTCTCTCCGGCCCCGACAACCCCGAAACCATCACCATGGACGGCAACAAGACCGTCA
>DAOUEC010000198.1:0-10994 GCA_034430655.1 Anaerolineae bacterium
ACATTGTTGTTCCGGTTGTCGGGGTTGTTCCTGTTGCGGCAGGCGCAGCGAGCGTTTCGCGCTTCGTTGTTCCAGGAACCGCCGCGCTCTTCGGCCTGTCCCCCCATCACGGCGGATCATCCGCCGGAGACGGCATCTTGCAGGCTGGAAAGCCTGCACCACGTCACGCCAGCGACTTGAGCCAGCCGCCCAACAGGCGGCCAAGTTCCACCAGCCGCCCGGCGCAATACTCGTACTGTTTGAAACTGAACAGTTTGAGGTCCTGGCAGAGCCGGACGGTGAACCGCAGCCGGTCCAGTTCCAGGTCGGCTTGCACCAGAAGCCGTTTCTTCTCCCTGGTCTGACTGGCCGGCAGGCGGCCGGCCTGCAGGAGCAGATCATGGAAGGCGAAAGCACTCTCTTCCAGCCGTTTGGCCATACGGAAGCGCTCGTTCCTGGGGAAACGGGCGCTGCGGCCCAACAGCCAGACCAGGAAATCGTAGGTCTTGACGAAGACAGGTGATTGCTTCCCCCCGCCCATAACAAGTCAGATGATACCACAAGAGAGCGCAGCAGGCAAAGGTGCTGCCCCTTCCCGCACTCCCACTCAGGTATAGGAGGTCGTAGTGGCGACTTCAGTCACTCACTCCCTGACGTGGACGACTGAAGTCGTCACTACGAACAAATTACCAATTTCCAGAGATTCAGAATCTCAGAATCTCAGCATTCCAGCAACCCAGGATCAGGAGAGTTGGAGGAGCGCCCGAAAGCCGACATCGTCGAGCCGGTGGCCGGGGAAGTACCAGAAGCGGCAGGCGCAGCGAGCGATCCGCGCTTCGTCGTGCCAGGAACCGCCGCGCACGACTCGGAGGTCAGTGCCGGTCACCTCCTCCCGGCCGTCGTGCGGGTCGTAGGGGTAGCCAAAGGCTGACCGCTCCACCTCCGGCCCCCAGCGGCTGGAGGTCCACTCCCGGACATTCCCGGCGCAGTCCAGCGCGCCGCAGGGGGCAGCCCCTTCGGGGTAGACCCCCACCGGCGTGGTGGTCAGCACCCGCCCCTCCAGCGTGTTGGCCCTCGCCTCGTCCCATTGGTCCCCCCAGGGGTAGCGCCGGGCCCGCTTGCCGCCTGTGGCGAGCCTCGTCGAGCCATCCCAGCGGGCCGCCTTCTCCCACTCCGCCTCGGTGGGCAACCGCACCATGACGGTTTCAGGTTCCAGGTTTAAGGTTTCAAGTTCGCCGTCGCGCCAAATTCGCAATTCGCAATTCGCAATTCGCAATTGCTCCGTGAGCCAGGCGCAGTAGGCGCGGGCCTCGTACCAGCAGACGCCGACGACGGGCTGGGAGGGGTTGTTGTAGCGGCGGTCCTCCCAGAAGCGAGGCTGACCTCGCTCGGCAGCGGTGGCCCCGGCCGCCTCCCGCACCACCCGGGCCAGTTCCTCGTCGTCGAGAGTGGCAACCCATTTCCAGGTTTCAGCCTCCTGCGGGCTCATCCGGCGTTGGGCCACCCACTCGTCGGGGTCTACTGCCCCCTCCCGCACCCACTGAGCGACCTGCCGCCAACGGCGAATCCAGGACTCGCTCAGGTCCAGTTCGCCCCGCAGCCAACTGCGGGCCTCTTCGGTGTCCCACCAGCGCTCGTCCTCGTGCCCCCCGTCCTCGACGAAGTGGCCGTACTCGGCGTTGGTGACCGGGTAGAGGCCGATGGCGTAGTCGTGGGGGATGGTGACGGTGTGGGGGCGGTAACCGGTCCCCTCCGAATATTCGTCGTCGTAGGCGCCGGGGTCGTCGCGGGAACTGCCCATCGGGAACGGCCCGGCAGGGATGGCCTGGCTCCAGGCCGGGACGACGAAGCGGACGCGGCGGCCGTCGGGGTGGACGGCCACCTGCTCCTGCTCCCTCTCTCTCCCGAGGATGCGGGGGTCGCCCAGCGCGCCCAGCGCCAGGCCGCAGGCGATGCGCAGCGAGAGCCGCTGGCGGGCGTCCCGGCCGGCGGCCGCGGCAGGGTCGCGGATGATGGCCAGGAGATGCTCGGTCACCTCGGCCCGCGCCCCCTCCTCCGGTCGCCGGCCCGCCTCCAGCAGACAGCGGGCGGCCAGGGGCGGGTTATGGGAGAGGACAGCCCGCGCCAGACGGGGCCAGTCGCCCCCTCCTTCATCCCCCCCCCTGGGGGGGAGAGAGGGGGGAATGGCGGCCCGGGCCGCCGCCAGGACGGTGGCTTCCTCCCACCCGGTGGTCGGCGGCGTGGGGAGGGGGTCCCAGGCGCTCTCGACGAACTGCCACTTCTCCTCCCAGGGGATGCGCCAGAGGGCCTCCTCGCCCAGGGGAGACGGGAAGCCACTCTCACCCCGGCCGGCCACGGAGCGGAAACGGCGGAGGAGTTCCCGGCTGGCGAAGTGCTCCAGGAGCAGTTGGTGGTAGAAGCGGACGACGCGGGCCTCGGGCCGGCCCCGGCACTCCAGCAGGCAGGCGGACTCGGCCAGCCTCAGCACCGCCGGCGGAGCGGTGGGCACCGCGTCGCCAGCCACATCCACCTGCTCGGGGAGGTGAGCCAGCACCCAGGAACGGGGTCGAGGGGCATTCTGGCCAACCCCCAGCATGGCGAAGGCCAGCCGGTCCAGGGCCAGTTGCAGGGCCGCCCGCTCGGTCCCGGTCAGCACCCGGCCGGGCCGGTCCGCCTCGTAGGCCAGCCAGTGGTCCACGAAGTGTTGCACCAGCGCGGCCCGGTTCTGGGGGAGGCGGTCCAGGCGCCGGTAGACGTCAACCAGCATAACCAGCCAGAAGGGGTTGCGGGCCAGGCCGTAGAGCCCCTGCTCGGGGCCACGGGCCTCCCGGTCGTCCAGGAGCGCCTGCCAGAGTCGCTCCCCCCGCCCGGGCGCGTCCTGGAAGCGGCGGGCGACGAAATCCCGGATGCGCTCGTCGTCCATCGGCTCGACCTCCAGGCGGGGGAGTTCCAGGCCGGTGCCATAATCGGCCACGCGGCAGGCAACAAGGGCGCGGTTGCCGGGGGGGAAATCCTCCCGGAAGAAGCACCGCCAGGCGCGCACGCGGGCCTCGTAGTCCCGCTCGTCGGCGGCGGGCATCTCGTTGAGGCCGTCGGCCAGGAGCCATAGACGCCCCGCCTCCAGGACAGGCGAGAACCGCTCATCGCCGTACCAGCGGCGGTACTGCCCGGCCAGGAAGTCCATGGGAACGCCATCGGCGTGGTCGCCCAGGCTGACGAAGAGGGGGAGATAGCCGGAGGGGTCCTCCAGAACAGCCCGCAGCAGGGTCAACCCCAGGTGGCGCAGGGAGGTGGATTTGCCCGCGCCAGGGTCGCCGAGGAGGACGAGGGCGGGGAAGGGCGCGCTCCGGCGGGAGGCCGGGTCGGGGGACTCGACGGCGGCGCGGATGTCGTCGTAGGTGCGCCCCTCCGGGCGGAAGAGCGTGTCGCCGGGGGCCAGGATGGCGCGGCGGAAGTGGAGTTGGAGGGGAACGTAGAAGGGTTCCTCAGCCTCGGCCCGGGCCAGGGGACCGCGCCGGGCTCGCTGGCGGGCATCATACTCGCTGGCGCGGCAGGTAAAGTCAACCGGGGACACCAGGTCGGGGGAGAGGGCCTGAGCGACGGCTCCCAGCCGGTGGCGATCATCCGCGGGCGCATCAGGAGGCAGCCTGTGCACAGCCTGGGCCAGCGCCTCGGCCTGGAGCGGGCTGACCACCGCCTCCCCCCGGCCCACGACGACGTTGCCCTCCCCGTCGCGGGCCAATTCTTCGTGGACGCGGGACGGGGCGGCCGCCTGCAGCGTCTCGGTGATGACCGGGACGAGTTCCGTCACCACCTGCCGCACCAGGGCCGCCGCTTCCTGGGGAGCCAGGCCGTGGAAGTGAGCCACCGCCCTTTCGCCGACGGCCCCGATGATCTCCCCCTCGGCGTGGTACCTGGAGTTCTCGCCCTTCACTGTCGCCTCCTGGAACGCCGCCACCCCTGCAGGGCGGGCCGGCAACCCACCCCACAGCCGTCAATGCGCATCACAGCAGCGCGTCTTTGTCCAGATGAAAGGTCGCCTGTGCCCCCTCCCCTACCGCGCCGACGATCTTAGCAGCCACCTGGTACCTGGGGCCGGCCGCGTTGGTGCTCTCAATCAACGCCACCAGTTCCTGCACCAGGGGAGCCAGTTCCTGGGCCAGGTCCGGGCTGGCGACCAATTCCCCCTCGATGACCTGGGCCAGCGCCGTCTGGCTCTCTGGGCCGGGGGACTGCTCGCAGACAGCAAGCGCCTTTTCTGCCTCGGGCTTCCCCTTCAGCCGGTTCCGCACGCGGCCAAGCAGGCCCTTGCCTTTCTCGTATGCATCCTTGCCGAACTCCTCGGCGAACTTCCCGGCCCCCTTGGCCAGCAAAGGAGCAACCACAGCCGCCGCAGCCGCCGCCAACGCCGCCACGTCCATTCCAGCACCTCCTACACTATCGGGGACGGCTGACTGCTGACTGCTATTTCCGCCCGCTCCCGCATCGCCTGGCGCAACGTTTCGATGTCACGCGGCACCAGGTAGGCGGCGAAGGCAAAGAAGATTGAGCAGAGCACCCAGGTAGAGACACAGATGAGCAGAATAGCATTCTGCAGAGATGACCGCACAGCGATCAGACCGGCCATCCAGGGCGCCAGCGCCGCGCCGGCCGACTCGATGAAGTACTGAACAGCCATCGCCGTGCTGCGCACCTCCGGCAGGGTGACGTCGAAGACCGTGGAGGTCACGTTGGGCGAGGCGAAGGGGATGAACAGGGCCGTGAGACTGAGCACCCCCAGGAAAAGCGCCTGGTTCCCCACCGGGATGTTGAGGGTAACCGCCAGCAGGATAGCCCCAAGCAGCACCGCCGTCGTACAGACGATCAACCGGCCGCGCGGGGTGCGCTTGAAGAAGAAATCCCCCACTGCCCCACCAACGAAATAGCCGCAAGCCAATACCAACACCGCCACCACCATCGTCATCAATACGGCGTCCGAGGAATAGCCCCGTTCCGTTTCCAGATAGCGGAAGAACCAGTAGGTGATGACGTTCCACGGGAAGACACCGAAGAATCCCTGGACGAATAAGAGGCACAGGCTGCGCTTGCGGAACAACCCCCGGGCGGTTTTCCAATCGAAACGGTAGATGCCAATCTGCTCCAGGCCCGCCAGTTCTGGCTCACCTTTGCCGCGCGGGACCTCGCGCACGCCGAAGAAGATCAGAATGGACAGCAGCACACCGAGCGACCCGGTGATGTAGAACACGCCGCGCCAGCCCACCACGTCGCGCAGCGTGGAGGCCAGGACCATCCCCACTATATAGCCCAGAGGCATAGCGACCTGTAGCAGCCCGTAAATCCTTCCGCGCACCCGTGGCCCAAAATAGTCGGAGATCAGGCTGTAGAGGCCAGGATAACTGGAGTCATCAATTCCCGTCGAAGCGCGCGTGGCGAGGAAAGCCGGATAGGTGGGCGCGATAGCGCTGAGCCACGTGGTCGAACCCCATAAGAACGAGGCCGCCGCCAGCAGTTTTGACCGCGCGTACCGGTCGTACAGGTAGCCCCATAACGGGTAGAACACCGCCCCGACGGCGAGCGCGCCGGTGAATACCTTACCCATCTGTTCCTCGTTGATGCCGAACGTCTCCATAATAGGCGTGGTGAGCGGGCCGATGAGCAACTTGTCGGCCTGGTGGAGGAGCATGAACATGAAAAACACGAACACGACGAACCAGCGATAGCGGGATTTCATAAGGGCTCCTTTCCATTCATCAACTAATCATCAACTAATCCGCCGCCACATCCAGCCCCACCAACCGCGCCCACTCCCCGTGAATACCGTCCTCCGTCACCCCGTAGTAGACGCGCAGTTTGCCGTCTTCTCGCTGCACCAGGTCGTAGCGCGCCCGGCCGGCGTGCTCCCGCCGCTTGAGCAGGCCGACACCTCCGTGCCACTCGATCTTGCTTGCGTCCACCGGGTGCTCCTCAGCCTGGGTGATGGCATAACGCCACAGCCGTCGCGCCGACTGCCGGGTGACGTTCTTGACCACGTTGCCATTGCGCAGATCACGCATCGTGTGATAGAGCGTGCCCTTGCGCTCCTCGCTCTCCACAATCTCCACTCCTGTTCGGGGCGGCTCGATGCGGCCCGCAGGTTCCTCCACCGGCGCGACCGCAGGCCCCGCCTGCGCCCGCTTGACCAGGTTCACAATCTCATCCCGCACCGCCAGACTGGTCTCCGCTTCGCTGCGCACGTAGATCTTGTTGTCGTCAATGGCATAAGGTGGATCGTCGCCCCGAGGCACCACCACCCGTACCACCTTCACCCCTTCGGCTTTGCTCAGGGCAGGCCCCTGTGTCTCCTGCACGTCCACCGTGACATCGAGAGGGGGCGTGATGCGGCGCTCGATCTCCGTCTGGAGCGTCTTAACCACCCGTGAGGGATTGCTCACCCCGGCAGATCGCTCCGTGGGGTCGGCGCTGATGCCGATGTAGATGGTGCCCCCGTTGGTATTGGCGAAGGCGCAGACGTCGGCCAGAATGGCGTAGAGCCGCCCGCCCCGCTGGGTGTAGCCAGCATGGAAGTCCTGCACAATCGTGACCCCCTCCTCCCGCGCTGCCTGGATGTAATCCACCGGCGCTTTTGCCGCACTGTAGGGCCGCGTACGGGCAAAGTCGTTGCCCAGGAACACCTCCCGCAGCGCGGCGAAACTCACCTCGGGCAAAAGCACCTCCGTCACCCGATCCCCCACGCCCAGATGCCTGGCATCCCTGGAGTCGCGGGCGAGCCGATGGGCATCGGAACTCTGGATGCAATGCATGCGGCGTGGATACTCCGGGCGCGAGCCGTCGAAGAAGCGTGCCGTAGTACGCCGCCCCTTCTTCTCGAGGTCGGTCACCTCCAGTGCGTGGAGGTGGGGATCCTGGGTGTAAGCGATGCGCGTTTGCCCGCCGAATCCCAACCCCCGCATCGCCACACCGTGATTGGCGTTAGCGTGGGCCGCGATGACGATACCGCCAGCCTCGTCAATGATCCGATAGGCCGTCAACACGTCGGTCGTCGCCCCCACCTCGCCGCTGCCAGCGTCAAGTTTGTCCAGCGGGATATTGAGCCGGCGTAGGATGAACTCCAGTTCTCGCACGTCTGTCTCAGAGGAGAAGATGCCGAGGATGTGAAAGCCCAGAGTAGCGGTGAACTCGAAGCCTGGCAGCACCAGCATCTTCTCCCGCAGGCGACGGTATTCTTTAACCCGCTGTTTCTCCTCATTGCGCAGCCGCCCAAGTTGCTCCAACAACTCCAGTTGGTGAACCTCCTCCATCATCGCCCGGTAGCCGGCCACCGTGTTGTGGTCGGTGAAGGCGACGATGTCGAGATCCTTGCGCTCGGCCGCCCGCAGAATGTCCAAATATGAAACTCCCGCTTCGAGATAGTCGGTGGAGGCAGGGGTGTGCATGTGAAGATCAACCCGCCTCCACTGAAGTTTACTCCGTTCTGTTGTACGCTTTTTCATAATGTCTAGTCCTGTTTGCTAACCAAATCTGCAATCAATGTCAGTATTTCAGATGGGCGGAATGGTTTGAGAAGAAATGCATCGGCCCCGGCGACCAGGTACTCATCAGAACAATCCATGCCCGAGGTCATCACCACTGGCAGCGTCTTCAACGTCTCGTCTGCCCGCAGATCATGCAGCACGCCGAGCGTATCCCCACGGGAGACGTGCACATCCATCAGAACGAGTGCCGGCTTCACCTGGTGCGCCGTCGGCACCACGTCCTCCTGATGAGTCGCGACCACCACCTGGTATCCTTCCAATTCGAGTATCGTTCGTAGAAGCCTGCTGAAGACCGGGTCATCGTCTACCACGAGAACAGTGTTCACCGCCTGGCCTCTCTCCTCACGTAGAGCCATGTTGCTTTCGTCCATCTACTCCAGCGCAGCCTCAAAGACGTCCTCTACCCACTCGGCCGTAACGAACTTGAGGCTTTTGCGCACTTCCTCAGGTATGTCATCCAGATCTTTTTCGTTCTGTTTGGGCAGGATGACGGTCTTAAGGCCAGCCCGATGGGCTGCCAGCACCTTCTCCTTGATACCGCCTACAGGCAACACCCGTCCGCGCAGCGTGATCTCCCCCGTCATCCCCACGTCATCATGCACATTACGACCAGTCAGCAGCGAGGCCAACGCAGCGGCAATGGTGACGCCGGCCGAGGGGCCATCCTTGGGCACCGCACCCGCTGGCACGTGCAGATGGATGTCGGTTTTTTCAAAGATGTCGTCTGGGATGCCCAGTTCCCCGGCCTTGGAGCGCACATAACTGAGGGCTGCCTGTGCCGACTCCTTCATCACCTCGCCCAACTGACCGGTGACCGTAAACCCCTTGTTGCCAGGCATCTTGGTAGCCTCACAGAATATCAGATCGCCACCAGCGGCTGTGACACTCAGGCCAGTAGCAACGCCCGGCAAGTGGGTGCGCAGCGCCTTCTCCGGGAAATAGCGCGGCCTCCCCAGGAACTTGGGTACATCCCGCATCGTCACTCGCGCCGGCTCTGTATCTCCCTCGGCAATGCGGGTCACCACCTTCCGGCAGACCCGCCCGATTTCTCGCTCCAGATTGCGCACCCCGGCCTCATAGGTGTAGTCACGGATGATCCGGCCCAGCGCACCGTCGGTGAAACTCAACTCATTAGGCCGCAGGCCGTTCTCCCGCAGTTGGCGGGGAATCAGGTATCCCTGGGCAATGTGTGCCTTCTCCATCTCGGTATAACCCGAAAGTTTCAGCACCTCCATCCGGTCCCGCAGCGGCGCTGGTACGGGGTCGAGCCAGTTGGCCGTCGTGATAAACATCACCCGAGAGAGATCGAATGGCACGTCCAGGTAATGATCGCGGAACTCACAGTTCTGCTCCGGGTCCAGCACCTCAAGCAGCGCGGCCGCCGGGTCACCCCGAAAGTCCGTCCCCAGTTTATCCACCTCGTCGAGCATAAAGACCGGGTTCTTCGACTCTGCCCGCCGCAGCGCCTGGATGACACGGCCGGGCAGCGCGCCGATATAGGTGCGGCGGTGGCCGCGTATCTCCGCCTCGTCGCGCATGCCACCCAGCGACTGGCGGATGAACTTGCGCCCCAGCGCCCGCGCAATGGACTGCCCCAGGCTGGTCTTGCCCGTGCCGGGTGGCCCAACAAAGCACAGGATGACCCCCTCCCGTTCGCGCCGGATATTGTCGGTCGGTTCCTCCTGCTCCCACTCCTCCTTACGCTCCTCCCGCAGTTTGCGTACCGCCAGGTATTCCAGAATGCGCTCCTTGACCTCGTCCAGGTCGTAGTGGTCTTCGTCGAGCACCTGCCGGGCGTGCGCAATATCCAGATCGTCGTCGGTCTGGATGTCCCACGGCAGGCTGGTCAGCCAATCCAGGTACGTGCGAATGACGCTGTACTCAGCAGCAGCAGTGGGCAGCTTGCTCAGCCGGTCCAGTTCACGGCGGGCTTCCTTCTCCGCCTCCTCCGGCATCCCCGCTGCCTCGATCTTCGCGCGGAACTCCTCTACCTCCATCTGCTGCTCGTCGGCCTCGCCCAACTCCCGCTTAATGGCCTTCATTTGCTCGCGCAGGAAGTATTCGCGTTGGGTCCCCTCCATCTCCGACTGTGCCTCGCTCTGGATCTTGTGGCCCAGTTCGAGTACTTCTAGTTCCTTCGTCAGCAGACCCAACAGCAGGCGCAACTTCTCGGCGACGCTATCCAGTTCCAACAGCCGCTGCGCATCCTCCAGGTCAAGCCTCACCAGATTGGCGACGGCGTAGACGAGTTGCAAGGGATCGTCCATGTTGACGATCACTGTGCTCATTTCTTCAGAAACCGCAGGCACCAACTCGCTCAGGTGGCGGAAGCCCTCCACGATGCTTCGCTGCAGCGCCTCGACCTCCAGCGATGTCTCGACCTTCTCCGGGACTGCCGACACACGCGCCGTCAGATAGGGCAGCTCGCCGACGAATTCCTCCACCCGGATGCGCAACAACCCCTGCACAATCAGCGTGATCGTTCCATCCGGCGCTTTGAACAGACGGTGGACTGCTGCGATTGTCCCGATGCGATAAATGTCGTCCGGCCCCGGCGTTTCTAGTTTCGGGTCACGGCTGGCCACGAGGCCAACGAGCCGCTTCCCGACCACCGCATCGTCAATCAGCCGTACAGAGCGCGACTGACCGACGCGGATCGGCACTAATGTCATCGGAAAGACGACCAGGCCCCGCAACGGCAGAATCGGAAGGTGTGAGGGAATCTGGAGTACCTCACCACCCGCCTCCTCGTCCGATGAATCGCTGCGCCCCATCGTGATCACCGGGCGACCTAGCAAATTCAACAAGTCACCTTTTTTTTCTCTGTCCTTGCCTGACATCTACCTTCTCAATCCTCCTCCCGTCCCGCTTCGACGACCGGCACGCGCTGCGCCCTGAGACGCGGAAGATGCACTTTCAGAAATCCCTCCTCGTAACTGGCTTCCACATCCTCCGGCTCCACTGGCCAGGGCAGGTAAACCTCAGCGCGGAACTCGCCAAAGCGAATCTCCATCTGATGATACGTCTGTTTGGACGCTGAATCGATACGCGTACCGGCAATGACCAACGTCTGCCCCGCCAGCGAGATCGAGAAATCCCCGCTGCGCATCCCCGCGACCTCAACCTGCACAACCAACCCTTCATCGTCTTCGTACACGTCCGTAGGGGGCTGCCAGGCGCAGGTATGCCGGCAAACGACCCATCCCTCGCCTAGCAGTCGCACGCCCGTCAGTCTGACCGTCATCCCATCCTCCCGCAGAGATTATACCCGCCTTTCAATTGTACCACAACTGTACGTCTGGCTCAAATGCACGTGACGCGACCGTCACACATTTGGGACAGATGGTCGCGGACTGCCCGCCGATGATTGAAATCACCGGCTGGTACCACGAAGTGCGTTGAAAACGCACTGGCGGAACCTGTTTCCAACAGGTTTTGAGTATCAGCGGGGCGTTTCAACGCTCCGCGTGGTGGCGGTAGGCC
>DAOUEC010000199.1:0-3735 GCA_034430655.1 Anaerolineae bacterium
TACCCGCCTCTGCCGGTGCACACAGCAACCTTCGCGGAAAGGGGGTGGCGCATGAAGGGTTCTCTAGCACCGATGGCCCTTCCCCAGGAAACGTGAGGGGGAGGGCTTTTTCAATGAAAAATGACCAATGACCAATGCGAAAAATGGGAGGAAAACGATGCGCTTGCGCAATCTCGTACTTACTATCACCCTGGGGGTTGTGCTCACCCTCGGCCTGCTTCTGGCCCTGAGCCTTTACGCTATCCCGGCAGAGGCTCAGCCTGCCCCGGCCTCGGCAGCCCCCACGATTGACCACAGCGATGCCGTCAGCAAGGCGCTGGCCTACCTGCGGACGAAACAATTGCCCAATGGCGGCCTCGAGTGCTGGACCCCGGGCGAGGCGGACGACTTCACCACCATCAAGACAGTCATCGCGCTCGGTGCCGCCCGCCGCCCGGTCAGTTTCCTGACCTCGGTAAGCGGCACCACGCCGCTGGACTATCTGGCGACGCGGGCTATCACCTACACGCACGACACCACCGGCATGCTCTTCCCCGGCCGGGCCGGCATGCTGGCCGTGGCCGTCGTCGCTGGAGATGATAATCCGTACAACTTCGGCGAGATGAGTATTGTCAACGAGTTGACCGCCACCTATCACCCCGCGACCGGCGACTACAGCACCACGGCCCTGCAGGGCTGGACTAGTGGCGCGGCTAGCACCATCAACCAACTGTGGGCCATCCTCGGCCTGGCGGCGGCGCAGGAGACGGTGCCCATCTCTGCCACCGACTTTCTCATCGGCCTGCAGGAGGCCGATGGTGGCTGGGGTTGGGGCTTCGGCGGCGACGTGGACACCACGGCGCTGGTCATTGAAGCCCTCATCACCAGCGGCAACGTGGGACCGACCCACACCGATGTGCAGGAGGGGTTGGACTTCCTGCGGAACGCACAAGCCGCCTCCGGCGGCTGGGAATCGTGGGGCTTCCTGAGCGTCGACTCGACCGCTGCTGCGATACAGGCCATCGTTGCGGCCGGCTACACCCCGGCGACCGAGAGTTGGGCCACCGCCAGCGGACGCACACCGCACGACGACCTGACCGGCATCCAGGCAGCCGACGGCAGTTTCAGCGGCAACGCGCTGGGCACTGCCCACGCCATCGCCGGCCTGATCGAAGCACCGCTGCCCATCTTCGGGCGGGCGCAGCGGGCCAACCGCGCCCTCACCTGGATGAATGAGCAGCAGAATGGAGACGGCTCCTGGTCCGGCTGGGCTGGCCCCGACCCCGGTGCCACCTGCGACGCGGTGCTGGCCTTCGCAGCGGCGGGCTTTGACCCTGATAGCGTCACAGCAGCCAGCAGCGTCACCTCGGCGATGGATTACCTCTCATCCACCACGTCCTCCTACGTCAACACCGGCCCCGACGTGGCGGGCAAACTGGCCGTGGCGGTCGAGGCCGCTGGTGAAGACGCGCACGACTTCGGCAGTGTGAACATCGTCCACGTGCTGACCAACACCTGGTACAGCCCTACGCTGGGCGCTTTTGGCGATGCCAACAATTCCTGGCACCAGGCATTCGCCATCCTGGGCCTGGCAGCGGCAGGTGAAGCCATCCCTGTCAGCGCCACACAGACGCTTACCGGCCTCCAGCAGAGCGATGGCAGTTGGACGGACGCGTGGGGGTGGAGCAAACCTGACAGCACCGGACTGGCGCTGCAGGCTTTGATCGCGGCTGGCGTGCCGCCCAGCGATACCAGCGTGGTCAGCGGGACCGCGTTCCTGCGATCTCAGCAGGACGCCGCCGGGGGCTGGTCCAACGCTAACTCCACCGCCTACGCCATGCAGGGCCTTCTGGCAGCAAGCGAGGATCTGATCGCCGACTGGTCTTCTGAGGACGGCCACAGCCCCTACGACGCGCTAGCCGCCTACCAGAAGCCCGACGGCCCGTTTGTCTACCAGTGGGACTCGCCCTGGGGGCCTCCGGACGACAACGGCATGGCCACCTGGCAGGCGGTGCCGGCGCTGCTGGGGGTGCACTATCCCCTCTCGCCCACCGTGCTGACGCCGTTCAGCGGCGTCAACCGCGGCCCCGACCCCGACCGTTTGGTCGCCTGCCCGCCGCGTGCCGCGTGGGGCAGCAGCGTGGACGTGATCATCCCCTTCGGCAGCGACCTCGACACCGACGGCAACGTCACGCTGGACTGGTGCGTCTCCGGCGAGTCGTGGGTGACGGGCACGACGGTCTATCGAGCCGGCGGCTACTACACTGCCACGCTGCCCGTCACGGCCCCGGTGGTCTACGAGTTCCAGGCCACCTTCACGGACCCGGACGGCGTGCAGCACGGGACCGAGATCACCGCTATCATTGTACTGAGCAGCACGTTGAAGCCTCATTACATCTACCTGCCGCTCGTTCTGAAGCAGTAAGCGTCTCGATGGACTCGGTTCCGGCGTGGTCGCCGACCACGCCGGAACCCATCATCTTTGCGGAGGCAGCATGAAGCGCAAGATAAATAGCGTCTACCTGGTCCTGATTGTGCTGTTGGCACTGACTGTCGTCGGGATCGGCCTGCCGGGCGTGCGCGCCCAGTCGCCCAACCGCGCCGGCCTGGTCGTGCGCTTTGGCGACGGTTCATTCATCACCCGCTGCGTCGAGTTCAGCGAGCCGCAGATCAGCGGCTACGACGTGCTGCTGATACATTCTGGGCTGAACGTCGTCGTTGCCTACTACTCCGGCGAGGGCGCGGCAATCTGCAAGATCGAGCACGAGGGCTGCCCGGTCGAGGAGTGCTTGGCGTGCGCTTATCCGAACTACTGGTCCTACTGGCACCTGGCGGACGGGGCCTGGGCCTACTCCCAGGCCGGTGCCGCTGGCTACACTGTCCATCCCGGCGACGTCGAGGGGTGGAGTTGGGGGACCGGCGATCCGCCGCCCGTCGTCCCGTTTGATCAGATTTGCGCTCCCCCTTCGACCGACACACCGTCGCCCACCGACACTCCTCTGCCTCCCACCGACACCCCTGTGCCTCCGACTGACACCCCTGTGCCACCTACTGACACACCGTTGCCGGCTCCGAATGTTACTCTGCCCCCACCGACCTCGGTGGTCTGGTTTCGCCTGGACGAGAATCCCATCCCCGCTGGCACCTGCACGATGGTGCGCTGGGATACCGCCGACGCCCTGGAGGTCTACCTGGACGGGGAGCGCGTAGACCTCAACGGCAGCCGCGCGGCCTGCCCTGTCGCACCGCAGGAATACCACCTGCGTGTCGTAAGTGTGGCGGGGGAGCAGGCCCATACGCTGGTGCTGGGCGTGACTGGCACGCCGTCTTCGCCAACGTTTACCCTGTGCCCGACCTCTGATGCCGCCGTAGTACCCACATTCGTGCCCACGCGGTGCTCGACCCGCACGCCAGCGCCGACGTTAACTGCGTGCCTGACCTCCGACGCCACCGTAACACCTACGCCCACGCAATGTCCGACCCGCACGCCAGCGCCGTCGACGCCAGTTGCGACAATGAGCCAGTCAGTCACAGCGTCTCCTCAGCCTGTTGCCCAGGTCATCACCGCCACGAGCGCCAGTCGCCACCCAACCAACCACCCAACTAACCAACCAACTACCCAATCAACTAACCAACCAAATGTCCCCACTGGCTATGCTGTCTTCGGCCTCATCACCTTCGGGCTGCTGGGCTTACTGATCTTCGGGATCACCCGCCGGAGGTGAGCGTGCGCCGGATCGTCAGCGGGTCTATCTA
>DAOUEC010000200.1:0-9683 GCA_034430655.1 Anaerolineae bacterium
GGTCGAAGGGGAGGTAGCCAGGCTGCGTCAGGAGATGGTCGCTGGTCGTCTGAGCGAGGAGCAGTTCAAGGCCCGCCTGCGCGAACTGATGGTGCAGGACGGGCGGGGCAACTGGTGGATGATAGGGTACGAGACCGGGAAGTGGTATCTCCACGACGGTACTAACTGGGTGCGGGCCGATCCGCCCGGTAGCGTCGCTCTCAGGGCGGCCCCGCGGTCTGTGGCACAGCCTGTTGCCCCTGTCAAAACCAAGCCGCGCCGCTTCTGGGGAATCGTCGTGTTTCTGTTGGGCCTGGCAATCACGTTTGGGGCCGGGCTAGGAGTAGGCAGCCTGACTGCCGAAATTGAAAACGAGGTACTTCCGTTTATCACCGCCGGCATCGTCTGGCTCGGCGGGCTCATCTATAGCATTCGCTGGGCCCGCAAAGTCTGGCGGAGAGAGTAGGGCGCTGCGATGAGCTTCGCTGAAGTCGTTCGTGTCCTTCGTCCTTTCGGACTTTCGTGTTTCACCCCTCCTCCTTACCACTCACAGCCAACTCTAACTGCCGCTGGTAGAGTTGGCTATAAAGCCCGCCCCGGGCCAGCAACTCGTGGTGGTCGCCGACCTCGCGGATGCGGCCTTCCTCCAGCGCGATGATCTTGTCGGCACTGCAGATGGTGCTTAAGCGGTGGGCTCAGTCCCCCCCTTGCGCTCCCGCCGGCCGAGGACACACAGCAGCCCATACAGGCTTTCGACGGCGATGCCGTGCTCTTTCCAGAAGGTTTTCGCCTGGGGGGTGTGGAAGGCCCGAAAGTCGTTGGATAGCACAATGTCCGGCCGGGCAATGACGGCAGAGGCGAAGATAGGGGCATCGGAGGGATCGCTGCAGAATGGAAGGACGGCGGCGATTTCTGCCGGGGTTGGCCAGCGGACCAGCCGCTCGGTGAAAGGCATCAACAAGGACACTGCTCGGGGCCGATGTCTCGGAAACCGCTCGTCCAGCACCTCGTCCAGTTCGTCCATCACCGCCTGGCCGATGACCAGATCGAAAGCGGACTCGTCGTAAAGTTGGAGCACCTCACCAGCCAGAGTAGGTGAGCCGGTCCGGTCGTGGGGAAAGACGATCATCGCCAGCAGCACACCGGTGTCTGGGAAGACACAGATGGGACTCACCGGGGCTCCTGCTGGTCGGTAAAGGCCTGGACAGTCTTCTCGTACCTCTCCTGCCAGATGCGTCGGCGTACCTGGCGGGCGTAGTGGAGCAGTTCTTCTTCGGTGAGTTCGGCTGCTTCAGCGGCAGGGGCCAGAAAGGCGCTGAGTTCCCGCAGAGGCAAGCGCTCCTGATCTGCTGAGGTCTCCTCGACGTAAGTCTCCAGTGCCCTGACTGCCAGCGTATTGATAGAGATCGACCGGGCGGCGGCGGCTTGGTGCAGTTGCCGGTGCAATGCCTGGGGAACCCGAATCGTGATGCGCTTGACATCCACACTCATCCTATTGCCTCCTTCTCACAGGTCATCATAGCAGCATTATAGCAGCACCAATAGAGGCTGTCAAGCCTCCCTCCGCCCCGCTCGCTGCCAGTTCCAACTGCCGTTGGTAGAGTTGGCTATAAAGCCCACCCCGCGCCAGCAACTCGTGGTGATCGCCCACCTCGCGAATGCGCCCCTCCTCCAGCGCGATGATCTTGTCGGCGTTGCGGATGGTGCTCAGCCGGTGGGCGATGACCAGCGACGTGCGCCCCTTCATCACCTCGTCCAACGCCTGCTGGATCAGGTACTCCGCCTCGGCGTCCACCGACGAGGTGGCCTCGTCCAGGATCAGGATGCGCGGGTCGGCCAGGATGGCGCGCGCCAGCGCCAGCCGCTGCTTCTGCCCGCCGCTCAGTTTCACTCCCCGCTCACCGCTCTCGGTGTCGTAGCCCTGAGGGAGTTGTTCGATGAACTCGTGGGCGTAGGCGGCCTTCGCGGCGGCGACCATCTCCTCCTCGCTCGCGTCGGGCTTGCCGTAGAGCAGGTTCTCGCGCACGGTGGTGTTGAACAGGAAGGTGTCCTGCAGTACCACGGCCACGTGCTGGCGCAGCGACCGGATTTGCACGCTCTGCAGACCGTGTCCGTCCACCAGGATGCGGCCGTGGATGGGATCGTAGAAGCGGCACAGCAGATTGGCGATGCTGGTCTTGCCCGCCCCACTGGGCCCGACCAGCGCCACCACCTCGCCGGGGGCCATGTGGAACTCGACGTCGTGTAGCACCTCATTCCCATCGCCGTCTGCCCAAAAGCCTGGATGACACGGACGCTTGCCAGGTTGTCCTGCAGCCGGGCGTTGGTGTCGCCCAACCGGTCGCGTACCCGGCGATAAATGGGCCGCGCGCGCTGGTTAAAGAGCCGCAGGCCGACGGCCATGATCGGCAGCGGGATCAGCACGACCAGCGCCAGTTGCCAGTCAAGCGCCAGGAGCACCGCCGATGCCCCCAACAGTCGGAACAGGTCCACAGCCGTGAGGGCGACGCCATGGGTGACGAACTGCTCCAGCACGTTGACGTCGTTGGTCGCCCGTGACATCAGTTCGCCGGTGGAGGTGCGCTCGAAGAAGGAGAGGGAAAGCCGCTGCAGGTACGCATAAATGCGCACTCGCAGGTCGAAGATGAAGCGCTCGCCCAATGCGTGACGGATATACAGATCTAGGACTTATCCTCCAGTCTGCGCTGAGCACAAGTATAACACGTGAAACGTAAAACGTGAAACGCGAGACGTGAAACGTGATGGTCACGCATCACGTTTCACGCATCACACCCACTTGCCAACTCCCCGCAAAAGCGGTATAGTCGGAGATAGCACGACAAAACCGCGCGGGAGGAGTGACATGGCACAATACGCGGCCGCAGTAGACCAGGAAACCACCGGCACCCGCTTTATGGTCTTCGACCGGCAGGGACAGGTGGTCACCTCGATGTACGAGGAACGTGCACAGATCTACCCCCAGCCCGGCTGGGTCGAGCACGACCCAGGGGAGATCTGGGCCAAGACGCGCCGTGTCATCGGCGGCGCGCTGACCGAGGGGGGTATCCAGTCGGTGGAGATCGCTGGCATCGGCGTCACCAACCAGCGGGAGACGACGATCGTCTGGGATCCTATCACCGGCGAGCCGCTCTGCAACGGTGTCGTGTGGCAGGATACGCGCACCCGCGCGCTCTGCCAGCAACTCATCGCCGACGGCCTGGAGCCAACCTTCCGCGAGAAGACTGGCCTGCCCATCGCTACCTACTTCTCCGGCCCCAAACTGAAGTGGTTGCTCGACCACGTCCCAAATCTGCGGGAGAAGGCGGAGGCGGGCAAGGCTGTCTTTGGCAACGTGGACACCTGGGTCATCTGGAATCTGACCGGCGGGCCGCGGGGTGGGGCGCACGTCACCGACGTGACCAACGCATCCCGCACGATGCTGATGGACCTGCGCACGCTGGATTGGGACGATGAACTACTGGAGGTCCTTTCCATCCCGCGTCAGATGCTGCCGGTCATCCGCCCCTCGTCCGACCCGGCCCGCTACGGCGCGACGCGAGCCGACGGGCCCGTGGGCGGCGCGGTGCCGGTCTGCGGCGACCTGGGGGACCAGCAAGCGGCCCTCTTTGGCCAAACCTGCTACGACGTGGGCGAGGCGAAGAACACCTATGGCACAGGCTGCTTTATGTTGCTCAACACCGGCCCCAAACCCGTCCCGTCGAAGAGCGGCCTGCTGACCACCGTCGCCTACGGCCTGCCGGAGGGGACGACCTACGCGCTGGAGGGCTCCATCGCCATCACTGGGGCAGCGGTGCAGTGGCTGCGCGACAACTTGGGGCTAATCCAGGACGCCGCCGAGACAGAGGAAATCGCCCAGAGTGTGGAGGACGCTGGCGGCATCTACTTCGTCCCGGCCTTTTCCGGCCTCTTCGCCCCCTATTGGGACATGGACGCCCGTGGCGTCATCGTCGGCCTCACCCGCTACGTGACCCGCGCTCACATCGTCCGCGCCACGCTGGAATCCATCTGCTACCAGACGCGGGACGTGTTGGAGGCGATGCGAGCCGACTCCAGCATCGAGTTGAGCGCGCTCAAGGTGGATGGCGGCGCTACAGTCAACGACTTCCTGATGCAGTTGCAGGCCGACGTCCTGGGCGTGCCGGTGGTGCGCCCGGTGGTGCACGAGACGACGGCGCTGGGTGTGGCCTACGCTGCGGGGCTGGCAACCGCCCTGTGGTCGGGGCTGGACGAACTGCGGGCCAACTGGGGCGTGGACCGGGTCTTCGAGCCGGGATTGGACGAGGCCCGGCGCGAGGCGGCCTACGCCGGATGGAAGAGGGCGGTGGAGCGGAGCAGAGGGTGGGTGGGAGGAAATGAACAATGAACAATGACCAATGACCAATGACAGACCCTAAATCCTGAATTGAGGAAATTGCCACATGATGAACAGCCACTTGAGCCGCGAAATCCACGAGCAACCGGAGGTCCTGGCCCGTCTGTTGGACGAGCAGGCCGGAACCGCCGCGCAGATTGCCGCTGCTATCCGCGCCCGCGACGTGCGCTATGCCGTCATTGCCGCACGTGGCACTTCCGACAATGCTGCCCGCTATGCCCAATACCTCTTCGGTGCGGCTGTTGGGCTACCGGTGGCACTGGCCACCCCCTCGCTGTTCAGCATCTACCGCACGCCGCCGCAGTTGCGCGACGCGCTGGTGCTGGGCGTCTCCCAATCGGGCCAGTCGCCCGACATCGTGGCTGTCGTCGAGGAGGGGCGGCGACAGGGAGCGCTGACTGTCGCCGTGACCAACACGCCCGCGTCCTCGCTGGCCCAGGTTGCCGCTCACGTCCTCCCGTTGGACGCGGGCGAAGAGCGGGCCGTGGCCGCCACCAAGACCTATACCGCGCAACTGGCGGCGCTGGCGCTGTTGGCGGTGCAACTGGCCGGCGACGGTGAGCGGCTGGCCGCCCTGCGGAGCGTGCCGGAGGCGGTGGAGAAGACGCTGGCGCTGGAGGAACCGGTCTCCCTGGCTGCGCAGCGTTACGCCTACGCTACCAAGTGCGTCGTGCTTGGCCGGGGCTACAACTATGCCACTGCCTTCGAGATCGCGCTCAAACTGAAGGAACTGACTTACGTCGTCGCCGAGCCCTACTCCTCGGCCGACTTCCGCCACGGCCCCATCGCCATCGTCGAGCGCGGCTTCCCCGCCGTCGTCGTCGCGCCACAGGGCGCGGTCTACGCCGACGTGCTGGCCCTGAGCCACGAACTGGCCGCCCGCGAGGCGGAACTCATCGTCATCTCTGGACAGGACGAGGCACTGCGGCTGGCCCGCACGCCGTTGTGGTTGCCGGTTGCCCTGCCGGAGTGGCTGTCGCCGTTCACCTGCGTCGTGCCTGGGCAATTGCTGGCGCTGCACATCACGCTGGCCAAGGGGTATGATCCCGACCACCCTCGCGGGCTGAAGAAGGTCACAGAGACCCATTGAATGGTATTGGGCGTTCACCGGCAATATGCGGGGTTGCAAGCGCGAGATTCTCTTCACGTGGCAGTGATGATGAACAACGGAATTCGACGCATTCTCTCAGCCGATCAGCACTTTGACGTAGTTGATGAGGTGCAGCGGTTTGACCCTGCGCTCTGGACAGGACTGAAAGCCTCGTCGTGAGCAGGTAGTCGAGTCGGTGGGGACCAATGATAACGTGGGTCGTCGCCCGTTCGATCAGCCGGCCAGTACAGGAGCGGCTGTGGAAAGCCCCGTTTGCCACCCGCGTGCTGGCCGTCTTTGAGCGCGCCTGCGACCTGGTCACCCGCGATGGCGACGTGGTGGCGCTGGTGACCCCCCAGATCGGCGACGGGTCGCTCAATATCGTGGTGGATGGCGCAGCGGGGCTCTTCGGCGGGATTAATCCCGGTGTGCCGGTGACGCTGGAGGGGAGTAGGGGCGGGGTTACCCCGCCCCTACTCCGGGTCGGCGGGCTAGGGGTGGACCTGGGGTGGGCGGCGGTGTGGGAGCCCCGCCCGAATTGGGACGCGCTGCGGGCCCGGCGTGCCGCGATTGCGTCTCATCTTCCGTTTGTACGCGCCCTCTGCCTGCGCCACGCCTCTGCCGGTAGTCTCCTGGCGCTGCTGGAGGCTCCCCCACCCGGCGGTGCGCCCGCCGAGGCCATCCTCTCCACAGCCCAGGAGACCGCAGAATCCCTGCGGGAGGGCTGGGGAGGCGACCTCGGACGGCTGCGGGAGGGGGTGGCTGGGCTGGCCGGTCTGGGGGGCGGGCTTACCCCCGCTGGCGACGATTTCCTCACCGGCGTGATGCTCTGGGCCTGGCTGGCTCACCCTGCCCCCGGCCTCCTCTGCCGCGCTCTGGTCGAAGTGGCCGCCCCCCGCACCACGACCCTCTCCGCCGCTTTCCTGCGAGCCGCCGGCCGGGGGGAGTGCGACACCTCGTGGCACGCGCTGCTGGCGGCGCTGACACTCCCCCCCGCGGTTGGTGAGCCTGTCGAACCATCGGGGGGGACGGGGGGGGTAGCGGAGGCCGAGATCGCGGCGGCTGTGCGGGAGGTCCTGGCCCACGGCGCGACCTCCGGCGCGGACAGTCTAACCGGTTTTCTCTACATCGGCATGGCTCGCGTGCCGTGCCTGGATGCCTGAGTAAATCTACAGCCCCAGTTCGTCCGCCACCCAGCCCAGCGCCAGTTCCTCCAGTTTGGCCCGCGTCGGGCGACCGTTCTCGTCCCAGCCGGCCATCTGGTAGTAGAGTGACTTGGCCGTCTCTACCTCCTCGGCGGTAACCGTCACCCCGTCGCTGGCTCCACCCTGTAGCGGGATCAGCAACTTGGGCGGCACCGTGTCCGCCTCCGCGCCGACTCCTTCGCGGGCATTGAAGGCCCGCAGCAAATTCAGCCGCCGCTCTCCCACCTTCATCAGTTCCCACAGGCTGACGTTCCAGCCGGTGACCGCGCGTATCACCTTCACAATCTGGCTGGTATCATACAGTTGCCAGGCTCCGCCAAAGACGAACCAGCACAGGCAGACGCTATCAGTACAACTGTTGACAATCTGGGTGTAGAGGGCGTAGCGTACCTTCTCGGCGTTCAACACATCCGCCGGCTGTGGGTCCAGAAGGTCCAGTGCCGCCAGCCGCTCGGCCTGATCTATGTAGGAGGGGTCGTGTTCGAAGACTGTGTGGTCTGCACCGCCGGGGTTGACGGCGTAGATGAGAGCCAGGCCCCGCTTGACCTGGGGCATGTGGGCGGGGAGTTCCCGTCCCTTCACCGCCACCACCAGGTCGTGGCCCACGCCCAGGATTTCGGCAGCGCGGACGGAGCCTTCCCCCAGAACCCGCCCGAAGCCCTCTCGCTCTCCGATGCGCTCTACCATTTGTACCAGGGCCTCGGCGTTGCCAAAGCGCAGGACGACGCCGTCAGTGTCCTCTGGGGTGAGTAGCCCCTGCTCGAAGCAGTCCATCGCCCAGGCGATGGTCGCGCCGCAGGAGATGGTATCCATCCCATACATGTTGCACAGTTGGTTGGCGCGGGCGATTGCCGCCAGGTCGGAGACGCCGCAGTAGGAGCCCATCGTGGCCAGGGTTTCGTACTCTGGGCCGCCGTAGCGGGGATCCACCGGGAAGGGGCCCCCGGTCACCTCCACCACGCTCTTGCAGCGCACCACGCAGCCGAAGCAGGTGTCCCTTGCCTTCTGGATGGTCTCGACTATCCGCTCGCCGCTGATGGCCTCGGCCCCTTCGAACGTGCCGCTGGACCAGTTGCGGGTGGGCAGGCCCCCTGTCTTGGACTGGGGGAGGACGCTCCCTGCGGTTCCCAGGACCCACCCCTCACCCGCGTGTTCGGCCCCCCACTTCGCCAACGCCTTCACTGCTTCCGGGTCGGCCAGTTCGGGGCGGTCGCGCCCACGCACAGCGACGGCCTTGAGGTTCTTTGAGGCCATCACCGTCCCCATCCCGCCGCGCCCGTTGGCCCGGTTGGCGTTGCTGATGAGCGCGCCGAAGCGGACTCCTTTCTCGGCCGCTGGGCCGCACTGAAGGACGTGGATGCGCCTGTTGCCCAGTTCTTCCCGGATGGCATCCTCCACGTCGGCGGTGAACTGCCCCCAGAGGTGGGCGGCGTCCCGCAGTTCTGCTTCCCCATCGTGTACCCACAGGTAGACAGGCCGCTCAGCCCGGCCATGGAGCACTATGCCGTCGAAGCCGGCGAACTTGAGTTCTGCAGGCCAGAAGCCCCCGCCTGCGGATTCGCCGGCGAGGCTGCTGAGGGGGGATTTGGCCGTAGCGGCGACGCGGGACTGGCCGGAGATGGGCACGCCGGTGATGGGGCCGACCATCAGGCTCAGCGTGTTCTCCGGCCCCAGTGGGTCGGCCCCGGGTGGGGTGTGTTTCAGGAGATAGTAGGTCCCCATCGCGCTCCCGCCCATGTATTTGCGGTAGAAGGTCTCGTCGGGTTCCTCCACCTCCAACTTCCCCGTTGTGAGGTCTACGTGCAAGATTTCACCGTGATATCCGTAGGGCATAGTTGACTCCTCGATTGTGTGATTTGCCACCGGCCTGAAGAGCCGGTGTTGGGTTTTTCAGAGCCGCCTGTTCACGGCGGCGCACTTGGCTCGTAGGTCGGCGTCTCCGGCGCTACGCCCACGATGCGCACCAGCGTTCCCACCGGAGCCCAGTTGTAGAGCGCCTCGGCGTCGCCTACGTTGAGGATGATGCAGCCATAAGAGGCTGGCCAGCCCAGGACGCCGGCCCATAACCGCTCTCCATAGGATGTGATCGGCAGTTCGTGGATGCCGTTAGAGAAATCCGGCCCTTCCTGGTAGACGGCTATGAAGTAGGGCATCTCCAGGCCCCAGCGTGAGGCGTAGGCGCTGCGTTCTTTGAAAAGCACCTGGAACTGCCCGGCGATGGTCGGTGTGCTCGTCATCCCGCTGGAGCATACGAAGTCGTAGATCAGTTGCCCATCCTCGTAGGCACGCAGCCGCTGCTCCGGCAGGCTGATCTCGATGCGCCTGCCGGGCACCAGCGGATGAGGGAAGAGGACGTCAATGGAGGGGATGACCAACTCCATTCCGACGGCCAGCGCATCCGGAGCCACATCGGGATTGGCTTCCTCCAGCCGCCACTGGGGAAAGCCATAACTGTAGGCGATGTCGAAAAAGGCGTCGCCGGGCTGGACTACGTAGGTGCTCTCGGGATGGCGAATGTGGGACTGGGCCTGGTGCTCGCCAGCAGTCAGCGCCGCCACCGTGCGCGTCAGTGTCTCGGCGACGTCCAGCAATTGTTCAGGCCCCAACTGCAGCGCGATTTCATCCAGCCAGGCCTGCACCGCCGCCTCGCCCACCTCCAGCGCCATACGTGCGGTATCCGGCGCATATTCAGGGACCGCCCGCAGCCAGGTTGCGACCCGTTCCGGTGGGGCGGCGAACCCGGCCCGATAATCGGTCAGCGGGTCGTCGGCGACGAGCGTGAAGGGCTGCGCCAGGAGCGAACGGGCCAGCGTGTGGGCCGGCTCCGGTTCAGAGAGGCGCGGGGGCACGGCCATCGTCACCAACTCGACTACCCCCCCCGGCCCCCCCGCTTCGGGGGGGAGTGCCAGCGCCTGGAGTACCTGCGCGGTGCTGGCTTCCACGTCGAGCGCCCTCCCAGGCTGACCAGGGAAAGGGTCAATGCCGCCTGGGCCGATCCGCAGTTGGGCGTCTACCG
>DAOUEC010000201.1:0-17629 GCA_034430655.1 Anaerolineae bacterium
TACCACAGCGAATTTGTTAAAATCATCCTGAGTTTTCTTGTCAATTTTTCACAAATAGGCAAAGAATCTTCACTGCCTACTAATTTCCTTGGCGAAAATCGGGCCTGGTAAATGAGAGCGATTGCACCCAAATCAGTTCATTCTCAAATAGCAACTCTTCGACCTCAGCAAGGAACTGCAAGAGGGGCCATGGCGAAACCCCCTCGGGTGTTGGCCGATGTGTCTCCGACGCGCTAAATGGGTGCAGGTGCCACATATCACCTTCTCTATCGCGGCCGTAGAGCCGTTCTCGGCCCTGAATCAAGGCCAGACTGAACCGTCCCGTTGCCTCGCTCAGAAACACCTGGATGAACAGCGCCTCGTTGATGATGAGACGCAACCGGATAGTCTCGTCGGTTCGTTCAATCTCGCTGCGCTGGATAAACCAGAAACGCCGCTTGCTCTCATCGAGTTCGATGAGCAGGTCGTCAATGGTCATAGGAGACAGAACCCAGAAGTTCGGCCAGTCGGCGGCGCATCGTCTTGATGCCGTTCACAGCCAGGTCCCACTCGATAGCATCCGATTCGACATCCCACCCAAAGTTGTGCTCCTGGACGACGTGGCGCTGCTCAAATTCCTCGAAACTCATTCCATACTTGTCTCGCAGCCGCCGGTCGGTCAGATTATAACGGGCCAGCCGCCTCCTGTACTCTGTCGCCAACAACATTCGCAATTTGCCATCCACGTCAGGTTCGCTTGACGGCAAACTCTTGAGATGCTCGGCCGTTCGTTCAGAAACAACCAACCTCATGCTCATCGTCATGCCCTCCTGTACATTACCGGGATGCGCGAATCTCTGCCAGTTCAGCATCCAGGTCCAGGTCGGGTGGGAACTTCCCCTTCCAGACCCCTCGCAGGCTCTGCGGCTTTCCCGTTGATGCAATCCCCTGAGCCAGCCGCCGTGCCAGTCGCTCGACCAATGCAGCCTGCTCATGAAGCGTCAATCGCTCAATCAGGCGGTTCACTTCTTGCCAGGCCAGTGTCTCAGACATTTCACTCCTTTCGGCACGATCTCAATGTACATTATACCACATCTACCAACGTACACTATTCCGCCTCGGCCTGGTGCATCGCCTTACGCGGGCAGACCTGCAGACAGACGGTGCAGCCGGTGCACAGGAGCGGGTCAATCAGCGCCTTGGGCCGCTTCGTCTTTGCGTCCACCTCCTCTGCCTTGAGAATGGCCGGGCAGCCGACGCGGAAGCAGAAGCCGCAGCCGTTGCAGGCCTCGAGGTCAACCGTGACGACTGGAAGACGCTGGAACTGGGGGGTGAAGACGCAGGCCCCGTTGACGATGATGACGGTGGGGCGGTCCTCGATGGCGGTCGCCTCCCGGATGGCCTGCTCCACCGCCTTGACGTCCAGTGCATCCACCACCCACAGGTCCTCGATGCCCATCGCCCGCACCACCGTTTCGATGTCAATCGCCTGGGTAGTCTCCCCCTGCAGTGTGACGCCGGTAGCGGGGTTATCCTGTCCCCCGGTCATCGCCGTCGTGCCGTTGTCCAGGATCATCGTGCAGGCTGTGCCCCGGTTGTAGATGATGTTGGCCAGTTCGGGCAGGCCAGTGTGAAAGAAGGTGGAGTCGCCGATGGTGGCGACGATCTTGTCGAGACAGCCTGCTTGTTTGGCCCCGTGAGCCAGCCCGATGCTCGCTCCCATCGAGATCAGTATGTCCATCGCCTCGAAGGGAGGAAGGACGCCGATGGCATAGCAGCCGATGTCGCCCGCCACCAGCAGTTTGAGTTTGCGCAGGTTGAAGTAGACGGAGCGGTGGGGGCAGCCGGGGCAGAGGGCAGGAGGACGGGGAGGGATTGTGATGGTAGGGGCTAGGGGCTGGGGGCTAGGGGCTAGGGGCTGGGGGCTAGGGGCTGGGGACTGGATGGGCAGCCCCGCCTTCAATGCGCCTTCGCGGACGCGGGCCAGGGTGAGTTCGCCAGTTGCGGGGAAGAACTCCTTGCCGATGACTTCCAGCCTCAGCGCGCGGACCTGCTCCTCGATGAAGGGGTCCAATTCCTCGACGACGACCAGCGTCTCGACCTGGGCGGCGAAGTCGCGGATCATCCCCGCTGGCAGCGGATAGGTCATCCCCAGTTTGAGGAACGAGAAGCCGGCGAAGACCTCGCGGGCGTACTGGTAGGCCACGCCGTCGCTGATGACGCCAATGCGTCTACCTCCCCACTCGACCCGGTTGAGAGGGCAGGTCTCGGCATACTCGCGCAGGTGGCACATTCGCTCCTCGACCTGAGGATGGAGTAGGCGAGCGTGAGCCGGGATAGGCACGTACTTGCGCGGCTTGCGCTCGAAGGGGGGCAAGGGGCCGGGTTCGCGTGGCCCGGTGGGCATCCTCACCTCGACCGCACTTTTGGAATGGGAGAGGCGGGTGGTGGAGCGCAGCATCACCGGTGTGTCGAACTGCTCGCTCAGTTCGAAGGCGAAGCGGGTGAAATCCTTTGCCTCCTGGCTGTCGGCCGGCTCCAGGCAGGGGAACTTGCCGAAGCGGGCGTAGTGGCGGTTATCCTGTTCGTTCTGGGAACTGAAAGCGCCGGGGTCATCGGCGCTGACCAGCACCAGCCCCCCTCCCACGCCGGTGTAGGAGAGGGTCATCAGACTGTCGGAGGCGACGTTGACGCCGACGTGTTTCATGGCGGCCAGCGCACGCGCCCCGGCGAAGGAGGCCCCGATGGCAGCATCCAGCGCGACCTTCTCGTTGGAGGCCCACTCGGCCCGCACGCCAGCGTATTGGGCCAGTGCGGGCAGAATCTCCGTGCTGGGAGTGCCTGGATAGGCGGCGGCATATCTGACGCCAGCCTCCCACGCGCCCAGCGCAATCGCTTCGTTGCCCGAAAGCAGACGTTTCATTGGTTCACTCCTCAAAACATTGATCGGTACTCCCAGTGTACCGCAGGAACGGCGGGGGGACAAGTGACAGCCCCCCCCCTGTCAATGACAGAGGTCACGAAAGAAAGCGGCCCAGGGCATCGGATAGCGCTGATGCTAGCACTTTTTTCATCAAATTCTCCCGTGTTCTATGGATGCTGCTCCGGCCACACCGGGACGAACATGGCCCACTGCTCCGGCCAGGCGCGGATAAACTCCTCCAGCCAGGCAGTCACGCGCCGCAGGTTGACCCGCAGGTCTTCGTCCCGGTCGCCGGTGCGGATCATTTCCAGCGGCGGGGAGAGACGCACCACATTGCCCCTCTGCGGGTCCCGGTAGGAGCCAGCGACGAGGATGACCGCGCCGGTCTTTAGCGCCAGCCGGACGTGACCGGTCGGCAGCGGGGCCGGTCGGCCGAAGAATTCGACCCCCCTCCGGCCCCCCCCTGGGAGGGGGGAGGGCTTGACCTCCCTCTGGCTCCCCCCTGGGAGGGGGGAGGGCTTGACCTCCCTCCGGCCCCCCCCTGGGAGGGGGGAGGGCTCGGCCCCCTGCTCCGCGTCACTTACGGGCCGGTCCACGCCGGTCAGCACGACCCCTCCGGCGCGCAGGCGGTTGATGGCCTCCCGCAATGCCGGGACACTGATGGACGTCAGGCGCACGCCGGCGTGCGCACGCATCTGATCCATCAGGTCAAAGCCACCGGCCGGCGGAGCCGCCAACCCCAATACCTGGACCTCCAGACCCTGGTCAGCCAGCGCCAGGATGCCAAGGTCGAAGTTGCCGGTGTGGGCCCCGCCGATGATCACCCCCTTGCCGCACCCCAGCGCCTGGTCGAGGTGGGCCTGGGTATCGGGGGGAAAGTGGATGGCTGCGCGTATCGCCTTTTGCCCCCGGGCCACCAGGTGCCAGAGGTCGTAGTTGTTACGCGCGGTGTTGCGGAAGACCTGGCGCACCAGCCGGTGCAGCGTCTCCTCATCCACCTGTGGCCCCACCACCTGGCGCAGATTGGCGTGCACGATCCAGTAGACGTCCGGCTTGAGCCAATTGATCGGCTCGACGATGAGGCCGCCGATGGCATATCCGACGGGCGGAGGCACGTGTTTGCTGAGGAACATCCCCACGCCGGTGACCAGGCGGCTGCCGAGGAACCGCTGGAGCGGGGTTAATTGGGATTTCGCGGTATGCCGGTCTTCGGACATCAGTATGCTCCTTGCGCCGGCTGCCCGGCCGGACCGCCCTTCAAATAGCCGCGCTCGCGGAACCAGGCCAGTGCATCGCGACAGGTCTGCTCGAAGGGGATGGGCTCGGGCAGGCCGAGTTCCTCCCGCGCGCGGGTGGTGTCGAGCGGCTGCCAGTGGCGGATGGCGCGCAGGTGGTGGGTGCCAGGGACGCCCAACAGGCTGCCCACCTCCGCGGCGGCCCGTATCAACCCCAGCGGCAATTTAAAGCGCGGCGGCTTGCGTCCGGCAGCCTCAGCCATAATCGCCTGCATCTCGCGGAAGGTGAGGTTGTGGCCGCCCAGGATGTAGCGCCGGCCTGGGCGCCCCCGCTCGGCGGCGGCGACGTGCCCCGCCGCCACGTCCCGCCCATCCACGACGTTGATCGCGCCCTCAATGTAGCCCGGGATCCGTCCCCGGGCCGCCATCAGCAGCAGCGCTCCTGTAGTCGGCTTGACGTCGCCGGGGCCGAAGACGGTGGTGGGCAGGACAACGACGACCGGCAGCCCGTGGGCCGTGGCCCGCATTGCCTCCATCTCCATCGCCCACTTGACCTCAAAGTAGGGGATGGGTACGGAGCCTGGGGTGTACAGGTCGCGCTCGCCGGCCGGCCGGCCCGGCTCCGAGGGCGGGCCGACGGTGGTGAGCGCGCTGGTGTAGACGAGCCGTTTGACCCTGGCAGTGGCTGCGGCTGCCAGCACGTTGCGCATACCGGTCACGCCGTGGCGCACCGTCTCCCAGACGTCGCGGGCGCGGTGGGGGTAGTAGCCCGCCGCGTGGAAGACGAGGGGGCAGCCACGCATCGCCGCCACCAGCGAGGCCGGGTCGGCCAGGTCGCCGGACACCCATTCGATGTCCAAATCGCCGATAGCGCCGGTGGCGTTCGGGCGGCGGCGCAGGCCGCGCACCTGCCAGCCCCGGGCGAGCGCGGCGCGGGCGATCTGTCCACCGATGAAGCCGGTGGCGCCGAGGATACAACAACGGAGTGGGACATTAACGGACTGGGGCATCAGCGGGCCTCCTGTTTGTTTCTTTCCGTAGAATCTCTCTTCCTGCCTCCCGATGTCTACGGATGCCACGTGACCGGCGGGACGGTCGCTGGCAGCGCGTAGGGGCCGGCGGCGAACTCGTCCCAGTAGTCGTTGAGGGCTACCAGCCGCGCGGAGAAGACGGCGTGGCCGGGTGCGCCCAGGTCGCGGGCGATGGCGATGCGCCGGGCGATTTCGTCGAAGTCGGCGTACTGGGCGCTGATGCCGGGAAAGACGTGGCGACCACCGTCGTGGGCCAGGAAGTCCGACACCAGCAGCGAAAACTGAGTTGGCGTGAAGACGTCCGGGGTGGCAAAAGCGTCCACCGGATAGATCATCGGCGCGATCGCGTCAATGGCGCCGCTGAGCGCCCAACCCTGGGAATCCTGGTAGTAATCGCCGTATCCCTCGCTGTAGCCCCACCCCCAGTGGTCCTGGTAGACCGGCCACACCGCTGCCGAAAGGCGCAGCCCCGGCCGGAGCGGGAGCGCCTCCGAGTACACCCGGTTGACCAGCAGCGTGACCTGCTGTCGCTGCCACTCGGCGCGGGAGAGTGTGGGGTCTGCGGCGAGGGCGGCCTCGTACCCGGCGTTGCTGAAGGGATCGTAGGAGTACTGCCGGTTGGCGTAGCGCACCATGTCGAGGTGCACGCCGTCCACGTCGTAGCGGGTCACCAGGTCGGCCGTGACGGAGATGACGCGATCCACCATGTCGGTGAGGGCGGGCGTGGCCCAGAGATACATTGTGTCGGTCAGCGTCATCGTCACGCCAAAACTGTCCACGTGACGCCAATCGTCCGCGTAACGATGCGAGAGCGTCCAGAACAGGTGCTCGGGGACGGTGTCCGTGAGTGGCGCGGTCGTGCCTGCCCACACCGGATAGACGTTCACGTAGGCGTGCAACTCCAGGTCGTGAGCGTGGGCCGCCTCGACTGCGGTCTGGAGCGGGTCCCAGCCGGGGTCCTGGCCCAGCGTGCCGCCGCTCAGCCGGGCGGCCCAGGGTTCCAGGCCAGGGGTGTAGAAGGCGTCGGCAGTACCGCGCACCTGGAAGAGCAGTATGTTGAACCCGGCCGCGGCAGCGTTTTCGACCAGCGTCTGCACGTCGGTGATGGTGCGGTAATCCCAACGGGTCACCCACAGCGCGCGGGCCTCGACCATGCGGTTGCTCTGCACCAGCGGCAGGTAGACGTGGTTGTCGAGTGTGGGGGTGATGATTGTCTGCGGTTGGGAGGAGGATGAGGGGAAACAGGCCGGGGCGACGGGCGGGAGGACGGCGGTCGCATCGGCGTAGCCGTGCTGGACGTACCAGGCCTGGTTAAGGCCGACCTCTGCGGCGAAGGCCAGCGGGTCGGGCGAAGATGAGTGAGTGGCGAGGGACCGGCTCAGCAGCACCAGCGCGACCAACGCCAGGAGTGGAGGCAGGCTGAACCGATGCAGAGTCGTCACGCTAGCCCTCCTTCTCAGGATGGAAGATGGCCTCGGCGTGTTCCAGCAACACCTTCGCCCGCTCCGGGCCCGTGTTCTTCACCTCCAGATACTTTGCCAGCAACTCGTGGTCGGTCATCTCCTCCGGGGCCAGGCTCCCCAGCCGCACTCGCGCCTCCCGCTCGACCTCGCGGTTGATGCCGGCGATGAAGTAGGCATCGGACAGCCGGGCGCGTATGTCCCGGTCGCGCACCAAAGGCTCCTGGTCGGCCCGCAGATGCAGGATCAGCCGCACCACGGCGTCTTGCAGGTCGTGGGTGGTGACCGCCTGTTGCAGCGTTATCAGCGGGTTGAGGGCCTCCCGCACATCGGCGCGCACGGTGACGAAGGGGCGGGCGTCCACCTCGACGAATTTCCACGTCGTCTCCCCCCGCGCCAGTTCCACCCAGCAGAAGCCCTTCGGCTGCCCCTCCTCGCCAAAGTCAATGCGCTCCAGGCTGCCAGCATAGACCACGGGAGGGTAGCCCCCGTCGTTGAGGCTCTGGTGTTTGTGGATGTGACCTAATGCTACGTAGTCCCAGGCGGGATCGGTCAGCGCCGATTTGAGGATCACCGCATCCCGCCCGATCATCACGCTCCGTTCGGAGCCGAAGGTCGCGCCGGAGACGGTCAGGTGAGCCGCCAGCACCGCCGGAACGTCCGGGTCCAGTTGGGCTGCCAGCGCCCGGACGTTGCCGGTGACGATGCGCTGGAGAGCCTCGTCCAACTGCTCAATGGAGAGGCCCCGGTACTCGTCGTGGACCAGGAGCCGCTGGCGGACCGGGTAGGGGACGGTGACGACCTGCACCGGGCCGCGGCTGGTCTCGACACGGTGCACTCTCTCGTCCCGCCCCACGACGACGTTGGGCACGTCCAGTGTGCGGAAGATGTCCACGCTGGAGGCCCGCTGGGCCATCGTCGGCAGGTCGTGGTTGCCTACCAGTAGGACGACTGGCACCCCGGCGTCGGTCAACCGCTTGACCCGGCGGGCGAAAGCCCGTTGGTAGGTGGGGTTGGGATCGCGGCGCTTGTAGGCGTCCCCGGCGAAGATCACCAGGTCCACCCCATGCTCCAGCCCGTAGTCAATCAGTTCGTCGAAGCGGTGCAGGAAGTCCAGCACCCGCCCGTTGATGCCGGTGGCGGGGTCCAGACGGCCGTAGTTTTCCATGCCGATGTGGAGGTCAGCGAAGTGTAGGAGGCGGATTCTAGTCATTGGTCATTTCTATCCAACATCACCACCCGCACCCGCGCGCCGGCCGGTGCGTGGCTCCACTCCTCCGGGATGATCGCCAGCGCGTTGGCCTTGACCATCGAACTCAGGATGCCCGATCCCTGCGCGCCGGTGAGATAGGCGCGGTACGCTCCTGCGCGCTCCTCGACACGGACGCGCAGGTAGTGGCGGCGACTATCCTTCTGTTTCACCTCGTCCATCAGTGTGGCCTCCACGACGGGCCTCTCCCACTCCGTCACCCCCAGCATTGTCAGGATGGCCGGGCGGACGAACATCTCGAAGGAGATCATCACCGAGACCGGGTTGCCGGGCAGGCCCAAAACAGGTACAGTTCTCCCCCCCTCTATCCCGCCCCATTGGGGGGGGAGGTTAAGATGCCCGAAGGCCAGGGGCTTGCCCGGCTTCATCCGCACCCGCCAGAAGGCGATCTCCCCCTCGGCGGACAGCACCTCCTTCACCAGGTCGAAGTCGCCTACCGAGACGCCGCCGGAGGTGAGGAACAGATCTACCCCCTGGGCCAGCCCCGCCCGGATCTTCTCCGTCAACTCCTGCACCTGGTCGCGGGCGATGCCCAGCATGATGGGGATTCCGCCGCACTTGGCCACCTGGGCAGCGGTGGAGTAACTATTCGCGTCGCGGATTTTCCCTGGCGCGAGGGGAGCGTCAATCTCCACCACCTCGTCGCCGGTAGCCAGGATCGCCACGCGGGGGCGGCGGACCACCGACACCTCCTTGTGCCCCAGGGTGGCCAACATTCCGATCTCCTGTGGGCGGACGAAAGCCCCTTGCTGCAGGACCAACTCTCCCTGGCGCACGTCCTCTCCGGCGGGGCGGACGTACTGACCCGCCCCCGCCTCTGTGAAGACGTCCACCCATCCCCTTTTCGCTTCTGTATCCTCGACCGGGACGACGGCGTCGGCGCCCGGCGGGATGGGCGCGCCGGTCATGATACGGACGACTGTGCCGGGCGTCACCGTCGTCTCGGTGACGTAGCCCGCCGCAACCTCGCCGACGACGCGCAAGCGTTTTGGATCCTGGCGGCTGGCCCCGGCGGTGTCGGCCGCCCGCACCGCGTAGCCGTCCATAGATGAGTTAGCGAGAGGCGGGATGTCCACATCGGCGCGGACGTCCTCGGCCAGGACGCGGCCCAGTGCTTCAAGGATGGGCACCTGTTCCGGCTCCAGAGGATGAAACGCGTTCAGCACCCGTTCCAGCGCCTCCTCCACACTCAGCATCGGTTCCGTCATACCCTGCTCCTTGTCACCCAATCACCCAATCACCCAGTCACCCACTCACCTAATCACCCAGTCACCTAATCACCCAGTCATCCACTCCGCCCCATCCACCCACACCTCTCTCTTCCAGATAGGGACGACCTCCTTCAGCCGGTCAATAGCGTAGTGGGCGGCGTCGAAGACCTCCTGGCGATGGGCGGCGGAGAGGGCGATGACGACGGCGGTCTCCCCAATCTGCAGCCGCCCCACGCGGTGGACGATGGCGACCTCACGGATCGTCTGCCAACGGGCGCGGACCTCGTCGCCGATCTGGCGCAGCATCTCCTCGGCCATCTCCGGGTAGGCCTCGTACTCCAGGTGGCGTACCTGCCGGCCGTCCGTCGTGCCGCGCACCAGGCCGACGAACGTGACCACCGCCCCGATGGCCGGGTTCGCCAGGCGTGCGACGACCTCGTCAACGGATATGTCCTCTGTCGTGATCTCAAACAGTTTCACCTTATTCCCCCATCTGTCTATCTGTTTGGGCAGGCATCAGATCACAATAGTAGAACCGGCTATCTCTCAAGACAACTTTCCCTTTTGTGTACACTACTCTCTCCTGGAATATCGGCCCGTCATACACAAATGTATGGAATTCCCCATTCTCACCGCAAGGATCTACAGTAGCGGGAATCTCTGACAGAAATTGCTTGTCAAAGGTCCGGCCAATAAACCTTTTGTCGAGGGCATTGGAATCAACGCAGGTAGTAACTGCCTGGAAGCCCAAATTGATGAACGTGTGGGCTACCTCGGTCGTATCCCTTTTCCACAGTGGAAAGATGCCCCTTATCCCAATCTTCGATAGGTTGTCTTCCCGGTATTCTCTTATGTCTTCCAGGAAGATGTCTCCAAAGGCTACGGAGGAGACGCCGGCCGCTACATATCGTTCGAGAACCTTCCGCATTTTGGCTTCGTATTCTTCATTGGTGGTGTTCTTCGAAATGAACACTTTCTCAAGAGGAAAACCCAAGGATGCGGCTTGTTGCTCAAGCAGAGTCCGCCGTACACCGTGCATACTGATCCTGTCGTAGTCCTCTGTCACGGTTGTCAGCAGGGCCAATATCTCATGCTTCCCGGTTTTCTGAAGTTCGCGGAGGGTCAATGCGCTGTCTTTACCGCCACTCCATGAAAGAATCACTTTCTCCATCGCCGACCTGCCTACCTGTTGCCTATACTTGCTTATCCTCCCCCGACCGGCGGCAAACAGGCGACCTCGTCCCCATCGTGCAGTTTGGTCTGCATGCCGACGTAGGCGTGGTTCACAGCGACGCTGATGAAACGGGTGTAGGCACGCAGGACAGGATACTCCTCCGTCAACAGGCCAATCAAATCCCCCACCGTCGTCCCTGCTGGGACAACCTGCTCGATCTCCCCCGTGCCCAGCGCCTCCCGTGGTGCCGCGAAAAACCTCACCCTAACCCTAATCTCTCCATTCTCCATTCTCCATTCTCCATTCTCTACTCTCCATTCTCCCCTCTCCATTCCCCGCTCTTTCCGCCGCTCTTTCTTACCAACCGTATATTTCCAATCCGCATCGTCCGCTCCACCGCCTTCGCCATATCGTAGATGGTCAGGGCGGCGACGCTGACGGCAGTGAGCGCCTCCATCTCCACGCCGGTCTTCCCCCGGCAGCGCACGGTCGCGGTGATCTCAATGCGCGAAGATGCCTCGTCAATGCGAAACTCCACGTCTGCTTTGGTCAACAGCAGTGGGTGACAAAGGGGGATGAGGTCGGGCACACGCTTGGCGGCCATGATGCCCGCCACCTGCGCCACTGCCAACACGTCCCCCTTCGGCACGTCTCCCTCGGCGATGAGACGCAGCGTCTCCGGGCGCATGGTCACCTCCCCTTTGGCCACAGCCACCCGCTCCGTGTCCGGCTTTCCGCCCACGTCCACCATGCGGGCGCGCCCCTCTTCGTCCACGTGCGTCAATTCCATAACGACCTCCGCTTTATTCTCCATTCTTCATTCTCTACCCCCCAATCTCCGACATAACCCGGTTCTCCGGCCTCTTGTGCTCGTCCAGGTGATGCTGCATCGGCTTGCTCTCGATGCCTTTCAGAAGCAGCCCCTTGATCTGGGCGACATCGGCCCCCTGACGCAGGGGCGTGCGCAGGTCAATCTCCTGGTCGGAGAGGAGACAGGGGCGCAGTTGGCCGTCGGCGGTGAGGCGCAAGCGGTTGCAGCGATAGCAGAAGTGCTCGCTGATGGGAGTGATGAAGCCGAGGGTTCCCCTTGCCCCGGGCAAGCGGTAGTAGCGGGCTGGCCCACTGCCAGCGCTCACCTTCGCCGGCTCCAATTCTCCCAGCACAGCCTCAATTTGCTGCCGAATCTCCCTCCCCGTCACGACCCGCTCCCGCCACTCGCTGTCCGCCAGCACGCCGTTACCCACCGGCATCGGCTCGATGAAGCGGACGTTCCACCCCGCCTCCACCGTCTTCCGGGCGAAGTCTACCACCTCGTCGTCGTTCATCCCCCGGATAACAACGGTGTTGATCTTGATCGGCTCCAGCCCCGCCTGCCGGGCCGCCTCCATCCCTTCCAGGACGTTCTCCATCCGGCCCAACCGCGTGATGCGCCGGAAACGTTCCGGGCGCAGGGTGTCCAGGCTGACGTTGACCCGCTGGAGGCCCGCCCTGGCCAGGGCCTCAGCGTAGCGCGACAGGAGGGTGCCGTTGGTCGTCATGGCCAGGTCGTCAATGCCGGGGATGCGGGCAAGACTGCGCACCAGGTCCGCGATCCCCAGCCGGACCAGCGGCTCCCCGCCGGTCAGTCGCACCTTGCTGATGCCCAGTTCGGCTGCCGCCCGCACGACCGTCTCGATCTCCTCATAGCGCAGGATCTCCCCGTGCGGGCGCCAGGGGACACCTTCCGGCGGCATGCAGTAGATGCAGCGCAGGTTGCACCGGTCGGTCACGGAGATACGCAGGTAACTGATGGGACGATTATAAGCGTCTAAGTGAGCCATAGTCAAATCAGCAAATCAGCAAATCAGCAAATCGGCAAATCGGCAAATCAAAAGATGTGGACGGCCGAGGCCTTGAAGGCGATGTAGACTTCCAGTCCCTCTCTCAGTTCCATCTCCTCCAGAGACCTCCTCGTGATCACGCAGGTGAAGTCTGGGGGAACGCGCACGGTGACGTAGACGACCGTCCCCCTGTCGGTGACGTTCACGATACGGCCCCGGAAGGAGTTCCGCGCGCTGGAATGGAGCGGCTCCCTGGCGATGACAATTTCCTCCGGCCTGATTGAACCATGCACCTGTCCCGAAAGCCCTGTCACCACGGCTATCTCCACTCCGTGCTGCCCTGAGCCTTGTGGTGAGCCCGTCGAACCATCTGCCGAAGGGTCGAGGGACAGCACCTGGTAGCCGTCGTCGCCGGGGCGGACCTCTCCCCGGAAGATGTTTCTCACCCCTACGAAGCGGGCCACGAACTCAGAGTCCGGCTTCCTGAAGATCTCCTCCGGGGAGCCCACCTGCACGACCCGCCCCTCGTTCTCGTCGGCGATGCGGTCACCCAGCGCCACGGCTTCCTCAAAATCGTGGGTGACGTGGACCGTGGTGGTGCTCAGTTCTCGATGCAGCCGCGCTAACTCGCGTTGCAACCCCTCCCGCATCCCCGGATCCAATGCACTCAGAGGCTCATCCAGGAGCAGGAGCCGGGGCTCAACGACCAGCGCCCGCGCCAGAGCCACCCGCTGCTGCTCGCCCCCGCTCAACGTCCCCGGCCTGCGGTGGAGCAGGTGGTCAATGGCCAGCAGGTGGCTGATTCCGGTCACGCACTCCTCAATGGCGTTGCGATCCATTCTTCTCAGTTTGAGCCCGAACGCGATGTTCCCAGCCACACTCAGGTGCGGGAACAGCATGTAGTCCTGGTAGACGAAGCCGATGCCACGTCGCTCCGGTGGGACGTTCGTGACATCCCTGCCGTCCAGCAGGATACACCCTTTGCAAGGTTGATGCAAGCCGGCGATGGTTTCCAGGAGCACTGTCTTGCCGGCGCCGGTCGGGCCGAGGACGACGAAGAATTCGCCAGCGGCGACGTCGAGGTCAATCTGGCGCAGGTGAAACTTGTCCAGATCAACCCACAGGTCTCTCACCTGCACGTTTCCGCAGCCCCCCGCGCCCCTTTTGTTCACTGATTCATTGTTCATTGTTCATTGTCTTTCGCCCGGCGGTCACCCGCAACGCCGCGAACGTGGCCAGGCAGATCAGGATCATCAGCGTCGCCACGGGCCGGGAGTAGCGCAGCCCAAAGGACTCGAATCGCTCGTAGAGCAGAACCGGCGCGACCATCGGGTGGTAGGCCAGGATGACGACGGCCCCGAACTCACTCAGGCCCCGCGCCCACATCAGGATTATCCCGGAGAGGATACTGTGCCAGGCCAGCGGGAAGGAGACGCGCCAGAAGGCCCGCCAGGGCGACGCGCCCAGCGTGCGGGCGACCCGCTCCAGGCGCGGGTCAACTGCCTCGAATCCCTCCCGCGCCGCGTTGACCAGGAACGAGAGGCTGACGAAGAGCATGGCGGCGACTATCCCTGGCGCGGCGGAGACGAACTTGACGCCAAAGAGGCCGAAGGCCTGCCCCAGCAGCGTGCGCCTCCCAAGGACCATCAGCAGCGCGATGCCAGCCGCCGAGTGGGGGACGACGATGGGGACGTCAATGATCCCCTCGACCAGCCACTTGCCGGGAAAGTCGGCGCGGGCGAGCAGGTAGGCCAGCGGCACGCCGCAGACGAAGGCTATCCCAGTGGCGACGAGGGAGGCGTAGAAAGTCAGCCCTATCGAATCGCGCACCTCCTCGTCCAGAAGTGTCTGCCAGAGGACGGCGGGGCTGGAAGACGTGACCGTGCGCAGCAGAGGCCAGGCGATGAACAGGATCAGCAGCGATCCGAGCAACACGAACAATGTGCACATTCGATTGGCAAACAAGGCTCGCATATCTTCGCTTTCCCAACCCTCCCGCAGGTTCGCGAACCTGCGGGAGGGTCAACACTTATTCAACCAGCGGCTGCAGCGCGGGGGGAAGGGCATCCCTATCATCGGCGACGGGCGGCACGATGGACGGCTGGCCCTGCGCCTCCATAATCGCCTGCCCTTCGGCGCCCAGCAGGAACTTTACAAATTCGAGCGCCAGGTCCGGGCTGGGCGCGTTCCTGGGGACGGTCACGCCGTAGACGATGGGCTTGCCCACCATTGTCATGGTCATCCCCGGCTCCTCGCCGGCGATCTCCACCGCCGCCTGGCTGTAGAAGTCGGCGTGTTCGACCATGCTCAGGTTGATCTCGTCTGGCAGTTCGACGAACTTCATGCCATGCTGCACGGCCACCGACCGATACTCCCAGGCGTAGTCCATGTCGCCCGATTCCAGAAGGGCGATCAACTCTACTGACTTGGAGCGCACGTTCTCCGGGGGGCAGTGCTCCTCCAGGCTACTGTTCAACCCTGGCATCCCGTAGTGCGCCTCGGCCAGTTGCCACACCAACAGCGTGCGGTAGCCGCAGGGGTCGGCGTTGGGGTCGGAGTGGCCATAGATCACCCCGTCGCGGGTGAGGATTTCGTACCAGTTGTCGGCGTTGATCTCGCCGGCGTACTGCGACTGATCGGGGTAGGCGATCACCATCGTGTTGCGGGCGAACTGGATGTTCCAGTCGGCGAAGGCGGGGATCAGCAACTTGTCAATGACTGTGTAGTCGGCTGACATCATCACGTCGGCCTCGCGCTCCAACTCGCTGATCTTGCGGGCGGCCGCGTTACTGCCAGACGCCTCGGTCTCGAAGGTCACGCCAGGGTGCTTGGCCTGAAACGCTTCCGTCAGTTCTTTCATCGGCACGGTCAGGCTGCCGGCGTGGAAGACAATCAGTTTGCCCTCCAGGGCCGGCTGCTCGGAGACAGCCGTTGGTTGCTCAGAGGCAACAGTTGGCTGATCAGATACATCTACATCCGCTGGCGACGTACAGCCGGCCACCAGGGCCAGCACGACCGCCAGGACTACAGGTGTCCATAATATTCGCTTCTTCATTGTGAGTTTTCCTCCTGGTGAATATGAGCTTCCGGTTTGTTCGTTTGTCATCATACTCATTCGTCATTCGTCATTCGTCATTCGCTCATTCGCATCCCATCACCCCCTTTCCTCTTGCCCGCGCTGGAAAGGGGCAGGTGGGAGCAACCTGAGGAAAACTCACACCGGCCCAAATCCCCTTTCCAAGCACGGGAGGCGTGGCCGTTTCCAGCCGCACCCTATCGCCCATCCCCCGTAGGCTCAGCCCTTAGGGGCAATGGGTCGGAGATTCGCGCACATTATCAGGGACGCAGATCAACGCGGATACTCGCCGACTCGCTGACTCGCTGACTCTAATTCTATCTGCGAAAATCTGCCTTCATCTACGTCCTATGTCAAAAACCGGCGTCCACCTGGAAAGAGGTGGACGCCGGCGTGTTGGCTGCCTGTCGCCCATTCTCCTTTCCAAGCACGGGAGGCGTGGCCGTTTCCAGCCACACCCTGTCGCCCATCCCCCATAGGCTCGGCCCTTAGGGGCGATGGGTCGGAGAAGGGACACCGTATGCGATTGTGGGCTATTTTACACGATTTTGGCTCAGAGGGCAAGTGCGGATCCTGGCCTACCCCCTACCTCTCCTACGAGAGGGCGAAGGGCGCGGTGAAGTACCCCACGTCCTGCTGCTGCAGGCCACGACCGAAGACGTGGGCGAAGCGCAGTTCCTGCCCGTCGTGGATCAGGTGAGGTTCGCGGTTGAGGGTGATACGGGCGACGGAGAAGATGACGATGCTCGGGCTATGCTGCATCAGCCAGTCGGAGGCCTCGGCGAAGAGACGCCGCAGGAAACGGGCCGCCTCGCGGTCCTGCATGTGTGCCAGCAGTGGCTCCAATCCGTGCACCTGCACGGCCCGGGGCAGGCAGGTACGCCCCTGCAGGCAGCGGAGGAAGGCCACGATGCTCATCGGCTCCCCGAGGTCCTCGACCTTGCGGCCGATGATCCTCCGTTCGACGAAGTGATAACCAGGGCGTAGTTGGTGCATAGTCTCTCCTCAATACATGAGTGTTCAGCCACCCTTGCGAAGGGTACGAATAGCCCTGGCAGCGGGGCGATGCCCGGCGGCCCAGGATGCTTCTGGGCTGGAGGCTACTGCCAAACCTTCGCAAGGGTCTACATCAGCGGTTCCTGTCCCGGGGCCAGCGCACGGCGCGAGAGTTCGGCCACCGCCCGCCAGGCCCGGTCGCCGGTCTTGCGGTACAGGTGCTCCAGCACGGCCACGAGTTCATCCCGGCTCCAGCGGCCCATCATCCTCCACTGGAGCGGCTGGCCGGTCTGGTAGATGGCGTAGAGATAGTGGGCCACGTCTATCAGGGGCAGTTCCGCCCCCCGCTCGATCTGCCGTTCGACGAATTCGACCCGCTGCCCGGGCGTGGCGACGGCGAAGCGCCGGCCCTTCCTGACCAGGTAGCCCCGCCCGGTGAAGTCCGAGAGGCTCCCGCCTCCGGTGACGAGCCGTTTGCGCAGTTCGTCGCCGCTGACGGTCGGCTGGCCGGCGATGTAGAGCAGGTAGAGTTTGGTCGTCTCGTCGAGCGTGGGAGGCAGGAGTTTGAGTTCGTAGGACTTGATGAGCGAGTCCACCAGGCCGTCCAGGTCATCCACGGCCTGGTCCACGTCCACCGGCTGGCCCTCTTTGAGGACGTGGGGCCAGTGTTTGGAGTAGATCTCCAGGCAGCGGCCCATGACGATGACGAAGAGGTCGCCGTCGGAGAGTCGGCGGCTGGAGGTCTTGAGCCGCTCGACCGACGCCTGAGCGGCGAAGTAAATCTCGTCCTTGAGCGTCTCCCAGCCCACCATCTGCCCGTCCCCCGGCCGTTTGCGGCAGACGAAGGGGATGTCGTAGCCGATGTTGCCCACATCAGCGTGGAAGCCACCACGCTTTTCGGAACGGACAGGATATGTAGCGACTACATAGAAGCCAGCATCGAGGATGGCTGATAGGACAGACTTCCAGGCCCAGGTCTCCTTGTGGTGGAACGTGAAAGCCATCAGGCCCTCATCTCTGAGAACGCGGCGACATTCGCGAAAGACGCGGGTGAGGCCCCGGAAGAAGAACCCTTCGTCCTTTTCCTGCACCTTGTTCTGAACAATCTCTCTCGCCTTGGGTGTGATCTCCGGCTCAAACCAGGGGTATGTGCCCTTGAGCCCCAGCCGCAGCCAGACGTAGAAGAAATCGGCCAGTTCTGCATACATCACGTTGTCGCAATAGGGTGGATCGGTGATTACTGCGTCCACCGACCGGTCGGGAATCGAAGAGAGGTCCTCTGAGGTCTGCGCCCACAGGAGACCATTGCCCCGACCAGCCAGAATGCTGGCGAAATCCTTAGCCAAATCGTATCTTCTCAATATTTTGGGGCAACGTTATCTTGAATAGTGGCTGAGCTGAGTAACGCAGCGAGCATCCGCCGGTTGAGTAGCGTTAGCGTATCGAAACCAAGG
>DAOUEC010000202.1:0-50569 GCA_034430655.1 Anaerolineae bacterium
ACCCCTCGACCTCTTCCCCGACCTGGTGCGCTGGGCCGACTGTGTCTGCATCGCCAGCGATCCGACGACTTACCCGGCGCTGGCGGAGACCGTGCGGGAGGTGCGCATGCTCCCCCCCCTCGCAGGGGGGGGATAGGGGGGGTGCCCAGGCGCTGGTTGCGCCGCCGCTGGCTTGCGGTGTGGGAGCCTGCCAGGGCTGCGCCGTGCAGGTAGCGCACGGCACCAAACTGGCCTGTACCGACGGGCCTGTATTCGACCTGCTGGAGTTGCGATGACCACCATCGAACTGGCCCCCAACCACAAGATTGGCCTGACGCTTGCCAACCCAGTGATGCCCGCGGCCAGCTGCTTCGGCTTCGGGACGGAGTATGCCCGGCTGGTTGAGGTAGAAGCGCTGGGCGCGGTCGTCGTTGGGCCGGTCACCGCCGGCCCGCGCCGGGGGGCCGAACCGCCCCGCACCCTTCCTCTCCCCCCCTCTCAATGGGGACTGGGGGAGGCGCTCCCCCCCGCCTCGGGGGGGCTGGGGGGGGTTCTGCTCCACACCGGGCTGGCTAACCCAGGCATCGCCGCCGTCGTGCGCCGCTACGGGCGCGCCTGGGCCCGCTTCCCTGTGCCCGTCATCGTGCACGTGGCCGGCACCTCCCCTGACGAGGCCACCTCCTGCTGCTTGCGACTGGCGAGCGTCGAAGCGGTGGCCGGCATTGAACTGGGGCTGCCCGACACCGCCGACCCCGACGACGTCGCCGCCATCATCCAGGCGGCCCGCGCCGTCGCAAGCCAGCCCCTCATCGTGCGGCTGCCACTGGCGCGGGCCGAGTGGCTGTGCGAAGTATCCGTCGAGGCCGGTGCCGACGCGCTTACTGTCGCCGCCCCACCCCGTGGGACTGTCTGGCACGAAACCAGGTTTTTTCCTGAAAACCTGGTTTCTGTGCCCACACACTTCGTCACCGGCCGCCTCTACGGGCCGTTTGTGCTCCCGCTGACGCTGCACGCGCTGCGCCGCGTGGCCGGACTCGTGCCGGTGCCGCTCATCGGTTGCGGCGGCATCCACAGCGCGGAAGATGCTCTGGCCTTCTTCCGCGCCGGTGCTGTCGCCGTCCAGGTGGGCGGTGCATTGTGGCGCGATCCTGCCTGCCTGGCCCGCATCGCCCACAGCCTGCTACCAACAGCCAAGCCTGAATGACTTGCGACCTGCCCCTCGTGTGGTATAGTATAGTATCAGTGGATGGGGAAACTGGTAAACCTGTGGAAGGAGAGGACCGTGAATATACCTCGGGCTCCAAGAAGACGCTCAGCCAAAAACCTGGTGGTGCTGCTGATCCTCGGCGCTCTGGGCATCGCCGGGACCATAGCGCTCAACTTCCTCGTTCCCGGTTTCCAACCCCTCGAACTAATGCTCCTCCTCGTCGTAACCGGTTTCGTCGTCCTCGGCTACACGCAGAACGTCATCCGCGGGCTCATGAGCGCTGCTTTACTCTACATCGCCTCCGGCGTGGCGGCGACCTTCTACCAGGTCACCGCTCCCTACATCGGCGCACCCTTCAGCGCCACCGTGGACCGCAACATCCTGGCTCTCTCCTTCGGCGTACTGACGGCGGTCATCTGGGTCACACTAGAGGCCCTCGCCCGGGCATCCTTCCGGGACACGACCCTGCCTGAATTAGGTATCCTGGATAAACTGGGTGGTCTATTCATCTACCTGATCATCGGCGTCCTGGTCGCCAGCCTGCTCTTCAATACCATCGGCTATGGGCAATGGGAACGCCGAGCGCACAACGAGGCTCTCCTCCGCTCAAGGTTCAACCAGGTGCTCTACCTGCACTACGCCACCCAGTCGTTCTGGTTCCCCAGGAGACCACCTCCGATTTACGCCTACGACCTGGATCTGCCGCGTGAACGCTAAACACCTGGTCACGCTGGAACTTCCCAAGGTCCTGGCCCGCCTGGCGACTCACGCCAGTTTCTCCGCCGGGGCGGAACTGGCACATGCTCTCACGCCAGCGACCCATATCCAGGAAATCCGCCAGCGGCTGGAGACGACGAGCGAGGCCCGCACATTGCTGGACGCCAAGCCCAACACCACTTTGGGCAGCGCGCACGACGTCCGCCCCCTGGTGATGGCCGCCCGACGAGGGGCCATGTTGCCACCATCAGAACTGCTCGACGTGCGCGACACCCTCGTCGCCGCCCGCAACCTCCACCGCACCCTGACCCGGCTGGACAGCCAGTTCCCCCGCCTGGCCGACATTGCCGGTCGCTTCCAGCCCTGCCCCGAGGTCATCGTCGAGATCAACCGCTGCCTGGATGAGCGCGGGAATGTGCGCGACGATGCCTCTCCCGAACTGGTCCGCATCCGCCGTGAGATGCACATCGCCCACGACAGGATACAGGATAAACTCCAAAGCATCATCCATTCGCCTCACAACGCCCCCTTCCTGCAGGAGCCGCTCATCACGCAGCGTGAGGGCCGCTACGTTATTCCCCTCAAAGCCGACTTCAAGGGCCGCATCCGGGGCATCGTCCACGATGTGTCCGCCTCCGGCGCGACCATCTTCATCGAACCCCTGTCCATCGTCGAACTGAACAATGCCTGGCGCGAACTTCAACTTGAAGAGCAGCAGGAAGTGAACCGTATTCTGGCCCATCTCTCCAACCACATCGCCGAACGCGCAGTCGAGATCGAGCAGACGGTAGAAGTGCTGGCCGAACTGGACCTGGCCTTCGCCAAAGCACAGTACGCCGACGCCATCAACGCCACCGCCCCCCTTCTCTCCCCCCCCGGAGGGGGGGCGGGGGGGGGTATCCATCTCATCGGCGCCCGCCACCCCCTTCTCGACCCCACCAACGTCGTGCCCATTGACGTCGTGCTGGACGATGAGACGCACGTGCTAATCATCACCGGCCCCAATACCGGTGGTAAAACCGTCAGCCTGAAGACCGTGGGTCTGCTGACGCTGATGGCTCAGGCAGGGCTGCACCTCCCGGTCGAGCCAGGCTCGGCCCTCTCCCCCTTCGAAGCGGTATACGCCGACATCGGCGACGAGCAATCCATCGAGCAAAACCTCTCCACCTTCTCCTCACATCTGACCAACATCATCTCGTTCCTCGACCAGGCCGACGAACAAAGCCTGGTGCTGCTGGACGAACTGGGCGCGGGCACTGACCCGGCCGAGGGGGCGGCGCTGGCCCGCGCCCTGCTAGATCACTTCCGTCGCCGTGGGACGACCACCTTCGTCGCCACCCACTACCCTGAACTCAAGGCCTACGCCCAACTCACCCCTGGCGTGCGCAACGCTTGCGTCGAGTTCGACCCGGAGACGCTCAGCCCAACCTACAAACTGACCATCGGACTGCCAGGTCGCTCCAACGCCTTTGCCATCGCCCAGCGGCTGGGACTGCCACGAGAAATCGTCGGGGCGGCGCGCCGGATGGTCTCGCCGGGCGACCTGCGCACCGAAGACATGCTGGCCGACATCCACCGGTTGCGCATCCAGGCCGCCCAGGCGCGGGACGCGGCCAACGAAGCCCGTGCCGAGGCCGAAAGATTGATGCGCGAACTGCGCGAGAGGCTGACCTCCATTGAACAGGAACGCCAGGAAGTCCTGGAGCAGACCCGGCAAGAAGCAGCAACGGAACTGGAGACGCTGCGGGCCGAGGTACACACCCTGCGACGCCGTCTGCGGGCCGCCGCCGCGCCGCTGGAGGCCGTGGCTGCGGTCGAGGAGGCCATCGAAGAACTGGAATCCGCCGTGCCCGAGCCAGAGCCGCTGTCCCCACCCACCCTACCCGAAGCACCGCAGCGCCCCATCCGCCCCGGCGACGCCGTCTGGGTGCGTCCGCTGAACGCGGAGGGACAGGTACTGGAAATAAGCGGAGAGGAGGCCGGGGTGCAAGTGGGGCTGGGCCGCACCCGCGTGCCCATCAGCCAACTTGAACTACGCTCCCCCATCCCCCCTTCCATCGCGGGGGAGGAGCCAGAGGAGAGGTCCATCCGCGCCAGCCCCGTCACCTCCCCCGGCACCCGCCTCGATCTGCGGGGCTGCACCGTTGACGAAGCATTGCAGCGGCTGGACCGCCACCTGGATGCCGCAATGCGGACCGGGCTGCCCTGGGTACGCATCATCCACGGCAAGGGCACTGGCGCGTTGCGGCGTGCCGTGCGCGGCTTCCTGGCCGACCATCCCCTCGTCAGCGATTACGAGGCCGGAGGTGACAGGGAGGGCGGCGAGGGCGTCACCGTCGCCAAACTGGTGCAAGGATAGAACCGAATGTCTGCCAGCCTACCCACTGGCCCAGATCGGCGGTGAGCAGGCCATTCCGCTGCCGCCGCTCTGTCTCCCGTAAGGCGAAATACAAGCAGGGTGATTTAGGCTTTGGGAGTGACGATATGGAGACCATCCACGTTGAAGTCTGGCTCTATGGACCGCTGGCGCGCTACGCTGGTGAGCAAAGCCAGGGCAGTTACGCTGAACTACACCTGGACCTGCCCGCGGGCAGCACAATGCAGTACCTGCTCGACCACCTGGGGCTTCCGCCGGAGGAGAAGGGCATCACCTTCGTCAACGGCAACCTGGCTGCGCTATCTGGCCTCAATACCGATCGCGACCTGGTACTGCACGACGACGACCGGGTGGGCATCTCCCACCGCAAGAGCATGTGGCCCTTCCAGTACCGCTTTGGCGCAGGTGTGACCCCCCAACTCAAGGAGACATTCCGCCAGCGACGGGATGGGGGAGTGCACCACGCGTATACCAAACTGGATGAGTAGCCCGCCTGCCAATCACCGTTTTGACTGGGTTAGGACTTGACAAGCAAGCACGTTTGGTATATCATAAAAACGTGAGTGAAAAGGACCACGCGGCCTCTCCGGGAGAGAAGAGAATGACGGCAACGCAAACCATTACCATTCCCCAAATTACCGACCGCCTGCAGCGGTTGCCTCCCGACAAGTTGATGGTCGTATATGATTTTGTCTCTTACCTGGCTGAGCGGCAGCCCGGCAAGGCACTTTGGACTTGGGAAGCCACGTCAGAGTCGTTCCAGACGATGCTGGCCTCAGAACCCGTTCTGCGCCGGGATTGGGAAAGGCCTGAGGAAGAGACTGCATGGGCACATTTGTGAAAGGCGATGTGATCGTCGTCCCATTTCCCTTCTCAGATCTGAGCGCGGCGAAACGACGCCCGGCCTTCGTAGTTGCGGCACTAATGGGTGACGACGCGATCCTATGCCAGATCACCAGCAAGACTGTCGCGGACAGTTACGCTATCCCCATCTCTGATAACGACTTTGCGACCGGAAGCCTCCGCCAGGATAGCAATATTCGCCCAAACCGCCTGTTCACAGCAGACTCAAATATTATCCTCTATCGTGTCGGGACACTCACCCAGGACAAAACGCAGGAAGCCATCAAGAAGATCGTGCAAATCGTGAGGAGTTAAAAGCGTTCCTGCCCTGAAAAACTCCCATAGTCCTCCGACTCATCCTGTTCCCTCCGGGACGGGTGAGCGATAAGGTGTAGGGAGCAATCCCTGCGCCCGCCGCGTTTGCAAAGGAGGCACGTCGTGGCCTGGCACTCCGAGCCCAGGCCGGATGTGGTCTCCTTTTTCGTTTTACGCTTTACGTCTCACAAATCTTAAGGAGGTACACAAATGTCCAAGATTCTGCGTGTCAACATGGCTGACCGCACCGCCACCTACGAGGACGTACCCGACAAGTACAAGTTCCTCGGCGGTCGCGGACTCACGTCCACCATCGTCTGCGACGAGGTGGACCCCACCTGCCACCCCCTGGGCCCTAACAACAAGGTGATCTTTGCCCCTGGCATCGTCACCGGCACCAACGCGCCCACCTCCGGCCGGGTCTCCGTGGGCGGCAAGTCACCCCTCACCGGCGGCATCAAGGAATCCAACGCCGGAACCGCCTGGTCCCAACTGGTGGCCTGTCTGGGCCTCAAGGCCATCGTCGTCGAGGGCTACCCCAAGGATGACGGCTGGTGGGGGCTGCACATCACCAAGGATGGCGCCACCTTCTTCCCCGCCGACGAGTACGCCGGCAAGGGCCTCTACGAGGTCTATCCACTGCTCTTCGAGAAGTTCGGCCAGAAGGTTGGCATCGCTGGCATCGGCATCACCGGCGAGAAGAAGGGCTCCAATGCTGGCGTCTGTTTCAACGACATTGACAACCGGCCCAGCCGCTACTCCGGCCGCGGGGGCTTGGGCGGGGTGCTGGGCTCTAAGCACCTCAAGTTCATCGTCGTGGACGGCGCTGGCGCGCCCGGGGTGGAGTTCGCCAACAAGGAACTCTTCAACATCGGGCGCAAGAAAGTAACCGAGGCAATACGCAGTCACGACCTCACCAAGCCCGGCGGCGCCCTCAACACCTACGGCACCGCTGTCCTGGTCAACATCATCAACGAGGCCGGTGGTCTGCCCACCCGCAACTTCCGCGAGGGCCGCTTCGAGGGCGCGGCCAAGACCTCTGGCGAGGCCATGGCTGAACTGTGCAAGACCCGGGGCGGCGTCGGCACGATGGGCCACCCCTGCCACCCTGGCTGCATCATCCAGTGCTCCAACGTCATCCCCAACCCTGACGGCACTGAACTGGTCTCCGTCATCGAGTACGAGACCACCTGGGCCTTCGGCGCCAACTGCGGCATTGACGACCTGGACGTCATCGGCAAACTGACCTGGATGTGCAACGACCTGGGAATGGACACCATTGAGGCCGGCAACACCATCGCTGTGGCTATGGAGGGGGGACTGGCCGAGTTCGGCGACGGGAAGCGCGCCATCGAGTTGATGGAGGAAATCTACAAGGGCACGCCGCTGGGCCAAATCCTGAGCCAGGGCACGGAGGCGACCGCCAAGGCCTTCGGCGTTATACGCTGCCCCACCGTCAAGGGGCAGGCTATGCCCGCCTACGAGCCACGCGCCATCAAGGGCATCGGCTTCACCTACGCCATCTCCACGATGGGCGCCGACCACACCTCTGGCTACACCATCGCCTCCGAGATCGTAGGGTCCGGTGGCAAGGTGGACCAGTTCGAGATTGACAAGACAGAACTGGTGCGCGCCTTCCAGTACTCCACCGCCTGCCTCGACTGCACGGGCCACTGCCTGTTCGTCGCCTTCCCCATGCTGGATATTCCCACCACTTTGGAGGGGATCATCGAAGAGTGCAACGGCGTTCTGGGCACGGACTGGACGACGGACGACGCCATGCGCATCGGCAAGGCGGTAATTGACAAGGAACTGGCCTTCAACAAGGCGGCCGGCTTCACCAAGGTTGACGACCGCTTGCCGGAGTTCATGAAGTACGAGAAACTCCCGCCCCACGACGTCACCTGGGACGTGCCGGACGAGATGTTGGACGCCGTGTTCGAGGAATAGCCTCGACCGCGACATAGAGCCAAAAGAGCCGCCGGGCCCGCAAGGGGGCCCGGCGGTTTCTGTTCTAGAATTGAGGCTCACCCGCCCGCTGGTGGCCGCAGCACATCCGGGCCCTCCGCCTGCCGGCGCAGGAAGCCCAGCAACTCGTCCAGGGTGTTGAAGGTCCAGCGCCGGCCGGTCTGGATGTGCTCGACCTCGCTGCGCCAGTCGGCGGCCGACTCTGGAGGTGCCGGGCTGCGCTCGCGCCACAGCCGGATGAGGAAGGATGCATATTCGGCGGGTGTAGACATGGACAATCCTTCACTGGCCTGGGGCACCAGGGCTACAGCCCGCCCGGTGTGCTCCAGGGCTGCCGCCGGCTGGCCCTGAGCCAGCGCGTCCAGGCCGGCCTCCATCTCGCTCCACATCTCGCAGACCGGCAGGCCGATCTCGTGGGCGACGCGCACGCGGTGGCGATGGTCAGCTCTCTCGGCAGTTTCAAGGTTCAACCCCTTGACAGGGTTACTCATCGGTAAGCGATCGTTTTGCTTGGCGGCGGTCCCGTTCTTACGAAGTTGCCAACGGAGCGAAAGGTGGGGGCATAGCGTACTGAGATTCGATGCGGGAAACAACTATGCCCCTTGCCCTTGGTTCCTCTCAGGTCAGGTGCAGTTCACGGGCCTACCTCCCCGGCCGAATGGGCGCGGGAACGACTGGTGATGGACCCCAAAGTTCCCTACCCACATTGATCGCGAGGGTGCGCAGTTCATCCAGGACTTTCTGCGTGTCCTGGTGGACCTGCCAAGCGGCCCAGGTGGCCATGTCGGCGAACTCATAGGTCACCACCACCTGGGACGCGCCGGTGGCCGGTCGGTACGCCCGAAACTCCACTACCCCCGGCACAGCCAGGGTGCGCTGGATTGCGCTTTTGGTCCAGTCCAGGTAGGCTTTCACCTTGTCTGGGTGGATGTCCCATTTCATGACATAGAGCACCATCGTAATTCACCCCCTTTCCTCAAGATTTCCAGGGCAACAGGGCAACGATCGTACGCGGATAAGCAACACCTCCCTCCTACCAAACCTCGGCAGGCCTGGATCGCCTGACCCACCGGGCCCACATCGTCGTCATCACCGGCACCGGCTTTATTTGCTGACAAGTGCCTGTCGTACTTCGTGACATTTCCCCAGTTTGACGGACACACGCGATCGTCCACACCAAGCTTCCGTATCTGCACACACGTTCCGCAATAGCTAAAGAAACACCATCACGTCTATCTCTAATCAAGTATTGGCAAGAGTCTTATGACCCTGGCATATTCGGCTGCACCACGGACGTTTGAGTGACCAACGGAGGCCCTGTCGCACACAAACTCGCTGTCTCCCAGCCGGGATGCGGGCGCGGCTGCGCACGCTTCGGCGCGTTCTGGGGCAACCCCGCCGGCCTCGGGCGTGTCTTGGGGTGACAAGTCCAGGCCAAGACCCCAGAGCCAAGACTCGGGCGCAAAGATCGCGTGCAACGGCCCAAATGAGAGTTTGGCGAAGAACACTCCTGGCCCCTCGTATCCGGGGCCCGGATCGGCGTTTATCTCTTCAACTGCTGCCTGAAGCTTGGCGTTGGCTTCCTCCACGAAAACAAGGGAACGCTCAACCATGTTGTCCTTCAGAGCCTCCGTCACGAGTTGACCGATCACCCAGCCGAGCGGACCGAGGGGCCAAAAACAATAGGACAGGAACAGGCCGAGAAAATCCAGATCGCTATCCTCGCTCACGATCTGGTAATACCCTGTAACCACGACCCCTGCTTTCTTGAACTTCTCCGTCACCTTCTTGAGCAATGCAATCATGTCTTGGTGACAGTACTGCTCGGTGAGATCGACCAGGTCACTGTCCGCCATCGGGTTCACGATTTCAACAACGCTGACATCGTTGATCCCCCCGTCCAGCAGGATCAAGTTGACGGCGTCCGGATTGCCTTCGTAGGCATCCACCTGCTGAAGGATCGTTGGACGGCTTGTGTTTATCTCTCCGTGCAGTGGACGCTTTGGTGTGTTCTTGCCCACCCCGATAATAGCGCCAGAGTGCGCTCGCACAGCCTTATACACGCCAATCTCGCTTCGATTCTCTCGAATGTATTGTTCCACAAGGGAATGGAACTTGTAGGGTTCCTGCAGTCCCTGGCCCCATGCAATGGAATCTCCAAAAACGGCCATCTTGAATGTATCAAGCAGCACATTGGCTGGCTCAGATGTCTCACCCGTTGCCAGGACAACGCGCACCTCCACGGGCTCACCCGCATCTCCCGCCGCGTCTCCCTCGTCGGCCGCCCTCGGCGTCGAGATGGGGCGCACCAACTTGAAGACAAGAGTGCGAGAGTCGACAAACTCAACATCGGGCTCAGTCACGTACTCCTCGAGCACCTGAACATCCGCGCCCGGAGCAAAACCACTTCCGATCAATGTGACCTGTGATCCGGGCGCAAACCTTGCGGGTGGGGTGTCCGTACTGCGAGCAACCTCCCCGTCCTGAATCTGCTCGGCATGATGCACCACCGGAAGAATACGAAGTGTAGCCTTGTTCGACAAAGTATCGTCCTGCTGTCGGACCTGAACCGGCTGACGTCCGCCCTCGACGGCAGGAACCGTGAACGACAATAGGGTACCACTCTCCACAGTCACGGGGCTTTCGATGCCGCCAACCAGCACAACATCGGTGCTGGTAAATCTCTCTCCGTAGGCCATGACCACATCCCCTTCGACGGCCTCAATTGCTGACAGAGTTGTAATACATGGCTTTTCGAACTGGATCCAGAAAACCTCTTCATCAATAGGGACCAAGCTCAGCGCGTCGCTGTAATGTCTTCCGGGGTCTCCGTCGGAACCGGGCGATCCAGGACTACCGTCTTGTCCTCTCCCGCCATCCCCCCCATCGTCCTCGCAAGTCCAAGTACCATGGTATCCATGATATCCGCCCACGCCTCCCTTTCCGGGCTCTCCTGGGAGGCCACCGCGTCCCCGGGCTCCGCCGGCCGCGTCTATGTAGAAGCCCTGTGCCGCGTAGTGAAGAATAGTCTCTCCTGGTGCGTAGAGCGAGAATCGGCCTCCATGGCCGCCATTGCCACCCGTGCCACCATTCCCAGCATCGCCACCGTTTCCTCCCCAACCGCCATATCCAGCGGGCGGATCGCAGTTCTCCCCACGTTGTCTTCCCATTTGGCCAGGTCCTCCCGGGCCGCCGTTACCACCACGTCCTCCGTCAAAACCATCTTGACCTGCGACGTCGATCAACGGGCTGGCTCCTTCCATGTTCAGGGTCCAGACCTCGATCTCCGGGCCTGAGTCTCCATCAGGCCCGGGTCCACCCTGTCTCCCGGGTTCCCCTGGGTAGCCGCGTTCCGCGTAATGTGAGGTCGAACGAGGTTTTGCGTCCGGTCTGGGCGGCGTCGGTGGTGGGTCCGGTATTCTCTTGAGTTCTCGCTGCCAGGTGATCGTGACGTTCTCTCCAATACTGATCTGTTCAGCGATCATCACCAGGAACCGGTGCGGCTGCTGTAGGACGATTGTGGTATCATCCGCGATCTTGATCGCCGTCGCCGCCCAGTAGGCGGTGTTTATGGGAAGAGTCGTAGGCGCGGCGAACGCTCCGAAGGGCCTTGGTGGCTGTCGGGACACACGACCGGCGCTGGTTACACGAAGAGGGAATCGCTTAGCCTTGAGAAGTTTGGCTGCGCCCCCTGTCCTTTCCATCGGTAGTGTGCTCACCCCCCGACCCACGATAGTGGTCACCTGCGATTGCGCACCGGGTCTGGCGCGGAATGCAGAATGGAACGTCGTATCCACGTGTCGAAGTTGAACTCTGCCACGCCTACTGGGCGTGAGGACCCCAGCCTCAGGAACCACCGCCCCGGATATCTCTAACGTGCCCAAAGAGCTCAGGTCAGTTACACCCATAGCCGAGAGGACACGTTTGTGTTCTTCCATGCGCTCGATCAGCGAAACTCGAGGGGGTGGTACAAGCTTGAAGACCCTACGCGGCGCCAGCTCCTTAGAAACTAGTGTCGTGGTCCTACGTTTCATGATGGATCCTCTTGTAGAGCACTAATTTGTAAACCTCAGAGGTCTTGCCCCAACTTTTTGAGGAGATACGTCTTGCTGGCAGGGAAGGTCAGAGTAGAAGGCCTCCAGCCGTAGTCGAAGCAAACGTACGATACGTTTCCGGGGTTGCCGAAGCCGCCGAAGGCGATTTGCACGCAGCGTAGCGAAGTCGGCAACCACGTGTTCACCGATCCGTAGGGCAAGTGACCAAAGGGAGCGCAGAGTTCGCCCGCCCCCTCAACATCTCCCCTGAAGGTCAAGACCGCAGGGAGGAATTGGCGTCGCCGCCATCGGCTACTTAATCCGCTGCAGCCGATGCTGCAACTAAGCACTCTTTACCCCAGGTGGTGCATCACGCGTGCTTATTGGAGCTGGCCGGGAACCTCGACCATCTGGGGCGGATACTCCAGCAGAGTCTCGGGATCAACCGGCACAAACCAGAAGCGGAACGCGATCCGCAACTCGGTTTGCTCAACGTTGCCAGCCGCCTCCTTGTATCCCCACGTCCAGTGGTCGAGTTCGTACGCTTGTGGAGCCTTGGTCTGTTCCAATGCCTCCTCGTAGGCCTCATCGTACGTCTTGACGCGTGCCTCCTGCTTGACATCCACGATCTCCCTCCACACCTTTGAGGCGTTGAGGACCGACCCATCGTTGTTCATCTGCACCGCCATCATGCCACCTTCGCCGAGGACGTTGACCAGCATGCCGTCCACGTCAATCTGCCGCTTGAAGGTCACGATAACGTTCTTCTGGAACTGCTGCAGGTCTTCCTGCTTGCCTTCCGCAGATGCTCTGGCGATCATGAATCGCACACCCATCGGTTCGGCGAAGTTCTTCTCGGCCCAATCCTGCTCTTCGATGAAGTCCCACGCGTGCCTGATGTATTCCTCCTCCTCGAGGATAGGTCCCTCGACGATCGGCTTCAGCTCTCCACGGAAGTACTTTGGCGGCACTGGCCTTATTTCGAAGATTGGAAGCAACTCTGGGATGATGAGGACCGGTGCTACCCAGCGCGGTGTTGACGCAAAGTGCGAGAGGTACTGGATGTGATAGTACGATGTCCCGGAGGTATTGGGCTGGTTGGTGAACACGTTGTCCGTACAGAGCGGGGTGGCGTTCACGTCGGACCCGCCCATCGTAATACACAGCGGCACGACCCCGGACGAACCGCGCAAGCCGTCAATGAACGAATCCGCGACGTCATAGCCGTTGTTGTTGTAGTTGTTCCAGATCCTGTTCATCTGTGACTCGTGGCAATAGGCACAGGTTGACGATCCACAAGCCATCCGCAAATCCGGATTCAATACAGGGCCCCAACGCTCGTAGACATTACGCATATTCACAGAGTCCGCTGAACCATCAAATCCCCCCGGGCACTGGTACCACCAGTCGTAGCCCCCGGTGCAGGGGTGGGAGGGGTGACAGGTCATACCTGGGCAGCACCTGGGTCCATGGGCGAAGGTCGTACATGAGCACTGCCAGTAATAGCGCAGTAAGCCGCCTCCGGGACAGTCGCCAAGGCTCATATTTGACTGTGTCGCCTTATTGCCCAGGGTGTCCCATTCTGGTGGGGGGAAGCCGTGGCCGGCGTGGAAGAACAGCATGGCCGTCTCAATACCACTGGTCCCATCCGTATCATCACCTGGCGTGGTGAGATCCGCATCGTAATAGAAATGGTTGGTGTTTGACAGGCCGACATTCATGTGTCTCCGCGTCCATGTGGCAGGGCAGTGGTTGGCCGCCGTAGTCGCCCCCGCCATGTCGGTACCGAAGAGGAATTCCTCCGCGGTGTCGATATGCCAGTCAGTATTCCCGTGGGCCGTTATGGCCGTGTTCAGGGGTGGGTTGCTAGGACAAGTAGGTTCTGGAGTTATTGGTTCTGGAGTTATTGGTTCTGGAGTTGGATAACACGCTGCGAGCAGTAGTGCGACTGAAACGCACAAGATACATAGAGAAAGCCTTTTCTTCATGGTTCATCCTCCTTTTAGACAGTATTGGCTATCCATTCTCGTGACTATCGAGGCCCTTTTCTCGACCTCAAATTGTGCTATCTTCTGTTAACCAGCCCAAAGAGCAAGCGACCGCAGGGAGTGCTGAGTTCGCCCGCCCCTTCGCCTTATTACCAGTATACCCCCCAGCGGCGCACGACTGTCCCTGATCTTGTCATGCCAGCTCTGCTTCTCGGCCTCAATGAAGATTCAGAGAGCGCCAAGGAACAGAGGCAAGCTCACATGATAACCGATCACCCTGTGGATACGCCTTCCTCCATTGAGAGGCATACTATCACTGGTGGCGATGCGCATGTCCAGCTATGCAAGGCCTACGTTTGAATGGTGACGTACTTGCTGCACTCCACATCCCGGTACACCCAGCCATAGCCATTGGTGATCCTGGCATCGGCTACCAGCCTGAACCCGTAGGCGCATGACTCAGGTGCTCTCCAATGCGAGATTATACCCGCAGGCACCCAGTGTTCCCTGACGCCATTCCAGGAAGGCCCATGAACGGCGGGGTTACTGTCATATATTTCTTCTGCGATGGGCGGCTCATCAGGTGGTTCACCGGGATCCCCGTGGCGGGCGGTAAAGGAGTACCACCGCAAGTGTCCCTCTTGGTCATTGACCGTAATCTGGAAGCAAAAACCAGGATCGCTCTCAGGATCGCCCTGACGGACAATCTCACAAGGGCCTACAGGGAAGACTCTACGCCAACGTGGCTTTCAGTGCCCCACCAGGTCTCAAAAGAGTGTGAGGTGGTGCCCTATCATCCCTTCTGGGCTTTCGCCATGGCTTCAAAGTTCTCGTATAGCCGGGGTTCCCCGAACTGCTCCCTCATCCCAAGGGCAAAGCCCTTGATCCTATCCCACACGAGGCCTACTGCCAGCCAGTCGAACAGCAGTTCCTCGTTGAACAGCCCATGCTTGTAGAGAGTGCCAAGGGTTTCGAACCAGCCACAGATGTTAGAGACGTTGCGGAACCCCTCACTACCTGGAGGGTACTTCTCCACGAACTCTGTATAGTCGGGGACGAACTGCTCGCTCCACATCCAGTTCGTCGCTTCCGGTAGTCCGGATGCAGCCCCCCACTGAGCAAGTTGAAGCATGAGAGTGGCATCCTGGTAAGATCGTCTCCTGTCGATGGTTGTCATGATTAACCTCCTTTGCAAATCTATTTTGGCATTTCATACACCCTACTAATCTCCTTGCGACCAATATTTCACTCCACAGAACCTCTACGACCTGTCTTCTGACGACCAGGTAATGAAACCCATACTATGAAGCATCTCAAAAAAGAAGGCCATCTTCCTATTTAGCCGGGTTTGTAGCTCACACTCGGCAGCCCTTGCCAGGATTCTATCCTTAATCTCAACGGCAACTTCGTTGATCTGGCGAGCAATCTCCTCAACTGTATTCTTGCCGTCTATTGATTCCCAGACAGCCCTTCCTATCAAAGTCAAACCCACATATTCAACTGTATAAGGGTTCAACAAAAGTAGAAACTCCCCTTTTTCAACACATCTTATTCCCCATTTTCTTGCCGGGATATTATGAACAATCTGGCGAAACAGGTCGTCGTTCCGCACTTCTCCCTCACTTTGAGGCCAGGAGGTGAAAGCCAATATTTCATTCGCAAAGAATATTCCCTCACTTGAACCAGAGATGTCACCCAATGTCTTTTCTGCAATCTGACAAGACTTGATGAGCACTTTCGAGTTTAACGAGTATAAAGGACAGGGATTGCAGTAGCGAGTTTTGAAATACTTGCAATGATTGCAGGGAATGTAATCTGTATAAGTATCATCATCCAGAATGAATTCGAACATGTTCAAATAATAATCCGAGTTCCAGATTTCATAGAATGAGTAATCTATAAGACTCATTGGTCTGATCATAGCGTTTCCAATCTCATATCCGACATAGTGTTCGGCCGATATTCTGTCGCATGGGTACAAATTGCCATCAGGTCCGATAAAGCCGAGACTTATTGAGGCATTGCAGCAAATGCGCGGCTTGGGCATATGGAGATCGTATTTCTCTTCAATATAGTCGCAGATCAGAGGATAAACCTGGGGAGAAATCGTCAATTCGTCCATGTTCTTGCCCGATGAATACCTCCGAGCAATCGTTTTCGCGGCCTCTATCTCTTGTTTTGGCGTTATCGCAAGGCTGCTTATATTGTCCTCTGCAAAGCCTACGCCTACCAGGGAAAGCAACGTCCATTCATTTACCCCCAACCTCAGACATAAGTCTATCAACTGATCAATCTCCGAATAATTTAAACGGTTCAGGACAGTATTAACATTGACATGTATGGGGACATCCCTCTTCTTTATATGTGTTGTAAGGTTTGTTATATTATAGACCAGCCTTTCGTGGGTATTCTTCCCTCTGACGAATTCATGGGTCTCTTTAGTAGCCCCTTCCAGGCTGATAACAATACGATCGATCCCAGCATCTACTACTCTTTCCATCACTCTGCCGTTCAGAAGGAGTCCGTTAGTTACAAGTGAAATCTTCAGGCCCCTTGACACAGCATGCTCAACGACAGAAAAAAAGTCCTCCCCCATAACCAGAGGTTCCCCTCCAAGCAAGGAGATACCCTCAACACCACCATCCACCAGCTTATCAACTATTTCGAGTTTCTGCTCAACCGGTATCTCCTGTATCTCTCCCGTAAAGTATCTATTTCCTACTGAACAGTGAGTGCAACGTAGATTGCACCTATTGGTGATATCCCACTTGATATATTTGGAACCCACATTATCCTCCTGCTGAAACCTCGGCTGTTTTTTCTGTCACTGAAAACCCGGAGGCTATCTTGTCAGTGATAACCTTAACAATATCCAAACCCGAATACTCTGGCCTAAACATTCCCCACTTCGTTATGGCATCCCAAAACAATTCGCTCTCATCGAAAAATTTCCCAAAAAGATTCATATCCTGGTCAATTACTAACTCATAATGAGGCTGCTTCTCCGGTGTAATCCTGAGGTACTCTTGTTCCCATACTCTCTGCAAGACCCAATCTTTGAAAAAGACATCCCTCCCCAACGTGTATAACAAACCCATAGATTCCCTTACAAAACCGATATCCGACCCTACCGGGAAATCTATTAAAAAGCCACACCCGCTTGCCTCAATAAGTTTCTGAACCTGATACTGAACAACTTCTTGATCAACGATTGTCGCAGTTCGAATACAATTCGACTCATTCACCTGAAGTTCTGTTTGACCTCTATTACAAGGCAAGTGTGCAAAAATATTGACACTCTTCCTACGCACACTGGGCAAACCCTGGGGGAACAATTCATCACGATAGTCGAGGTAAACCTTTGGCTTTCGGATAAAAGAGACGATTTCTTCCAGCAAAGCCTGAGATGGATCACAACCTTTGGTCTCAAGGTGGATATCCCAAGTTATATGTGGATTCCTACGAGATATTTCAGTAAACAAAACTTGTATCAACCAAAGGGAGTTCGGTAGGTTCTCACCATTACCAATCCACAGAATGGATAGATCGTTAGCCACCTTGTGACCGATCAGTTCTGCCAGTTTATTTACCTGAGGCGATGCCTTAGGAGGTGTCTCTATCTTAAGAATGATATTTCTGATAGGATAGTCAATACTTTGGGGATGAAAGCCATCATAGCTGCCAATGTGATAATCAAAAGAATGCAGGCTTGAAAGGATGGATGGATAATGAACGTTTAGTATTTTATCAAAGTCTGCGGAAACCTCTTTATGACGATTGAGGGCAGTTTCGAGCTCCCGACGAGTAAAGGTGCTGGTCTCAAGGACATAAAAGGGAGGAGCCGTTTGCACTTTTGCACCAAATTCCTTTGCCTGTCGTCTCAATTTGGCCCCATGTCCCAGAGATAAATTGAATATGAGAGGATTCAACTCATTATCCGAAACAAATCTCATCGTCTCTTCAAATGTCGCCAGTGAATCACCTGGTAGTCCCAGAATGGTGTCAACCTTTAGCGGGATGCCTTCCTTTTGAAGGATTCTGACCCCCCTCAGGAACTCAGCCAGGCCTATGGAGCGATTTACATTAGCGAGGACTTTAGGGTCAGTGCTCTGGAGCCCGACTTCAACACCTGTAAAATTGCTCGCTTTTAATAGCCTTGCTGTCTCCTCATCAACAAGATCGGCCTGAACAAAACAGTTGAACTTCAGAGTCTTGTCTTTATTGATCTCCTGTGCCATTTCGCAGAATTCAAAAAATACCGGAGAGGCATTAAAGGCGGAATCCAGTATAGAAACAATCATCTCCTCTCCCGTTTTCTTTGCCAGGGTCAATTCCTTCCGAAGTCTCTCTATGGCAAAGGCCCTTAGCTTTCCACGGCCGGTCCAAGAGCAATAGGCGCAGCCCAGCATACAGCCCCTCATGGTAAATAGCATCATCTCTCTATATTCCCTGGGGTCTATAAACCCCAGAAGATATGGAGAAGGGATAAGCTCTAGATCTGTAATCCTCTTTCTGGGTCTGTTGACAACAACATCATCATTCTTGCGATAGCATATACCTGAAATCTTGTCTATCGCAGGTTGCCCATGGAGGATGTGCCTTATAACCTCCACAAAGGTAATTTCACCTTCTCCAAAAACGGCAATGTCAATATCGGGATTGGAGAGGATATAGGTTGAGTTCCTGGTTACTTCGGGCCCACCCACAAGGACTTTCAGGTAAGGCAATTTTGCCTTGATTTTCTCAATATTGTATAGAGTACGTTCCACATTCCATAAATAGAGAGAAAAGCCCAATATGTCCGGGCTCATAGAGATTATAGTGTCGATCAACCTCTGACACCCGCTATAATCGGAGAGAACAGGGCCTAATATCTCGATGTCAACCTCTTCCAATAAACCATGTCTGTACGCTGATGCCTTCAAGTATCCTGCGGCTAGAGGGACATTTCGATCTATATATGATGGATGGGGTAACTGGGCAAGAAGGATCCTTGTTCTAGTAGAAGAACTTTCGGACATTACATACTCCCTTTCATGGATTCCAGGGTGTTCTTACTGACGGTCTTAATCGTTTCACCGCATTGTGGTAAAATTTCGGAGAGGAGAGAGCGGGCTGGGGGAAGAGGGCAACCTGGATCATGGGGCCATAGAAGGTCTGAGGGGCCAACTACTAGCAGCTCAAATTCGCGATCATACCACACATGGTGGCACGGCGCATATTCGAGCTACCAGCATAGGACAAGGTCGTGACCTTCCCCTATTTGGGGTTATGCATCCAGCGTTGCAAGCGGCGGTAGCAACTGGCCGTGTAATGAGCACGGCTGGGGAGTGGGGGGAGAATATGAAAGGCAGAATCCAAAGGATCCTTTTTTCTCATATCCTCTCCCCACGATTTACTCCTTCAGGATCTCTGGATAGGCGCTTCAAACTCCGCAGCCATTGGTTGTTTGCAGTTGTTAGTACAACTGTTGTCAAGCAATGCTACTTCTTCCCCTGGCCTTGCCACGATCCAGGGTGAGACCAATTCCGCAATCACTGCATCTACAGCAAGTTCTGCCCGTCTAGGTTCAAGCTCTAGTTTTCTCGCGATAGCCTCGACCAATTTCATCTTCTCCATTGCCTCTACCTCCTCGCACGATATATGGTGTGGGGGCGCCAGCCCGCCGCCCACCTGATTTGTCGGGAATCTTTGGCATCCTGAGGACTGGCCCAGAGCCCACATCTGTAGGTAGCAAAAAGTCTCTTGAACAAGCATGGCATCTATCGGCCAAGAGAGCATAAGGAACTTTCTGTGACCTACTTAGTGGAAGTTTAGCACAGGGGTGGCTACAGAGTGGCTACAGAATTCGCAATCTCGACTCCAGGTAGCGGCGCTGCTACTCAGGATTGAGGATGCGGCCAGCCTTGGCCTCGATGATCGCATCGGCCCGCCGGGCCTGCTCGTCGGCTGCCCCAATGAGGCCCAGGGCCTGCAGGACCCGGGCGTGGGCGCGGTGAACCTGCTCGGTGCCGATCCAGCCTTCGTGGGCCTGGGGCACCAGGGTGACGGCCCGCCTGGTATGCTCCAGGGCCGCCGGCGGCTCGTCCTGAGCCAGCAGAGCCAAGCCGGCCTCCATCTCGCCCCACATCTCGCAGACCGGCAGGGCGATCTCCTTGGCGACGCGCACCGCTTTGTAGGCATGAGCCAGAGCACCTGTGGGATCGCCCCGCTGCCGCTCGACCCAGGCCAAGGCGGCCAGCCCCGCCGCCAGGTTCTCCCGGCACTCGCTGGCCCGGGCCAGCTCCACGGCTTCGGTCAGGCAGCGGTGTGCCGCCAGCAGATGGCAGTCTGCCAGCTCCACCAAGCCGAGCCCGACGAGCACCTCAGGCAGACACCGGCAGTGGCTAAGCGACCGGGACCGTTCGACGGCGCTCTCCAGCCAATGCCGGGCCTCGGCGAGGTCGCCCAGGTGGTAGAGAGCCAGCCCCAGCCCGCCCTCAGCCGCCTCCATCCCATGCCTGCTGCGTACCGCCTGCTGCTCAGGAAGAGCCTGCCGAAAGCGGTTGGCCGCAGCGGCATACTGACCCCGGTACAGCTCCCAGTAGCCCAGGTAAGTCAGGGCGTACGCCTGGGCCGGCCGGGCGCCGATCTGTCGGGCCAGGGCCAGGCTCTCGGTCAGGTGCCGCTCGGCTGCGGCGAAGTGCCCCAGCTTCAGGTGCAGAAAGCCAATGTTCAGGCCGTCCCAGGCCATCCGGTTGTGGTCGCCCACCGCCTGATGACAAGTGTATGCTTCCTGCTTATAGGCGAGCGCCCGGGTGTAGTCCCCAAGATGGAGGTGCACGTAGCCCAGGATGCGGGTGATACGTCCCCGCACCCCAGGGTTGGCCTCCTCACCAGCCACCGTCAGGGCGGATTCGAGGGCAGTGAGCGCTGGCTGCGGCTGGCCCAGGAAGTAGTGAGCGAGGCCAATCTGGGCCAGGAAGCGGGAACGGGCTGGCGTGTGATCCAGACGGTCGGCCAGGGCCAGGCCCTCCTCAGCCGCGGTGATGGCCTCCCCGTGCTGCCCGTCCAGATTCAGGTAGCGGACCCGGTGGGCCAACGCTTGCAGGCGCAGGCGATCGTCGCCGCTGACCTTGGTCAGGGCTGTCAGGGAAGCCAGGTCGGTGTCCCGTTCTGCCAGCCGGCCCTGGAGATAGCGCAGGTGGGCCCGGGCGGCCAGCACCTGCCCACGCTGGGCCAGGCAGATCGGCTCCGAGCAATCTGGATCAAGCCGATCCAGCAGCACCAGCATCCGGCTCTGATGCCCCTCGGCCTCCCGCCAGGCGAACAGCGCCTCGGCCCTCTGAGCCGCCAGGCCGTGGTAGTGTAATGCCTTCTCCCCCTCGCCGCCAGCATCGAAGTGGTATGCCAGGGCCACCACCTCACCCGGTTCGAGTTGCTCCAGTGCCCGGCCGGCACGCCGGTGCAGCAACTGGCGTCGCATCGGGCTCAGGCCTGCCTCCACCACCCGCCGGATGAGGTCGTGGTGGAACCGGTAGCCGGTGTCCTGCTCCACCAGCAGGTGCCGGGCTACCAGTTTGTCCAGGCCGTCCATCGTTTCCAATTCCCGGCGCCCCGCCGTGAGGCGCACCAGGTCAAAGCCGAAGGTCAGACCCAAGATGGCGCCGGCCTCCAGCACCTGCCGGGCCACCGGGCTGAGACGCTCCAGGCGCGCCTCCACCGCTTGCCGGACGGTGTCGGGCAGGGGGAGGTCTTCCAGGTCAGCCAGATCTCCCGGCAGCCGACCGGCTTCGATGAGCACCCGCAGCGTCTCCAACAGGAAGAAGGGATTGCCGCCCGTGGCTTTCTGGAGCCGATCGGCCAGGGCCTGGTCACCGGGCACATGGCCTTCCAGGTGGCGCAGGAGCGCAAGAACCGCATTTGCGTCCAGCCCCGACAGCCTCATCTCGGAGAGGACGCCCAGCCGGGCCAGGCCGCGGCGCAGTTCGCCCACGGCATCGGCCTCTTCGGCGCGATACGCCCCGATGACCAACAACCGGCTGCCCCGGAGGCGACGGCCCATGTAGACCAGCCAGTCCAGGGTGGCGCCGTCGGCCCAGTGGAGATCGTCCAGGCACAGGAGCACGGGGTGGGGACTAACAGCCAGACCCAGGGTGATCCGGCACAGCGCTTCGAACAGCCGAGCACGGGCCTCGTCTGGCTCTGCCAGCATCGGCGGCGGCAAGTCAGGATGCAATGCACATAGCTCGGGCAACAACCGGGACGCTTCGGCCAACCAGGTGGATTGAACGTTGAACGTTAAACGTTCCACGTTCAGCGTCGAACGCAGAGCCTGGGCAATGGGCTGGTAGGGGAGCGCCCGCTCGCTGGCCATACCGACACCCACCAGGATCAGCGCCTGGCCCTGCAGGCGCGTGGCGAAGTCCCGCATCAGGCGCGACTTGCCGATGCCGGCTTCACCCGAGATCAGGACCACCCCTCCGTGGCCCATTCGGACACGGGCGTAGGCCCGCTCCAGTCGGCGCAGCGCCCCGTCACGCCCGACCAGCGGCACATCCAGGCCGGGCAAGGTCGCCCACGCCGATTCTACCACCGGGCGCTGCAGCGGTGGCGGCCGACCGTCCAAGATGGCCCGGTAGGCGGCCCGCGTCTCCGGCAGCGGGCTGACACCAAGTTCGCGCTCTAGGACCGCCGCGCAGCGTTCGAACTGCCGTAGGGCTGCGCTCCGATCCCCGGTGGCGGCGTAGAGGGTGATGAGGCGGCGGTGCACGTCCTCGGCCAGATCGTCGGCTTCCAGGTAGCGCCGGGCATAGGCGATGGCGACGTCGTAGTTGCCTCCGGCCGTCTGTTCCTCGATCAGCCCTGCCAGCGCCTTCAGGTATAGGCGCTCCCAGGCGCGCTGCTCCAGCGTGGCCCATGCCTCGAACTCGGGGCCATTGGGCAGGGAGAAGCCGGCCAGGAACGGCTTGCGATAGAGGTCCACGGCCTGTTGGAGAGCACGCAGACCCCCTCCAGCGCAGAGGCGGTCAAAGGCCGCCGTGTCCGACCAGGCCCGATGAGGGTCCAGGCGAACGTGATCGTCAGCCGCCAGCAGCACCTTGGGTGTGGGCAGGGTATTGCGGAGATGAGTCAGCAGGTGGCTGAGGTTGCGGCGAGCGGTGGATTCTGGGGTATGGGGCCAGAAGAGAAAGCATAGGTGCTCGCGGGGGACCGGGTCCAGCCGGGCTGCCAGGCGGTAGAGCAGGGCGCGGACCTGGCGGCGGGGGATAGCCAGGGCGCGCCCGGCCCACTCCGCCCTGGGCGGACCCAGCAGGTAGATCCGCAGGTCTGCCGCTGTGAGCCCAGTTTGCTGTTCGGCCTTCGATTGGCTGGACATGGCGCACCCTCAGTTCGTCCTGTGTGAGGCGTCAGGGGTAACGCAGCGCTGCGCACAAATCCATTGTAGCATACCTCATAGGGTAGTCAACTGACCGCTGGCGATTGTCCACACATGATTCGGCGGACGTACAGCGGGCTGCAGCGAGCAGAGAGAGTTGACATATAGGCGCTTCCCCATATACTTGTGTAGGAGGTGAAGTTATGAAGATAGTCGTCGCCGGCGCCCTGGGCGAGTGTGTCCACGTGGCCGGGGTGCTGAACTTTCTGCGACTGGCCGAGGCGGCTGGCTGGCGAACTGTATTCCTCGGCCCGGCGGTGCCGGTCGAGGAGGTGTTGGAAGCGGCCCGGCGCGAGCAGGCCGACCTGGTCGGCGTCTCCTACCGGTTGACGCCAGAGACGGGCGAGCGGTTGCTGGGTGAATTTGCGGAAGCGGCGGACGACCTGCGTGCCGCCGGTGTGCGCTTCGCTTTCGGTGGCACTCCGCCGGTGGCAGAGCGGGCACAGGCCATCGGCTTCTTCGAGCGCGTGTTCGAGGGCGGCGAACCAGAGGAGGCGGTCCTGGCCTACCTGAAGGGCCAGCCCCAGGCCGGCCTGACCGAGGCCGACTTCCCCCAGACAACGGTCGAGCGCATCGCCTGGAAGGCCCACTTCCCCATCATTCGCCACCACTTCGGCCTGCCGACGGTCGAGGCCACCCGCGAGGGGATCGCCCGCATCGCCGAGGCCCACGTGCTGGACGTCGTGTCCCTGGGCATTGACCAGGACGCTCAGGCCAACTTCTTCCACCCGGAGCGGCAGAACCCGCGCCGCAGGGGGGCGGGCGGCGTCCCGGTGCGCAGTGCCGACGACTACCGTGCCCTCTACGCTGCCAGCCGTCGCGGTAACTTCCCCCTCCTGCGCACCTACTCCGGCAGCGACGACTTCATCCGTCTGGCCGAGATGTACGTGGAGACGATCAACATCGCCTGGTGTGCCATCCCTATCTTCTGGTTCAACCTTATGGACGGGCGTGGGCCGTGGAATCTTGAGGACTCCATCCACGAGCACCAGAAGGTGATGGCCTGGTACGGCGAACGGGACATCCCGGTCGAATTGAACGAGCCGCATCATTGGGGGTTGCGTGACGCACCGGACGTGATCTTCGTCGTCTCGGCCTATCTTTCAGCCTACAACGCCCGCGCCTTCGGCGTGCGTGACTACATCGCCCAGATGATGTTCAACAGCCCGCCGGGTCTCTCTGACGCGATGGACCTGGCCAAGATGCTGGCCTGCCTGGAGATGATCGCGCCGATCTCTCGACCTAACCCCCCAGCCCCCTTCCCTGCGAGGGAAGGGGGAGTCTCTCCTCCCACCCCCCCTCAGTCCCCCCCAACTTTGGGGGGGAAGGTGGGGGAGGGGTTCCGCATCTGGCGGCAGACGCGCACGGGGCTCCTCAGTTACCCGCTGGACCCGGACGCAGCCCGTGCCCACCTGGCGACCAGCGTCTACCTGCAGATGGCACTACGCCCCCACATCCTCCACGTCGTCGGCCACACCGAGGCCCATCACGCCGCCACCGCCGACGACGTGATCGAGGCCTGCAAACTGGCTCGCCGCGCCGTCGAGAACGCGCTCCACGGCCAGCCGGATATGACCGCCGCCCCTGCCGTCCAGGAGCGCAAGGAGGAACTGATCCGAGAGGCCCAAGTCACGCTGGAGGCTATTCGCGCCCTGGCCAAGCCAGACGTGGCCGACCCATTCACCGACTCGGCCACGCTGGCGCGGGCAGTCACGGCGGGAGTGATGGATGCCCCCCACCTGCGCAACAACCCCTTCGCCCGCGGGCAGATCGTCACCCGCGTAGACCAGCGCGGTGCCTGCGTGGCAGTGGACCCGACAACCAAGCGGCCGCTGTCGGAGGAAGAGCGCATCGCCGACCTGGGCATCCGGCTCGGATAAGCGGCCTCTACGCCCCTATCACGTTTCACGTTTCATGTTCTATGGGGTGATTTAAGAACTCAAAATAGGACACGAATAGTCACGGATCAGGCGGACTTTTTACATATCGCGCCGAGATCGTAGTACTACAACGAGATTTCCCGATTCTGTGTCATTCTGAGCGACCGAAGGAGCCTGTCCTGAGCGAAGCCGAAGGAAGCGAAGAATCTCGTTCCCGGCTGGAAATTCATCAGTGTAAAGCGAGATTCTTCGTCGCTTTGCTCCTCAGAATGACGAAGTCTCGTTGTAGTGGTAGGAATAGGAATAGGAGGAAAACTGAATGAGCAAGGAGACACACTACACAGTCGTCGGCGCCGGCCACGGCGGCAAGGCCATGGCGGCGCACCTGGCGCTGATGGGCTTCCCCGTCACGCTGTACAACCGCACGCCGGAGCACGTCGCCGCCATCAAAGCACGGGGTGGAATCGAGTTGGAGAGTTACGAGGGAGGACCACACGGCTTCGGCCCGCTGGCCCTGGTCACCTCAGACATGGGCGAGGCACTGGAGCACGCCGAAGTCATCATGGTAGTCGTGCCCGCCACAGCCCACGCCGACATCGCCAAGGCCGCCGCCCCCTATCTGCGCGACGAACAGATCGTCGTGCTGAACCCAGGGCGCACCGGCGGCGCCCTGGAGTTTGTCAAGGTGTTGAACGACAATGGCTGCCAGGCCGACGTCACCGTGGCCGAGGCGGAGACGCTGGTCTACGCCAGCCGCTCCGAGGGCCCAGCCCAGGCCCGCATCTTTCGCATCAAAGACGCGGTGCCTGTGGCGGCGCTGCCGGCCACCCGCACAGGGCGGGTGCTGGAGGCGCTGTCCGCGGCCTTCCCCCTGTTCATTGACGGCACGAGCGTGCTGCACACCAGCCTGAACAACATGGGGGCCATCTTCCATCCCGCCCTCACTCTCCTCAACGCCGGGCGCATCGAATCCACAGCCGGCGAGTTCCAGTTCTACATTGACGGCGCGACCCCATCGGTGGCCCGCATCCTGGAGGCGCTGGACCGGGAGAGGGTGACCGTCGCTGCGGCACTGGGCATCCGCGCCCGGACGGGGATGGAGTGGTTGAAGATGGCCTACGATGCCAACGGCGCGACCCTGCACGAGGCGATCCACAACCAACCCGGCTATCGTGGCATCAAGGCCCCGCCCACGCTGAACCACCGCTACATCACGGAAGATGTACCGATGAGCCTGGTGTCCATTGCCGCGCTGGGGCAGCGATACGGCGTGCGAGTGCGGGGGATGGACAGCATCATCCGGCTGGCATGTATCGTCCACCAGACCGATTACTGGCGGCGTGGGCGCACGCTGGACAAGTTGGGCATCGAGCAGTTGAGCGTGGATGAGGTGATGCGGTACGTGATGAAGGGGAGGAGCAATGAACAATGAGACAATGAAGCAATGAACAATGAGACAATGAAGCAATGAACAATGAAGCAATGAAGCAATGAACAATTGAACAAATAACATGGGGAGACGTATAGGTGATGACTGTGCACGTCAAGATATTCGCGACCCTTCGTCGCCACTACCCCAACCTAGGGATCGGCGAACCGATGCCGGTGGAACTGCCGGATGGTACAACCATGGGACAGTTAATCGAGCATCTGCACCTGCCCGCCGACGAGGTCAAGGTCGTCTTCGTCAACGGCATCGTGCGGGGAGAGGAATACGCGCTCAGCGACGGGGACGAGGTGGGCGTCTTCCCGCCGGTGGGCGGCGGATAGACGCGGGAGGAGTCTCTTATCTTACCACAGACTTCTCCATTCTTGGAACAGTCATCACTCTCGCTTGGTTGACAAACAGCGAAATATGTGGTATAATTTATATTATAGAATGAGATTCTGTAATATAGAATCCCCTAACAAAGAAGCCATTCCCTTTGCAACGTATGAAACCAAGGATCGCTCCTCTTTTTGTCGAGGCCTGTTTGCCTCATGAATGCACGTCTGCGCGGAAGCCAAACACTCCATCCAACCGCTCCCGCGTGTGGATCCGGGACTCCCGTTCTATGGCGAAAGCAGGCTGGAGCAAACCATCAAGCCGTCTCAGAGATAACCAATCCAAGCCACGGAGGATGTCAAATGCTCAACATCGCAGACTTGATCGTCTACATCAATGGCCAGTTCGTACCAGGGCCAGAAGCTAAGATATCCGTTTTCGACCGCGGGCTCCTGTACAGCGACGCCGTCTTCGAAGGGATACGCGAGTATTCGGGTAGGGTTTTCAAACTTGATGAGCACCTCGACCGGCTGTACGAGTCAGCCTATGTCGTATGCCTCAGGATCCCACTGAGCAAGGCCGAGATGAAGGAGGTCATCCTGGAGACCCTGCGCCGCAACAGGCTGCAGGATGCGCACATCCGACCCATCGTAACCCGTGGCGTCGGGGCCATGGGCGTCGATCCAAGCGATGACCTTTCCCCAACCGTGATTGTTTTCGCCCACCCCTGGGCGCCTTTCCTCGGCGAGGAAGGCATCACTATGAAAACGGTGGCGGTCCGCCGGGTGCCGCCTCAGAGTATCGACTCTCGCGTCAAGCACGTCGGCTATCTCAATAGCGTCCTGGCCAAACTGGAGGCCCGGGCAGCCAGCGCCGACGAAGCTTTGATTCTCGACATTTATGGCTTTGTGGCCGAAGGGCCGGGGGAGAATTTTCTGATCGTCAAGGACGGTGCACTCATCTCTCCGACCACGGTCAATATTCTCAACGGGATCACCCGTAGGACCGTACTGGCTTTAGCCCAACAGGCTGGGTTGAAGACGGAAGAGAAGAATCTGACGCTTGGCGATGTCTACACCGCGGACGAGGCTTTTGCGTGTGGCACAGGGGCAGAAATTGTCTCTGTCATAGAGGTGGACGGGCGACCTATTGGCACCGGTGTGCCTGGCCCCATCACTGGCCAACTGATCGCCGCTTTCAAGGAACTCGTGCAGAAGGAGGGCACGCCGGTTTATTGAACCCAGTTCCCCCACGTCTCCAACTGTCAGTGAAAGCCAAGACTCACACGATGTGGTAGGCCCAGTCACGCCCACGAATTGACGCTTCCATGGCCTACTGGCGCCAAAACGAGAGTAGGCCATCGCAGGTAGTCCAGATGGCACCAGACGGCATTGGATCGGTCGGAAGGAGGTGATGCCATGGAACCAGTGTCCCAGAATGCATTGCTTAGTATGCCTCAAGACGGAAACGAGAAGCGAATCCAAGTAAACTAATCCAGGAGGGATGACAGGATGCACAGAATTCCACGGGTTGTCTCAATTCCGGTGTTGATAGCCTTTCTAGCCTCCGCCTTCTTCACCAGCTGCGGGGGCCAGGAGGCCCAAGAGATCAAGATCGGCAGCGTTGCCCCTCTGACCGGCCCAATCTCCACCTACGGTCAGTCCCACAAGAACGCCGTAGATCTAGCCGTCGAGCAGGTCAACGAACAGGGTGGATTGCTCGGGAGAACCGTCGTGGTCATCCACGAGGACTCCCAGGGTGACCCCCTGATCGGAGCCAACGCTACCCAGAAGCTGATCGAGCAGGACCACGTCGTGGCGATCGTGGGACCTATCCCGAGCAAGGTCGGCATGGCTGCGGCTCCAATTGCCGAGGAAGCCGAAATCCCGATCGTGGTCACGGGCACGAACCCGGACATCACGCCCGGGAAGGATTTCGTGTTCCGCAGCTGCTGGACCGATGACTTCCAGGGTTTGGTGATGGCGAAGTTCGCGTACGAGGAACTGGGCGCCACCTCAGCAGCCATCCTCTACGATCTTGGAAATGACTACGCCAAGAGCGTCTCCGAGATATTCGCAGAGACCTTTGAGGAACTGGGTGGTATGATCACGACGATCGAAACCCACCCGACGGATGCGATCGACTTCCGCGCCCAGCTCACCAATATCAAAGCCACCTCGCCCGACGTTTTCTTCTTCCCTGATTTCTACAACGATGCCAATTTGATCGGCAGGCAGGCCCGGGAGGTTGGACTGGAAGCGCAGTTCCTCGGCGCCGATGGATGGGACTCCCCTGACCTTGACCTTGCTACCCTGGATGGGGCCTACTACACCAGTCACTTCTCCAAAGAGGACCCCCGCGCGGAGACAAGGGCCTTCGTCGAAGCCTATACCGAGAAGTACGGAGCGGAGCCCGACCTGCTGGCGATCATGGGCTACGACGCCGCTCTGACAGCCCTCGACGCCATCCGGAGAGCGGAGAGCACAGACGGAGAAGCCATTCGGGCAGCAATGGCGGCCACGAGCAACCTGGCTGCCGCGCAGGGCGACATCAGCTTCAATGAAAACGGTGACCCGACGACACTGCCGGCCGCCATCTTGCAGATCGAGAATGGCACTACTGTCTACGTCATGAGCTTCCAGCCGTAACCGGCTTCTGCATCCAGGTGCGAGGGCGAGGTGGCTTGCCCTCGCACCCTCGGCTCTGACAAAGGGATCTGCCTCAACTATGGAGCAATTGCTGAGCCAGTTGATCAACGGTATCCAAGTTGGAACCATCTACGCCCTCATTGCCCTGGGCTACACCATGGTGTATGGCATCATTAAACTCATCAACTTTGCCCACGGCGATCTGATTATGATCGGCAGTTACGTCGCCTATCTCAGTATCGTCTACCTTGCCGTACCGTTCCCAGTTGCCTCTCTCCTGGCCATGCTCGTTTGTGGGCTGGGCGGCGTGCTGATGGACCGGATCGCGTACAAACCTCTGCGCAACCAGCCCCGCCTCTATGCGCTGGTCACCGCCATGGGAGTATCTCTATTCCTGGAAAACGGAGCGCGCACCTTGCCTTTCATCGGCCCCGGCTTCCGCCGCTTCCCCGACGTCATCACCACTCAAAACTACGCTGTCACCCCGAACGTTGTCGTGACCAACATCCAGGTATTCAATATCGTGGTTGCCGTCGTACTCATGGCGATTCTGCAATACGTCATTAAAAGGACTAAGATTGGTATGGCGATGCGGGCCGTCTCTCAAGATTCGGACGCCGCCCGTCTCATGGGTATAAACGTGGACTTCGTGATAGCCGTCACTTTCGCCATCGGCGGCATCCTGGCGGGTGCGGCAGGCATCCTGATGAGCGTGGCCTATCCCCGGTTGAGTCCCTACATGGGGATCGTGCCAGGCCTGAAGGCATTTGTGGCGGCCGTATTCGGGGGAATTGGGAATATCCCCGGAGCGATGGTGGGGGGACTGATCATGGGGATCGTAGAGACCTTCGCTACAGCAGCCTATTCCCAGGTGGCAGAAGGTATTTTCTTCGTCGTGTTGATCGCCGTCCTGCTATTCCGTCCCACGGGCCTGCTCGGCGAACCGACTGCAGAGAAAGTCTAGGTGCAATTCCTGACACGAAAGAACGGGATCTACACGATAGCGACCCTGCTCACCTACGCACTTCTGCAAGGCTTGAACTCGGCCGGGTTGCTATCCAACTATGTCCTATTCATTGTCATGGTAGGGCTGACCAACGCCATCCTGACCGTTAGCCTCAACGTGATCACCGGTTTCACCGGACAATTCTCCCTCGGCCATGCCGGATTCATGGCGATTGGGGCCTACGTTTCGGCGATGTTCAGCAAGCTGATCTTCGATATAGGGCCAGCCACTCCCTTCGCCATGCGGGAACCCACCTTCCTGGCCAGCCTCCTCGCCGGTGCACTCGCCGCCGCCCTGGCGGCCTACCTGATCGGCATCCCCACTCTGAGATTGAAGGGAGACTACCTTGCGATCGCGACGTTGGGATTCAACCAGGTGGTGATAGTGCTCTTCAACAACCTCGACTTCGTCGGTGGCCCGCGGGGATTCACGGCCATCCCGAAGTTGACCAACTTCACCTGGGTCACTCTGCTGACTGTGGGCAGTGTGCTTGTCATGCGAAACTTTGTCTGGTCCATCTACGGCAGCCAGTGTGTTGCCATCCGCGAGGACGAGGTTGCCGCAGAGTCCCTCGGGGTGAACACCGCCCGTTACAAGAATCTGGCCTTCACGCTGGCTTCTTTCTTTGCCGGCCTGGCCGGAGGACTCCTGGCCCACTTGTTGCAACTGGCCCACCCCAGCCAGTTCACCTTTCTCAAGTCCATCGACATCCTGTTGATGCTCGTCGTCGGCGGGATGGCCAGTATCCCTGGCTCGATTATCGCCGCCATCGCGCTGACGATCTTGCCGGAGGTGCTCCGTTTCTCACAGGACCTGCGCCTCGTTATCTATCCTGTCATTTTGATCATCTTCGTCCTTTACAATCCGCTTCCCCGCATCAAGCACATCACAGATCAGGTGTGGAGAAGGGCAAGAACCGCACTGGCGGATGGAAATGGGAGATAGCGCTATACCACTGTTGGAGATCCAGGAACTCAACAAGTCCTTTGGAGGTCTGCAGGCCGTCAAGGGGGCCAGCCTGGCGTTGCGCGAGGGGAACTTGGTGGGACTGATCGGGCCAAACGGTGCGGGAAAGACGACGGTTTTCAACCTCATCAGTGGCATCTACCGCCCCACCGAAGGCTCGATCCAGTTCTGCGGGGAGGAGATCACCGGGCTGAAGTCGCACCAGGTAGCAGCGCGGGGGATCGCCCGGACCTTTCAGAACATCCGTCTCTTCAAGGAACTCACCGTTCTGGAGAACGTCCGAATTGCTCACCATCCCTACGCCGGGTATAGCCTGCTCGACTCCGTTGTCCGGACCAGGAAGTTTCGATGGGGAGAGAAGAGGCTAGCCGAGGAAGCCCGGGAACTCCTCGCCACCTTCGGCCTCCAGGATCGGGCGGGAGAAGTCGCCAGGAACCTCCCGTATGGAGAGCAACGCAAGCTGGAGATCGCCCGCGCACTGGCCATGCAGCCTCGGTTGTTGCTGCTGGACGAGCCAGCAGCGGGTATGAACCCTCAGGAAATCGAGAGCCTGATGCAGCTAATCGAGCTCGTCAAAGAGCGGTTTCACCTCACGATCCTCCTTATCGAACATCAGATGAGGGTGGTGATGGGCATTTGCCAGAGCATCCTGGTGATGGACTTTGGCGAGATCATCGCCCGAGGGAGCCCCCACGAGATTCAGAGAGACCCACGGGTGATCGAAGCATATCTGGGCAGGCAAGCAGGTCAACATGCTGCTGCAAATTGACCGTCTGGACGTATTCTACGATTCCATTCACGCCTTGCAAGGCATCTCCCTCAATGTGCGGGAGGGAGAGATTGTCACGCTGATTGGAGCCAACGGAGCAGGAAAAAGCACCACCTTGCGCACCATCTCCGGACTGGTGCCTGCCCAATCCGGCGGCATCCTTTTTGAGGGAAGGGAGATCCTCCAAGAGAAGCCACACAACATCGTAGCGCTCGGCATCTCGCACGTGCCGGAGGGGCGCCGGGTCTTCGGTCAGATGACCATCCAAGAAAACCTGATCCTGGGGGCCTATGCCTGTTCCGATAAGTGCGAGGTCCAGCAGAGGCTGGAACGCGTCTACCATCGCTTCCCTCGGCTGAAAGAGCGACACAGACAACTGGCCGGCACGCTGTCCGGTGGCGAGCAACAGATGCTGGCCATTGGCCGCGGCCTGATGTCCCGCCCACGCTTGTTGTTGCTCGACGAGCCGTCCATGGGACTGGCTCCGATTCTGGTCGAAGAGATTTACGATATCATCGAGGATATCAACACCGGGGGTACCACCATTCTACTCGTGGAGCAGAACGCTCAGATGGCCCTTTCGGTAGCACAGCGAGGCTACGTGCTGGAGACGGGTAGGATCGTCCTGTCCGGATCTTCACAGGGACTGACAGATAACCGGGCCGTTCAAGAAGCTTACCTGGGCGGGGCAGTCGAGATCTGAGAAAGGACGGCGAAACTACATCACAAAGGAAGCCGTTCCTTCGCCAGCTTGAAATTCCAGAAAAAAGGCGTAGAATTCAATGGCAATGAATAGGATTACCATACCCGATTTGCAACAGATGAAAGAACAGGGCAAGAAAATCACTTTGCTGACCGCCTATGACTGCCTTTTCGCGAGCCTGATTGACGCAGCACTTATCGATACCATTTTGGTCGGCGACTCGCTGGGGATGGTGGTCATGGGCTATGAGAACACAGTGCCAGTGACCCTGGAACAAGTCATCCATCACACACAGGCTGCGGCCGCCACGACAAACCACGCTATGCTGATCGCAGACATGCCCTTTGGTTCCTACGAAGCCAGCGACGAGCAAGCGATCCGAAACGCCCAACGCCTGGTGAAGGAAGGCGGAGCGCAAGCAGTCAAAGTGGAGAGAGGCAACGAACTGATCCGACGGCGGGTAGGGGCTATCGTCCAGGCCGGCGTACCGGTCATGGGTCACCTGGGGCTTACTCCGCAGACCGCCGCGTTGATGGGTGGCTATCGGGTCCAAGGCAGGCAAGCCGACGCGGCCCGCCGGATTCTGGAACACGCTCGCGGTTTGGAGCAGGAGGGAATCTTTGCTCTGCTCTTGGAATGCGTGCCCTTGGAACTCGCCGGGCTGATCACAACCGAGGCGAGCATTCCTGTAATCGGAATCGGTGCGGGTGTGGAGTGCGATGGCCAAGCTCTGGTTACGCACGACATGCTGGGTCTGTACCCGTCTCCTGTCAGACATGCCCGGCAGTACTGCGATCTTCGAGCGGCCATTGGCGAAGCCCTAGCACGTTATCGAACCGAGGTGAAGGAAGGCCACTTCCCGGGCGAGGAGAACAGCTTCCACATGCGGGAAGAAGAGGCCAGGAAATTGGCGCGGTGACGACGAAGAAATCGAGACCGACTTACCCCGTTCGCTCGTTGGAAAAGACCATCAGCATTCTGGACGCCCTCAGAGACGCCAGCGAGCCGATGGGTGTAACAGAACTGAGCGTTGCATTGGGATTGACAGTAAACGCTGTCTACCGGCACCTAGACACCCTCCATTGGTACGACTTGGTGGAGCAGGATCCCAGGACGCTCAAATATATCTTGGGGACCCACCTGATCGAATATGGAGCACGGGCCATTCAGCGTCTGAGCTTCGGCGAGAAAGCGCGTCCTTATCTCGAGCAGCTGGCGTCGAAGACCGATGAGACAGTAAACCTGTGTATTTTACGTGGGGGAGAGGCACTCTTCATTGACAAGATTGAGAGCCAGGAGTTTCTGCGAATGGTGACCCACCTGGGCGCACGGGTGCCCTTGCACTGCACAAGCATAGGCAAGGCTATGCTGGCCTATCTTCCTGAGGAAGAGCAGAAAACAATCCTGGAGGCTCAACCTCTCACACGCTATACTCCGAACACGATCACCGATGTGGCAACGCTCAAGGCGCATCTACAGATGATCCGCTCTCAAGGCTACGCAGTTGATAACGAGGAGTACCTTCCCGGCGTGCGCTGCATAGCGGCACCGATTCTTGGACATGACCAGAGTGCTATGGCAGCAGTAAGTGTCTCAGGCCCTACGACCCGGTTGACCTCGGACCACGTCCAGGCCGTTGCTTCCTGTGTAAGAAAGGCCGCCAGAGAGATTTCGTCGAAAATCATAATGGAACACCTCGGCTGAGCCGGGGCAGGCACCGTGCATCCGATTCAGCTCACAATATCTTGCCAGAACACCAAGAGCACAGTCTGAGCTGAGTAGCTCCCTGTGCTCTTGGGTACCACCACTCCACTGGTCACCGGTTGCCCCCTTCCTTCGTGCCGACTTGCACGGATGGGACCGGCAGGGTAGAATCGAGCACCAAGCGGGCGGTCAGGATAAGCGGCGTTTGTTCATTGTGTCCATCAGTACAACTTCCGAGGCACGGGCCGCAGCGCGGGCTCCTTCGACGAGGGGCACGACGAGATGGACGACGTAGTCGGCGCATTGGATTTCCTGCGCACCCAGGCGGAAGTAGACCCGGACCGGCTGGCGGTGGTGGGCTACTCCTTCGGCGCGGGGGTGGGGTTGCGCCACGCCGTCCGTGACCTCCGTGTGGGCTGGCTGGCCGGCATCTCGCTGGTGCAGGAGTACTACACCGACCCCTTCCTCGACGCGGATCCGCGGCCCAAATTGTTCATCGCCGGCGAGCACGACCCCTGGGCATCTTCCGACGCGCTGCGCGAGTACGTGGCGCGGCTGCGCCCGCCCAAGACGCTGCGCCTCATTCCCCACACCGACCACTTCTTCGCCGGGCATGAGGACAAGGTGGCAGCATTGATAGCCGACTTCCTGATCGCTTCGTGAAAGGAGGGCACCAATGTCCGAGACCATTCGACGCTTGCCTTTTGCCTCCTGCATCTTGCATCTTGCATCTTGTCTCCTGCCCCTTGTCCTTTGCCTCCTGCTTCTCGCCGCATGCCTTCCTACCACCCCCTCCACACCATCCCATACACCCACACCCATCCCATCCCACACACCCACACCTATCCCCTCCCACACACCCACACCCCCCCGCGCCTCGCCTCCCCCCACCACCCCTCCCACACCCGACCACGCTCAGGCCCTGCGTCTCGAGTTCGTCACCGATCTGGACCTGTTCCCCGACGCCACGCGCTATGAGATCGAACTGACCATTGACCCCGACACGGCTACCATCACCGGCCACGAGCGCGTAGACTACACCAACACCGAGGACATCCTCCTCGACGCCCTCTACCTGCGGCTCTTTCCCAACACGCCCGGCTACGGCGGCGCGATGACGACGACGAACTCCTTGATTGACGGACAGCCGGCTGTACCCTCCACCAAACTGGACGGCTCTGCGCTGCGCCTCCCCCTCGACCCGCCGCTGGAGCCCGGCGCAAGTCTCGACCTGGAGATTGACTTCGCCCTCGCCGTCCCCACCGATGCCAGCCAGGGCTACCGGCAGTTGGGCTATTACGATGAAGTGCTCGCCCTGGCCAACGCCTACCCCCTCATCCCGGTCTACGACGACGAGGGCTGGAACATCGAACTACCGCCCACCTACGGCGATGCCGTCTACTCCGAGACATCGTTTTATACCGTGCGCATCACCGCTCCGGCAGACGTGATGCTCATTGCCTCCGGCACCTGCGCCGCGCCTGCCTCCAATCCCGACGGCAGCGCCACCTGGACTTGCGTCACTGGCCCGATGCGGGATTCCAACGCCGTCCTGGGACCGGATTACCAGGTGGAAAGCCGTGTCGTGGAAGAGATAACGGTCAACAGTGTCTTCTACGCCGACCACCAGGAGGGAGGTCAATGGGCACTGGATTGGGCGACTGAGGCGGTGCGCCTTTTCAGCACCCGCTTCGGCTCCTACCCCTTCACCGAGTTAGACGTGGTGGAGACCCCCACCCGTGCCGGCGGGATCGAGTACCCTGGCCTGGTGGTCATCAACAGTGCGTACTACGAGACTCCCAGCGGACGGATGGAGTGGGTCGTGGTGCACGAGGTAGCCCACCAGTGGTGGTACAGCCTGGTGGGGAACGATCAGGTGGACGAGCCCTGGCTCGATGAGGCATTGGTGCAGTACAGCACGCTGCTCTACTACGAGGATCGCTACGGGGTGGAGTTGGCGGCCGAACTGTTGGAGCAGGTCTTCCGGCAGCCTTACGAGGAACTGGTGGAGGCCGGGCGCGATGCACCGGCAGGATCGCCGGTTGCCGCCTACAGCCAAGAGGATTACGGGCCGGTGGTCTACCAGAAAGGCCCGCTCTACTTCCACGCGCTGCGCCACGAGGTGGGAGACGAGGCCTTCTGGGGGATTCTACAGACGTACTTCGCCCGCAACCGCTACGCTGTTGCCACGCCGGAGAAGTGGCTGGCGGCCGTGGAAGCGGTCACCGGCGACGAGCACCGCGCTCTCTACGAGCAGTGGATTACGGGGGCGACGGGGCAATAAATAGAGCAGCGGCCCATTGGTGCCAGGCCGCTGCTCTCAATCGCCCCGTGCCTTTCCCCAGCGCATTCGCCCACCTGGACGGTTGCTCCGTCTAACCCTCGCCCTCAATCAGAAGTAACTGAGGCACACTTTGGTGAAGCGACGCCGGGAGGTTCCGGGGCGGCTGCCCCAACTCTCGCTCTTCCGTCCTTTCATCTTCATTTTACGCCAGATTTCCTCCGTTGTCAATAGGCTTAACCTTAAAATTTGCCTTCCGGCAAGGATTGGCAGCGCGGGCAGAAGTGTGTGCCGCGCTGGCTCACCCTGATGCGCTCAATGGTTGCACCACAGCGCGGGCAGAGGTGTCCCTCCCGTCCATAGACCGCCAGCCGGTCGGCGAACTCACCCGACCGGCCGTCCGCCCGCTGGTAAGTCCCGTCCCGTAACGTCGTGCCGCTGCTGGCGATAGCCGCCCGAAGCACAGCCCGGATGGCTCGGTGCAGCCGTCGCACCTCGGTGGAAGTGAGACTGTCAGCCCGGCGCAGTGGATGGATACGCGCCCGCCACAGCGCCTCGTCGGTGTAGATATTACCCAGGCCAGCCAGGAAGCGTTGGTTGAGCAACAGCGGCTTGATGCGTCCGCGCCGACGCGCCAGCATCTCCTGTAGCCGTGCTGCCGTGAAATCATCCGCCAAAGGCTCGGGGCCCAACTCATCCAGCACGCCAGCCGGATCGTCCACCAGATGCAGCCGCCCAAACTTGCGTGCATCCGAGAAGCGCAGACACCGCCCGTCATCGAGGAAGAACAGCACGCGGACGTGCCGGTTGTCGAGGCATTTTTCCGGCCCCAGCACCAATTGTCCGGTCATGCGCAGGTGTACCAGCAGCGTGTCGCCGTCGCTTAGCGCGATCACTACCCATTTCCCACGCCGCCCCACACCGGTGACCGCCTGGCCTGTGAGACGACTGGCGAAAGCGGTCGGGTTGGGTGGAATGACGCTGCGCGCCCAGCGCACTTCCACCCCGACGATGGTGCGTCCAACCAGAGACGCTCGCAATCCCCGGACCACTGTCTCAACTTCGGGCAATTCAGGCATAGCGCAGCCATTATAAACGTGGCCGCTTCGCCTGTCAAAGCAATTCACTTGAAACCCCCGACTTCGTCAGGGGAGCAGTCACAGCGCCACCAGCCCTTGCTGGTTGACAGCCTTCCATCGGTGGATTTGACCTTGCTACGCCGTCCCTCTTCGAACTGGAGCAGGAGGTTAAACTGTGACTTGCATGAATCGCATGGCCGCATTATACTTGCAGTAACTACAGGTAGGAGGCAAGGGGTTGCCTGACTACGCCACGACAGACCAAGCCACCGAGATGCTGGGATAGCATGCTGTACTTTATGGACGGGTATATCCAAAATTGGTAGATATGGGCCAAAATATGAGTAGAATTGCCGCAAAAATCTTGACATTGGCACTGATTTCATATATAATTAAAAATGTAAATAGCCCGCGAACGTGTGCCGGTGAAAGAATTCGCCGGGGAAACACCGTTCGCAATCAATGCCCCAGGGAGCGCACCGCGTGTGCGCTCCCTGAATTGTTAGACATGGAGAAACGATTATGCGCACGCGGATCTTTGTTGACTTTTGGAACCTGCAGCTCAATATCTATGAACACGCAGGACGTGGCTACAAGCTTGACTGGCTCAAGTTATCACCACGCCTGATCGCCGAAGCAGAGGCTATCTTAGGTGCGCCATTACGATTTGAAGGAACCAATGTCTACCTCTCTTATAATCCGAGAGCAGCGACAGGCCGAGGTTTGCACAACTGGAGCCTCAATGTACTTGACCGCTTCCCTGGCATAAAAGTGATTGCAAAAGAACGAAAGACCAAACGTGCACCTGTCTGCCCACATTGCCACACACCGGTGGAGAATTGTCCTCACTGTGGTGACCGGATGACTGGCACAGTTGAAAAGGGCATTGATACGGCCATTGCCACTGACATGATCAGCCTGGCTTGGGAAGATGCCTGGGACATAGCTATCCTGGTTTCGTCCGACCGTGATTTTATTCCCGTCGTCGAGTTCCTGATCGCTAAAGGGCGGCGCGTGATCAACGCCTACTTCCCACCTAAAGGGATACATCTAGCCCGCACCTGTTGGTCTAGCATTGACCTCCGGCCTCTCCTCCCAGACCTGGCACGCTAGATAATCTTCTGTCCTGATGCTACAATCCCGCCCTACCACGACGAGCACGATGGTCGAAGATACACAGATCTCCCCACCGCCGCCCACCGACGAGACGGCCCCTATGCGCCGCCATTGGCACATCGAAGACACTCAGCCCGTGCCGCGCATCACTCCCCACCCTACAGCACCACCGCCACCTGCAACCCAGCGTCGCCGCCGCTCCTGCCTCTTCCCGCTGTTCCTGGCGCTCATCCTGCTCCTGTTCGTCGCCGGGACGCTGGCCGCGGGTGGGTACGCTCTCTGGCAATGGACTGCCACTCTGCCACGCACCAATATCCTCATCCTCGGCCTTGACCGCCGACCGGAGCAAGGATACGTCGTCCGCTCCGACGCGCTGATCCTGGCGACAGTTTATCCACCCGGCCCGCGCATTGCGCTGCTCTCTATCCCCCGTGATCTCTACGTCGAAATCCCCGACTATGGGACCAGTCGCATCAACAATGCCCATTTCTGGGGCGAAAACGAGGCGGAGGGAGGCGGGCCTGCACTGGCTATGCAAAGCGTGGCACAGAACTTCGGCGTGCCGGTACACCACTACGTGCGCGTGGACTTCGACGCCTTCCGCGCCATCGTGGACGGTGTTGGCGGCATAGACGTCGTCGTCGAAGAGCCCATCGTGGACGATGCCTACCCCACCGACGACTACGGCATCATCCGCATTGAGATCCCCGCCGGGCCGCAGCACATGGACGGCAAGACGGCCCTGCGTTACGCCCGCTCCCGTCACGGCTCCTCCGACTTCGACCGGGCCAGTCGCCAGCAGCAGATCCTCATCGCCCTGGCCCACCGCCTGCTCGAGCCCGAGGTATGGCCCGATCTGCCTGACATCTACCAGGTCGTGATGGACAACGTGGACAGCGACATGACGGCCTGGGAGCTGTTGCTGCTGGCCCCCACCCTCTACCGCGTCGGGCCGGATGGTATCGAGCACCGCGTCATTGGCCGCGAGATGGCCGAGCCCTGGACCACCCCCACCGGCGGGGCAGTACTGCTCCCACGCTGGGAGACGATCAACCCTCTGGTGCAGGAACTGTTCATGCCATAGACGCTTGACAAGAGTCGCGCCGAAAGGTATAGTGTAGCCACGGTTGTGGCCACAAAAACGTGATAAGGAGTGTCACAGTGCCCAAAGTAGGTATCCGGGAACTAAAGAACCACACCAGCGAAATTGTGCGGGAGGTACGCGAACACGGGGCTCAGTACATCGTCACACATCAAGGACAGCCGGTTGGCGTCCTATTGCCAGTTGACGAGACGAGTCTGGAAGCCGCCGAGCGCCACATCGTGACGGGAGGAGCGAATACACCGACAAAAGGCCCAGCCCCCCTCGCGCCAGGGGAAGTTCTGCGCCTTGCTCAGCGAGTCTACGCCGACCTGTCACCTGGGGAGATCAATGCTGTCGAGGCGATTGCGCTTGATCGCAGCCACTTTTCGCGATCGGAGCCCTGATTATGCTTCCCGCCATGCTCGACACCGACATCCTCTCCGAGGTAATGCGTGGTCGTAACCCCATTATGCAAGAGCGAGCCTTAGCGTATCTAACAGAATACCAACGTCTATCCCTGTCGCTCATTACCCGCTATGAGGTCTTGCGCGGCCTTAAGGCCAAACATGCGACGCGGCAAATCCTGGCCTTTGACGAACTCTGCTACGCCAGCAACGTGCTGCCCCTCACAGACCCCGCCATCGTCCGGGCGGCCGAGATCTATGCCAACCTCAGGCAACAGGGCCAACTTATATCGGATGCTGACATCTTGATTGCCGCCACTGCCCTCACCTACGGTCTCGCGCTCGTGACCGGCAACGCCGCCCACTTCGCTCGTGTCGGGGGGCTGCGCATTGAGAGTTGGAAAGAGCCACCTTGAAAACCTCCACGTCGCTCGCCATCCTGGCCCTCCTGGCCCTTTGCGCGGCGTGCACGGAGCCGACTGTGCCCCCGACCCCCATCCCATCCCCTACCCCATCTCCCACCCCTGAACCCAAAACTCTCGTCGTCTGCCTGCCCGACGAGCCCAACAGTCTCTACCTCTACAGCACCAATAGCCTCGCCGCCCAACACGTCTGGCAGGCCATCTACGACGGGCCGCTGGACAGCCGCACCTATGCCTACCAGCCGGTCATCCTCACCAGCCTTCCCAGCCTCGCCGACGGCAGCGCGGCCGTGGAGACGGTCACTGTCCAGACTGGTGACCGCGTGCTCGCCGCCAGCGGCGAGGCGGTCGAACTGGCTCCCGGCGCGACAGTAAAAGATGCCAGCGGGCAGCGCGTGACCTTCGACAGCACACCCATCCAGATGCAGCGGATGGTCGTCACCTTCACCCTCCACTCCGATCTCTATTGGTCCGACGGCGCACTCCTCACCGCCGACGATTCGGTGTTCTCCTTCGAACTCGCCGCCGACCCCGCCACCCCCACCGCCAAGCGCACCACTGAGCGCACCGCCGGTTACCGCGCCGCGGACGTGCACACGGTGGTCTGGAGCGGCATCCCCGGATTCATAGATCGCGCCTACTTCCTCAACTTCTGGCGTCCATTGCCTCGCCACGCCTGGGGACACCTTTCCGCCGCCGAGTTGCTCAGCGCCGATGTCGCGACGCGGCACCCCCTGGGGTGGGGCCCCTTCGTCATGCGCGAATGGGTGGACGGCGACCACATCACCGCCGTGCGCAACCCCATCTACTTCCGCGCCCCAGAGGGGCTGCCCCGCGTGGACGAGGTCACCTTCCGCTTCCTCTCCGACCCGACCACGCTGGCGGGGGAACTGCTGGCCGGACGCTGCGACGTGGTCACGTACGACGGTGCAGGTGCGGTGAGCGCCGTGCTCCCCCCACCTTCATCCCCCCCAATGGGGGGGAAAGAGGGGGGGATCACGGCGCTCTATGCCTACGACGCCCGCTGGGAACTCCTGGCCTTCGGCATCAGCCCGGCCGTCGGCTACGACCGGCCCGATTTCTTCGAGGACGTGCGGGTGCGGCAGGGGATCGCGCTGTGCATAGACCGGGAAGCACTGGAGCCAGCCGGTCGTGTGTCGCATAGTTACCTACCTCCCGAGCATCCCCTCTATGCTGGCGACGCGCTGACTACCTGGGAATATGACCCGGCGGCAGGACAGACGCTCCTGGCGACTGCTGGCTGGTACGACGAGGACGGTGACAGCATACGCGAGGCCCACGCTATCCCCGGCATCTCCGATGGCACACCGTTCCAGATCACCTACCGCACGACCGATGACCCACTGCGCGTCCAGACGGCCCAACTTGTCCAGACCTATCTGGCCGCATGCGGCATCCAGGTCAGCGTAGAGACCATGCCCCCCGAGACGCTCTTCGCCCCCGGGCCAGAAGGGGTGCTTTTTGGCCGGCGGTTCGACCTGGCGCAGTTCGCCTGGCGCGCCACGTCCGACCCCCTGTGCGGCCTGTTCCTGAGCAGCCAGATACCCGACGCGGGCCACTGGGACAGGCCCAACGTCGCTGGCTTCCTCGACGACGAATACGACACCGCCTGCCTGTCGGCGCTGGAGGCTCTCCCTGGCAGCAAGGAATACGCCGCCGGATACACCGAGGCCCAGCGCATCTTCTCCGAGCAATTGCCGGTCTTGCCGCTCTTTCAGCACCAGAAAGTCACCCTCGCCCGCACGTCGCTCATCGGCCTGGCTCCCGACCCCACCCAAGCCTCCGAACTCTGGAACATCGAGCAACTCGACCTGCGCCCCTGAGTGCACAATACATCGCCGCGCTGGAGGGGGAACTTGCCACCCGAGATTATCGTGGCAAAAAGCACAGGAGCCCGTCCACACCAGGGCAGGCTCCCGTCAGGCTGACAGTCGAGCGTTAGATGACTGAAATCACGTTGCTGAACACGTTGCCGATGGCCGGACCAAGCAGCACTAGAATGACGATCACGACCAAAGCAACTAAAACAAGGAGCAGAGCATACTCGACCAGCCCCTGCCCGCGTTGACGTGGCACGAAAAGCACTCCGATCACCTCCTTTCCCTCGCCCGCCCGGTCTGGATGTCTCTGTTGTACAGCATAACGAGACCAAGAATCCATAGCCCTTTGGTCACATAATTATACCAACGCGAGGTCAGATTTGGGGTGACGATACGATTAGAAATAGGTTAGAATCTTGAGGACAAGGCACTCTCTGAGGAAGTTTCGCAACCGGGCGGCGGACCGAGTCCCGACAACCGGTACGTCGGCGGAGTTGGCCTGCCTGAGCCCTCACCCCACAAGGCCTCACAACAAGTAATGCGCCAGAGCATGCATCATGACAGCCACCCCCAGCGGCAGCGCGCTCTCGTCGAAGTCGAAGCGTGGATTGTGATGGGGCGCGTCCAGTCCGCGCTCCACGTTGGCCGAGCCGAGGAAGAAGTAACACCCGGGCACATCCTGCACAAAAAGGGCCGCGTCCTCGCTACCCATCGTCCGCTCGCCGGAGGAGACATTTTCTGGCCCGACCACCGCCTCAGCCGCCGCGCGTACCACCTCGGCGACCCCGGCATCGTTGATCAGTGCTGGCGTCAGGGGGATGATCTCCAACTCGGCTGTCGCACCGCAGGCCGCCGCCACACCCTCGACCAACTCGCGCACACGGCGCAGGATCGTCTCGCGGGTCGCCGGGTCGTAGGTACGGATGGTGCCGGTCATCTCAACTTGAGCGGGGATGACGTTGAAGGCATCACCGCCGTGAACCGTGCCCACCGTCACCACCGCCGTCTCCAGCGGGCTGACGTTGCGGCTGATAACGGTCTGCAGAGCGGTCACGATCTGGGCCGTGGCGACAATGGGGTCCACCGTCTGATGGGGCAGCGCCCCGTGCCCTCCCTTGCCCCGCACGGTGCAGATCCACTTCTCGGCCGCCGCCATTATCGCGCCCGGCGAGACGTCTATCGTGCCCACCGGCTTTTCGTTCCAGACGTGGGTTGCCAGGACGACGTCGGGGCGGGGATTCTCCAGTACACCCTCCTTCACCATCGCCTCGGCTCCATTGGCCCCTTCCTCGGCCGGCTGGAAAACCAGTTTGAGCGTGCCAGCCATCTCGTCCCGGCGCTTCGCCATCAGCGTAGCGATGGCCAGCCCTATCGCCATGTGAGCGTCGTGGCCGCAGGCGTGCATCACGCCGGGGTTCTGCGACACGTAGTCGATCTCGTTCTCCTCGGTGATGGGCAGTGCGTCCATGTCGAAGCGCAGCATCGCCACCGGGCCAGGCCGCTGCCCCTCCAGCAGCGCGACCACGCCGGTGGTCGCGACGCCCGTCTGAACCCGATAGCCCAGTTCGCGCAACCGCTCAGCGATGACACTAGCCGAGCGGTGTTCCTGGAAAGCCAGTTCCGGGTGCATGTGAAAGTCGCGCCGCCAGGCAACCAGTTGCTCGCGCAGCGGTTCTGCCTCGGCCTTGAAATCTACCTGGTTTGACATCACTCTCCTCTTGTTCGTTGAAGTATTGCCCTCATTTTACCCCATTGTCGTCGCAAGTGCAATCCCCCGCACACAAAAATCGGGGCGACGGGTGTACCGTCGCCCCCATAATCCGTTACTGTCCTGTAATCTGCCGTTCTACCCCGCTGCGGCACGTTCTGCCAGTACCTCCGCGATCACCGTTTCGGCCTCTTCCGGCAACGGTGGTGCCTCGTGCTCGGCCAGGATCTCCCGCGCGCGCTCGTTAGCCCGTGTGAACATGCCCTTGCCGCCCAACTTCACCCAGCGGTCGTAGCGGTTGCGGTCAATCAGCGCCGGCCGCCATTGCGCCCACTTCCAGTTGTCGAGGGTGTGATCGTCCGCCAGAAACCCCGCGCCCGGTCTGGCGCGGGCGATGGCGTCGAGGGCTAAGGTGGTGGGGTTGACGTCTACGCCGCCGACCAAGAAGCGGGCCTCACGGATGATCTCGTCGGCGATCACCAGCGCTTCCATTGAGGAGGTGGACCCATACTCGATGTAGCCCACATCGTGCACCAGCGTGGCCCGTGCCAGGAAGTTTGCCAGGATGGAAAAGGTCATCTCGATGCCCGCCTGTGCGTCCACCACTTTGCTGTCACTGGCGCCGCCGGCCGACCAGGCGGGGAGATCATAGTAGCGGGCCAGGTCCATCTGCGCCATCATGCCCAGCGGCCACTCCGGGCTGCCGTAACTGACGATGGTGCTCTTCATATCCAGCGCCGCCGTGTTCATCCCGTACAGGAACGGTGTGCCGGGACGAATTAGTTGGGAGATGATCAAGCCGACCAGACACTCGGCGTTTCCCAATGCCAACGCACCCGCCAGCGTGATCGGCCCACCGCCGCCGGTGTTGGGCGACGGGGGGTATGAAGCGGGGATGCCCTTCTCGGCGCAGAAGATCAGTTTCTGGAGCGATTCCTCGGGAAAGAGCAGCGGGGAGATGGGCTCGGCGTATGCTATCAGGAACGGCTTCTCGCGCAACGCCTGCTCACCACCGGCCACGGCTACCGCAATACGATAGATGTCCTCCGTATCGGCGCGATCCTTGGCGGTGTAGACGATGGGCTTGACCGAGCCGCGAATCATACTGATGAACTCGTGGATGTAGAGGTCATCGGGCGGCACGTCAGCGGGATTGCCCATGGACATGATGAAGTCCATGTTGTCCAACGCATCGCACAGGCGGGCAATGTCCTCAACGTCCTGCGCCGTCGTCCGGCGACGCTCACCTGTTCCTACATCCAACGTGAAGATGGTATCGGAGCCAGAACCGAAGAAGACCTTGCCCAGTTCCAGCGGCATCGTCAGGTTGCCCAACCTATCGTACATAGGGATACGCGAGGGCGCGCTGGCAACCGCGTCGGCGACCAGGTTTTCCGGCATCTTGATGCGGCTTTGTCCTGAGCCTGTCGAAGGGCCATTGGACTCCCAGGCACCGGCATCGAGCAACAGTTCGCGCCCCTGAGGGTCCTGCATCTCCACGCCGGTCTTGGCCAGAATCTCCAGCGTGGCATTATGGACCGCCCGCACCTGTTCGTCGGAAAGGGCGCGGACGAAGGGCTGCAATGTGGGGATTGGTAGTTGTTGAGTCACAGAGTGTTACCTCCAATCGTAAAACGTATTCCTACTCCCTACTCCCTACTCCATATTCCATACTTCCTCACAGTATCAACGTATCGGCGTACCGCCCCCGGACCCACTCGTCCACCTGCGGGTCCAGCGGCTCCGGCTGATGCTCCGCCAGGATACGGCGCGCGACCTCTCTGGCACGCGTCCAGGCGTCGGTGGCGCCGGCCTGCTCCCACATCTCCCGTCCCTGCCGGTCAAAGACGGCCGAAGGATAGTAGTACTCCGTACGCATGTAGCGCAGCGTGTGCTCGTCCATCAGGTAGTGGCCGCCCGGACCAACCCGGTCAATCGCGTCGAGCGCCAGCGTGCTGTCATTAACTTCGATGCCGCGCACGGCGCGCATCGCCATGCCCAGCATTTCGTTGTCAATCACGAACTGCTCGTAGGCGATGGTGGACATATCCTCCAGCATACCCGCCGCGTGGTGGATGAAGTTGGCCCCTGCCAGCGCGACCTGGATGACCGACTGCGCCTTCTCAATGCCGGCCTGCACGTCGGGAATCTTGGCATCGGTCATGCCGGCGCTGTTGTAGATGGGCACGTGGTAAAAGTGGGCCAGTTGGGTGATGGCGGCGTTGCACAGCCCCAACTCCACCGAGCCGGCCAGGTACTTACCGCTGCGCATGTCGGCCGTGGCGGGGATGGGCCCAAGGAGGACGGGACAGCCAGGCTGGACTAGTTGGGTCAACGTGAGCCCGGCCAATTGCTCGGCGTTCAACTGCGCCATCATCCCGGCCAGCGTGACCGGCGCGGTCGAGCCGGCCATCGGCGCGGCCGAAAGGATGACCGGAATGCGCTGCCGGCAGGTCTCAATCAGCAACGTCGTCACGTCAGTGGCAAACTTGAGCGGACTGACCATCCAGCAGGTGATGAAGGAGACGATGGGCCGCTCGCGCAACGGCTCGGCGCCACCTGAGATGCACTCACACATCTCCACCACGTCGCGGATGCCCTGCACCGTGTAGACGCCGGACTGGACATGCTTGGTGGTGTTCGCCAGGCCGGCGTAGTAACTATTGATGTCCACGTTCTCCCTGGACATGTCGGTGGGGTAGACAGGCAGGAGGTAGAAGTGAATGTTGTCCAGCGCGTCCACGATGCGAGCCATACGTGCCACGTCCCGGAGCACCGCCTTGCGAATCTTGCCCGTCTCCAGATCGAGGACGTTCAGCGCCGCGCCGCCGGTGCCGATGTGCACCCGCGCCCCCTCCAGAATCAGGTCGTTATCGGGGTCGCGGCCGGCCAGCACCACCCGCGAGGGCGCTTTGTCCACCGCGTCCTCGACGAGGGACTGTGACAGCCGTGCCCGATTGCCGTCTACGTTCGCCCCGGCCTCCGTGAACAGCCGCAGCGCCTCCGGCTCCTCCACCTGCACGCCGGTGCGCTCCAGAATCGCCAGCGACGCTTCGTGGATTCGTCTCACCTGATCATCGGTCAGCGGCTTGTACCGCCCGCCGACCAAGCCCTTGCCTGGTCCTCGGTGCTTCCCAGCCATACGTCATCCTTTCTGTCGCACAACGGTCGAGACCACTGCAACATCTGCGAAAGCGGCCTTCGCCGATTGCTCTGGTCGCCGAAGGGCGACCCTGCAACTGTCGCCGCGAACTTATTCGCCTAGCGGCCAACTACTCGATCTTGAAACTCTCCCGCGCCACAGCGACCACATCGGGCTCGCTTACCGGCCGGGGGTTCGACTTGACGTTGACGTTGACGATGGCGTTTTGTGCCAACAGGGCCACTTCCGCCTCCGGCATCGTCACCGGCTCAACGGCCAATGATCTTGCCAGTTCGTCCGCGTCCGCCAGGGTGCGCTCCAGCAGGGGGCGCAGCCGCTTCACCCGATCTGGGGCAGCCGGCGCGTTGAACTCCACCACCGGCCCCAGGCAGGCCACCAGCACGTGCCCGTGAGCCAGATGATGGTACAACCCACCCATAGGGTTGGCGATGGCGTGGGCCAACCCCAGCCCGGCCCAGAGCATAGCCGCGCCAGCCAGCAGACTGCCCTCCAGCATCGCCTGGCGTGCCGCGAGGTTCTCTCCATCCGTCACCACAGTGCGCAGGTTATCGGCCACCAGGCTGATGCCCTGCCAGGCCAGCGCGTCGGTGATCGGCGTGGCGGCGCTGGAAAGATAGGCCTCCACCCCGTGCGCCAGCGCGTCCACGCCCGTGAAGAGAGTAGCCCTGGGCGGCAGGCTCAGCGTCAGTCCCGGGTCGAGCAGCGCCAGGTCGGGCCATTTGGCAGTGACACTGTCTTTCATCCGCGTCTGCGTGTTGCTGATGACCGCCCAGGGGGAGATTTCGCCGCCGGTGCCAGCGGTGGTCGGCACAGTGCAGAGGAAAACAGCGCCGCACCGTTCAGCGATGACCTTGCCCGCGTCCATGCTGCTGCCGCCGCCGACGGCAAGCACCGCGCTCGCGCCAGCCGCCTTCCCCTGCTCTGCCCCTCGCGCCACCGTCTCCCACGAGGGATTGGGCTCCACCTCAGCGAACGTCTCCACCCGCTCCCAGCCCGTCTCGCGCAATTGCGCGGCGATGCGCTGCACCAGGGGCCGGACCCACGCCTCTTGTGGCGCTACCAGCAGCAGCCGCCCGGCAGTGGATGGCGGGGTGACATATCCGCCGACCTGCTCGATCAGCCCCGCGCCGACCAGCGTCCTGGTAGGCCAGCGAAACTCGTACATCTCATTCACCCAACTAGCAGGTCTTGTGCCTGCCCCAGAGGGCGACCACGAGGGTTCGCCCCTACATATTGAGATGATACCATCTATCCAACCAGCGAGCGCGCCAGTTCGACCGCCGAGGCCGCGTCGGGCGCATAGCCGTCGGCGCCAATCTCGTCGGCGAAGGCCCGGGTGACCGGTGCCCCACCGACCATCACTTTGACCTGCTCCCGCAGACCGGCCTCCACCAGTGCGTCAATCGTGCGCTTCATCGCTGGCATCGTGGTGGTCAGCAGCGCCGACAGGCCGATCAGTTGCGGCTGCTCCATCTTGACGGCCTCGATGAACTTATCGGGAGAGATATCGGCGCCCAGGTCAACGATCTCGAAGCCACCGCCCTCCAACATCATCGCCACCAGGTTCTTGCCGATGTCGTGCAAGTCGCCCTCGACGGTTCCCACCACGACCTTGCCAGCCAATGGCACGTCACCCTCGGCTAGCAACGGGCGTAGGACGTCCATGCCAGCATGCATGGCACGGGCGGCAACGAGCACCTCGGGCACAAACAACTCGCCATCCCGGAAGTCTACGCCGACCTGGTCCATCCCGGCGAGGAGCCCTCCCTTGAGCACCTGCTCTGGCGTCAGCCCTTCATCGAGCGCTTTCTGCGTCAGTTCGGCAACCGCGTCATCGTCACCGTCGTACAGTTTCTCCGTGATTTGCTTGAGTGTGTCTGTCATTGATTTTGTGTCCTTTCTCGGCAGGTAGGTACTGAGATTATGTTTCACGTTTCACGTCCCCTTCCGCCTCTTGCGGTAGTCCTTGATGTACCTCATCGCGAACTCGTCCCGCCCCAGGAGCACGTCCACCGCCAGGACGGCCTGTCTGACCCGGCCCGCGTTGACGATGGGGGCGTTGACGCCCTCCCGGATGGCCATAGCCAGGAAAGCCCAGTTCAGTACCTCGCGGTCCGGCAGGCCGAAGGAGACGTTGCTGGCCCCCAGCGTCATGTTGACTCCCAGTTCGGCCCTGACCAGGCGAATGGCTTCCAGTGTGACCAGCGCAGCCCTGGAGTCGGCGCCGACGGTCAGCGCCAGGCAGTCAATCAGGACATCCTCGCGGGGGATGCCCAACGTCTGGGCCCACTCGACGATCTTGCGAGCGATCTCCAAGCGCTTATGGGGGTCGTCAGGGATGCCTCCCTCGTCCATGCACAGGCCGATGACCGCCGCCCCGTGCTCGGCCACCAGCGGCAGCACACGGCTCAGGTTTTTCTCCTCGCCGTTGACCGAGTTGACCAGTGGCTTGCCCTGGTAGACTTTCAGCGCGGCCGCCAACGCTGCGTGGTCGGGCGTGTCAATGCTGAGGGGAACCCCCACCACCTCCTGGACCATCTCCACGGCACGGGGCAACAGCGCTACCTGGTCCACGCCGGCCGCGCCCACGTTCACGTCAATTACGTCGGCGCCAGCGGCGACCTGAGCCAGTGCCTCGCCCTTGAGAATCTCGACGTTGCCCGCCACCAACTCGGCCGCCAGTCGCTTGCGCCCGGTGGGGTTGATGCGCTCCCCGATGAGCACCGTAGGGCGGCCGGGAGCGATGCGGACGATGCCGCCTCTTCCTTTGAGAACTGTTTCCATACCACTTATCTCCTTAGCAGATCACGCGGCGTCGTCTCTCTTGCGATTCTGTCGCTCCGCCACCCAGGCCAGAAATACCCCCAGGAAGTACAGCAACAGCAACGGCAGCATCACCAACATCATGTTGAAGGGATCGGGTGTGGGCGTGATGCCCGCAGCCAGGATGGCGATGCCCACGACGGCGAACTTCCAGCCCTGGAGCAAGAGTTCGGCATTGACCAGGCCCAATCGAGCCAGGAAGTAGAGGAGCAGCGGCATCTCAAAACTGGCACCCACCCAGAAGACCAACGAGGTGATAAAGGGGATGTACTCGTCTACCATCCAGGTTGGCTGGATCACGTCGGAAAGAAACCCCAGCAGGAAAGGAATCGCCGCCGGCACCATCACGAAGTAGGCGAAG
>DAOUEC010000203.1:0-36358 GCA_034430655.1 Anaerolineae bacterium
TGTGCCCAGAGTTGGACCTGAAAGACGGGGTTATCTATCGTCTCGTGCGTGCAGTACTTGACCCTGAGAAGCAAGGTGTCCCCGCTGCCGAATACCTGCTTCGGGCGTTCTCTCTCATCCAATGTCTCTGCGCCCAGAATCTCTATGGGAGGCCTTTCTCTTTCTTCACCGATCTCCTCTCCCGGTAGTGTGGAATGCAGCCGACGAGCCTGTTGCTCCCTGACCTTTTGAAGATAGTACCAGATGGCCTCTTGTGGCTCTCCCTCGTATGCCACGCTTCCGTCCATCAGCACAACCACGCGATCACAGAGTCGTTGCAGGTTCTCCAAATCGTGGGATACAATGAGGATAGTATGGCCGGCGCGGCGGAGGCCAGCCAGGCGTTTCAAGGACTTCTCCCGAAACGCGGCATCCCCCACTGCGAGTACTTCGTCAATGAGGATGATCGGTGCGTTGATAGAAACCGCGGCGGCCATCGCCAGCCGTGCCCGCATGCCAGAAGAATAGGAACGGACGGGCATTTGGATGAAACGGCCCAGTTCCGCGAACTCGGTCGCTGTTTGTAAGCGATTACGGGCTTCCTCCCTGTTCAGCCCAAAGAGCGCCCCGTACATTCGAAGGTTCTCTTCACCCGTCAGATCTAGCCGAAACCCCGCGCCTAACTCCAACAGGGCAAAAGAAGGTTCCCGCACCATAACGTTGCCCTCACTCGGTTGCAGCACGCCAGCCAGAATCTTAAGGAGAGTGCTCTTGCCAGATCCATTTGGACCGACGACACCGACGGTCTCCCCTTTCCGGACGCTCAATGAGACATCTCGCAGGGCCCAGACTGTCCCATCTTCAAGCCTGTGTGCCCCTCGCCTGCTAATCACGATCGCCTGCAGAGTTCGGCTTTTATGAGGGGCAATACGGAAGCATTTCGACACATGCTGAACCTGGATCACCGAGTCCATAACTGCCTCTAACTGATGCTAGCGGTCTTGTGGAACCGCATACAGTCTCCCTCCCATATCGTTAAAGAGCAGCAGGTAGTCACCGGCCCATGCGATGCTGTTGAAACTCAAGTCGCTCACCAGCACCCCTATAGCGGTTTGTTGCTCATGCCTCCCCGAGGCCGGATCCAGCGCCCAAACCTCGTGCCCTGGGGAATCCACGTACCAGATTCGGTTCCCATCCCAGGCCACTCCCGTGGTCCAGCGCCCTCTCAGAGGATAGCCAGCCAATAGTTTACCCTGCTCGTCTCGGCGTTCTAACCGGTTGCCTTCAACTATGGCAACCCATAAAGTGGCCCCATCCCAATCCATGCCCTGCGGCGTGTCCGTAAACTCGAAGTCACACAGTACCTGGCCTGTCTGCCGATCCAGAGCATAGAAATACCTGTGAGCCACGTCAGCAATCCATATTCTCTCTCCAGCCGAGGCCACCCCCGTTACGTTGCAGGGCAGATCGTCAATTTGCGGATAAGGCAGGCTATGCACCACCTCTCCCCTACGGTCCAGGGCAAGCAGTTCGTGCGTCAGGTTGTTTGCCAGCCACACGTACTCCCCATCCCAATCAATGTCCGTCCAGGCCAGTGGCTCGTAGATTTGAATCTCAACGTAGTAGGCGGTCAGGTCTCCGACAGTCGTCGGAGTCCACTCCTCCGGCCTCAAGGACTCTTTCTCGCTTGGCTTGCTTGGCGGAGTCGCCACAGGTGAAAGGGGAGAGACCAGCGGGCTGACCTCCGGCTGCGGTTTACAGGATACAATGAGGATGAACATCAACCCACAGATAAGCCACGGGCGAGTATTCAGTTGCTTCACGGCGCTACCTCCTTCGGCGTGTATGTTTAATCAACCACGCATAGACCTGTTGCAGACGTCTCCAGGCACGGACAGCCCGACGGCCTTCGACGTGCTCTTGATAGACTTGTAATTCCTGTACCCATTCGGTGAGACGTGCTACTCTGACATTGAGTTCTTCCACATGATGTTGATGCCTTCCCAACACGTCTTGCAAATCCTGCACTTCCATCAACCACAGTCGTGGCGATTGCGATGGCAATTCGTCCGAGGAGCAAACCGCGATCAGGTAAGTGGCCTGAGACACAGGACGATTCCCCACGAGATCCAGACGAACAGCCGTATTCGCCAGACTGCCATTCTTCCAGATGAGGGAGCCGACGGTGTGTTGCTGACCATACATCTGCACGTGGGAGAATTGAGCATGGAGCAGTGCCTGAAACTCAGGGAGAGAGAATTCGCGGACATGGTAGGGGTTCCAGGGCTTCTCATGCCCCTTGGAGTATACCTCCCGGTTAGGGGTTGACACGATGAGCACCCCATCCGGTTTCAGCATCCAACGGCTCAGTTCCAGCGACCGCTGTGCATCTTCCAGATGCTCAAGGACTTCGAAAGTCACTATCAGGTCGAAAGATGCTCGGGGAAAGGGGGGAGAGAGCACATCACCAACCACGTACCGGAGGTTGGGCAACTGATAGTGGTTTGTGGCGTATGCGATCGCATCCGCACCAATATCCATCCCCACAACACAAGAGCCGGGATCGGACATCGCCAAGAGGTGTGCTCCATACCCTGCTCCACAGCCCAGGTCCAGCACATACCCTCCGTCCATATTCGCCACCGCGAAACTGTAGCGTATCCAGTGGAATTGAAACAGGGCTTCCAGTTCGGGGATATCCGGAACAACACGCTCTCCAGTCCAGGGCAGTTCTACATTGTGGTGTGCTTTGTCTGTCATTTCCTGATTCTTACTCTCTTCAGTCGTCGGAAAAGCCGCACCGCCCAGAGGGACTCGAACCGCTCCAATCGCTTGCGTTGCTCGGCGATGCACTGATTCTGCTCATTTATAGTTGCCTGCAAGCGGGCCGTCCTGTCTTCCAGAAGGCGGATCTGGCGGGCCATCCGGTGCAAAGTTGGTGCCCTGACCTCGATCCGTCGTCCCTCTCCGTACCGCACCTCCGGCACGCCTGAGCAGAGCGCATGCGTGAGCACGTGGCCCTCCATGTAAGGGGGGATCGGGTGGCCCATCAAATGCAGCACCGTGGGAGCGACATCCAGAATATGGGCATCACTCAGGCGTCTACCCTCTGCGATGCCATCGCCGACCATGAAGATAACCCCTTCCATCCGGTGGTTGCCCGAATGTTTGATGGCGATTTGCTGGTAAGCCATGGGGTCGCTGAACAATACCCCCCGTGGAACGTCAAAGGAATCTCGAGTCATAAAGGCGTAATTCTGCATGACCACCATGAGGTCTGGGCCCCATTCAACGTAGGGGCCGCTGTATAACTCTCGTACCTCATACACGCCATCCACCAGAGGGCCATCTACTTCCGACGACTGCCATTCCTCTAATTCCCTTTTGAGCCGAGCCAACACCTGGCGTTGTTCTCGCCCTGGACTCACTATGCCCAAGGGCTCACGTCCCTGCAGGTTGAGATACAGGTTTCCGAAGTAGCCAAAGGAGTAAGCAACAGTTCGCTCCCAGTCAATCTGGTCAAATAAAGACGCCCCTTCTTCCCAGTTGCCATGGCGCCTTTTCACCGCCAGGTAACCCTGTTCCAGAAGCCATTGATTCAGGTACACGTCCTTATACAGTGGGCCAAAGCCGTGATCGGAAACGATGATCAAGGCGGCTCCCTGCTTATAAACGTACTCATTCAAGAGCATACCCAGGACGTCATCAACCTCCTGATAGCACTGTATCAGCCCTTTTCTGGGAACAACGGCCTCTGGAGAGGCATAGGCCTCGTTGTCTGGATCAATGTACTTCCAGAAGGCATGCTGAAGCCGGTCGGTCGCGACAAACACTCCCATGAAGGCATCAGGCTGATAGCGGTGTAGGAGGTTTTCGAAAGCCTTTTTATGGACCTTCTGCAGGCTCAATGTCTTCTCTACATATTCCTCCTCTGTAGGTGCCCCTTGCCCCACGTCAATCACATATCCACCTGTCTGTTGGTCGAGCCACTGCGCCAGTGAGGCAGGGTAGGTGAAGGTCAAGTTCTTATGGGGCGTGTCCATTCCGGAGACCCAGAATCCTTTGACCCGCTCCGGCGGAAATGTCATCGGAACGTTGAAAACGCCGACCGAGTGACCAGCCTCGGAGAGGATATGCCAAACCGTCTCTCCGTCTCTGTCTTTCCCATTGACTAGTTTCAAGTCAAACCCACCATACACCCGGCGCCTGAAGTCGAAAATGCCGTGCCGACCTGGACTCAGGCCGGTGAGCATGCTCGTCCACGCCGCAGGTGTGATCGGATGTCGGGTAGATATAAGCGTCCCGCTTGCTCCATGCCGCTGGATCTCTTGAAGATTGGGCAGAAGCCCGCCCTTCAACATCCATCCGAGCAAGTCTGGTGATGCTCCGTCTATCCCAACAACGAGCACTTTTCGCTTCATCCACCTCCCCTTCAATCTCTCATGGCCGTCCACTCAGTCAATATATCCCAATCCACGGAGCCGCTCTTCCACCAGTGTCACATCATCGTCCAGCATGGCCGTACCTTCTTCGGCACCTCCCGTTGCTCGTTCCTCCACAATCACTGGGTGCATAGCCATCCATTCTGGCTCAAAGATCTCCACCAGCACGCGTCCATCCATAGAGATTGGCACTCCATCGCCAAAAAAGTGCAAGAGTGTAGGTGCAACGTCAGTTATTCGCGCTCCGCGAATCTCTGCTGCCTTCCGTATACCCATGCCTGCGGCGAGAAAAACGCCCTGTGGCCGATGACTCCCGGTGATCAGTGGAATGTCTTGGGCGAGCACAGGCGCACAGCCAGGGGTCTCCAGCCCATTCAGCACCTGTTCCGTTCGCCACCGGATCATAATATCCGGTGATCGGTGGGCAAACGGCCCCTCGTAGACCTCCCTGCTCATCGCCGCAATCTCGACGACGGGCATTTTCGTCACCGGATCAACGGTCTCCAGCAGCCGTTCGATGATCTTCTGACACAGGCTCTCATACTGGGACTCAGACACGATCCCCTGTGGCTCGCGGCCGCGCAGGTTAATGTGGATGTCATCGGTGCCGAAACAATAAGCCTGCGTCCTCGACCAATCAACGGGAGCCAGCATTTGTATAGGCCGTGTGCCCGGAGGGCACCTGTCATCCCCCGCCCTGGCTCGGGTCCGAAGACAGGCGAGCCAGCGCCGAATTCCCTTACCCTTGTCCTGGGTGTGCAGCAGCCCCGTGTTCTGGAGCCAGACGAACAAGTAGTCGCCTCCCCGTTGATTGAACCCTGCACCGCGCTCAGAGAGTACCACGACTGCCTCGGGGGTAGTTCTTTCTACGAGTTCCGCCAGCACATCGTCCAACCGGCGATACACTCTCTGGACGACGCTGCCCAGTTCCTCGCTTTCGGACACCTCGAGACCGAAGGCCTGAGGGTTCAGGTACCTCCAGAAGAGATGCTGGGCCACATCCGCTGCCGTGAAGACAACCATCAGAAGGTCAGGGACCTCTGCGTCTGAGGCACGCAAGACAAACTCGCGGCGTGCTTCGAGGCTGTCCAAGATAACTCGGGCCGCTTCGTCCCACTGCGCCTGGGCAGCAAGGCGGTGTGCCTCCGCCTCTATGCAGTAAGCACGCTGCATTTTGTTCGCAATCCCGTCGAAAAAGCCGGCTGGATAGGAGAAACCCTGACTCTGAGGTGAAGGGGCACCCCTCCCCGCAACCATGAAGCCTGCGACAGGTTCCGCAGGGTAAGTCATTGGTACATTGATCACACCCACCCTGTGCCCAAGATCGCTCAGACGCCCCCAGAACGGCTTGCCTCGCCGGTGGCTGGCATTGAGGTTCCGCTCGTAATAAGTGCCGGGGACGATCTCTGTAAAGTGGAATACTCCGTGCCTGCCCGGTTCAAGGCCCGTGGCGAATGAATTCCACGCAGAGGCGCTATTCATGTTGGGCACCGACTCCAACCGGCCCCACACTCCTTCTTCTAGCAACCTCCCCAGCGCCGGCAGCGTCCCTTCTTGCGCCCAGGGGAACGTCAATTCAGGAGTGAAGGCACCGAGTCCTACGACCAGTGCTTTCATCAAAGCATCCCCATCATCCTCACAGTTCCTCCGGGAAACGGGCGCAGTATTTGAGCAGGAACAGATATCCTAAGACCAAGATCAACACAACTGTGAGCGCTGTTCTCAGAAGAAAGGCCGGATCAATTGATCGTCCCCAGTAAAGAATATCCCGATAGGATGCGATAAGCGAAGCCATTGGGTTGAGAATACGGATCCAGCGCCAGAGGTCCACTTCAAGACCCAGTAGCACAAACTGACGGGGGAAGACTTCCATAGGATAAAACACTGGTGTCAGGAAGAACCAGGCCTGCAAGACGACCTGAAGTATGGCCTGAACATCCCGGTAGAAGACGTTCGCCGTAGCGAGAAGGAACCCTAAACCGGTGGCGAAGAGAATCTCCAGCACCATTATTACAGGCAGCAGCAGCGCCCATCCAGTCAGCCGCATTCCTGACAAGAGGGCAAGAACCGCGAAGACGAGCAATCCACCCACAAAATTGGGGAGCGCGCTTGTTACCGAAGCCACAGGAATCAACTCCACAGGGAAGTGCACCTTCTGGATCAGGTTTCTCTCCACCACAATGCTGGCGGTTGCGATCGAGACGGCACTGGCAAAGAAATGCCAGGGCAGCAACCCTGCCAGCAAAAAGACAGGATACTTCTCAATGTTATGCTGGGGAGCGATGAACGTAAACATCGCTGTGAATATCAATGTCATCAGCAGGGGGTTTAGCAAGGACCACAAGACCCCGAAGATTGTCCCAGCATACTGTATCCTAATGCGCTGGTAGACAAACATCCACAGAAAGTAGCGATAGCGCCAGACCCAACATACTCTGCGTCCAAACATTCTTATTCTATTCACATCACCAAGGTCCGCCGATATTTCCATCGCACCACCCCAAAGAATCCACTCAGAACGAAAGGCAGCGTGGATTATAACACCCTTCCCTAATCTTTGCCAACCCATTCCGCAGGTTTGGCTCAGGTGGGAACGGGAGGGGAAGCGCAGAAGGGGAGCGTAGGAGAACCGGATTTAGGAAGCCAGGCAGAGGACAATCGCAGGGTATTCTATCACGCCTGGGGACCCCTCTCAACGAGTTGCGCGTAGAGGGACTCCAACCGGCCCACGTGCTCCGCCATCGTCATCGGAGGGCGCACGTTGGCCCGCAAGTGCGCCAGCAAATCCGGCTCATCCACCAACCGTTGCAACGCTACCCGCCAGGCGACCACGTCCCCTGGCGGCACCAGTAGACCATCCACACCATCGCGCACTTTTTCGGTCAGGGCCCCATGCGCCGACGAGATAACAGGCACGCCCGCAGCGCGGGCCTCCTGGATCACCACAGGGGCATTCTCGTACCACAAGGAAGGTACAACAAGAACGTCCGTCTCCGCCAGCACATGTCCCACCTGCTCATTGGGCAACCTGCCTTCAAACAAGGTATTGGCCCGATTCGCCCGCCGGCGGAGATCGGCCGCGTACTCGGGGAACACATCGGGGTTCCCGAATATGCGCAAAGCCGCGCGCTCAGGCGGCAAATCCCGGAATGCATCAACCAGGATATGAACACCCTTCTGCCAGGCCAGTGCTCCTAGATAGGTGACACGCAGCTGGCCGTCCGCCGGGGATCGCCTGACAGATGAGCGAACGCGGTCCACGTCCAGGCCGTTCTCCAACAACACGAAGCGCTCGGCTGGAAAGCCGCCTGCTATGTAACGGTTGAGCAGGAATCGCGAAGGTGCAACCAGCCGGTCGGCCTGCAACGCGGCACGCCGCACCAATGCATCGCGCAGTTGGAAGATCGGCGCAATCGCTGGACGGGCAGCCGTCATCCACGGCCTGCCAATGCGCGCGGTGGCGCAACGGACGCAGTTTAGCCCCAGGGCCTTGCCCTTGCAGGTTCGGGCATCGGGCCAGATCAGTTGTGAATTGGCGCAGATGAACCAGTAGTCGTGTAACGTCAGCAAGCAAGGCAATCTGCGCCGTTTCGCCTGGGCGATCAGGCGATAGGAAAGCAACATCAAGTGGTGAAAGTGCACCACCTGGGGCTGGACCTCGTCCAAGAAACGATCAAAGGACGCCTCCACGCCCCGATTATAGAACGTGTCCCGGAAAAGCGCCGCAGGGCTGGCCTGGCTGGCATCGAACGCCCGGCCAACGCGCCGGGCGCGGAAACCCTCCCGCTCCTGCCATTCCGCACAGAAGGCGCTACCGTCGCCATCGTCTCTATAGAAGACGAAGACCTCGTGCCCCCGTGACAGAGCCCGCGCCAGGTTGCAGGTGTAGATCTCCGTTCCACCAAGACTGGCGGGCGGAAACTTGTGCACCACGAGCGCAATTCGCATGTCCCCTCACTCCCCACGTCTAGCGCTTAATTGCCCTCACAGAAAAACGAAACTTGGGTAAATTGGTATATACATCAGACTGCCAGATAACTTCAAACCCATTGGCTGTAAGTTCAGTGAGAACTTCGTCGGCTGTGAAGGCAGAGATGTGTGCTTCATCAAGCAATTCCTGGCTACTCCTGACATCTATACCCAGGAATAAAAGTCCCGACTTTATCAAAACTCGAGAAAAGTGGTGAATAATATCTCGCCAATCATCTGTATGATCCAGGACGTTATTGCACCACACTACGTCAAAGTCCGTCTCCGCAACATCCTGGATTCGGCAAGAGCGATACTCACAGTTGTTTATCTTCCCTATAACTACGATGTCTGGCAGGTAGCGGGCCAACTCTTCCAACAGAGGATCAATGGCCACCACTGAGACACTGCGGCACTTCTCGAACACGCTAAGCACAGAACTCCCTACATCCAGAAGCCTCCCAGAAATAATGGGAGGGTCCATCGAGTACATCCAGTCATTCCACTCGAGACCAAATCCGCAAAGATGCACCCGGCCCTCGCAGAGCCGAAATCCCAGCCATTGATCCCTACTCGTGATGCCCAGTTCGTCACGGATATACCGAACCCAAAACCCTTGTTCGGCCCTTTGCGCTTCTTCCCAACTGCAAGCATGGTCTGCCTCGTCCACAGGATGTTTCTGACCTTGCTTCTGACGTGATAACGCACCAAATAGCCTCTTCATCTTTTTCCTCTCCTGAGTGGGCGAGGCACTTCTATATACCCCTGCCCAGAAACCAATGCAGCATATCCCATACAATTCTCTCCAATGAGAGAGTTTGCGTCAATTTAACAGCCGCTGTGGTCCCCAAATTCTCTCCCACAACAACCACAGTCGCGAACCGCAATAGATTTATCCAGGCTCTTTCCGGGAGCACTCCCTCAGGGCAAAGGCGCAAAGCCTTTTCCATCAAGCCCCAGGAGAATCTCAAAACCGTCTGGTACATCTCGATAGGCTTGGAGGAATCCAACTGCTCGTAATGTTGAATTTCTTCAAGCAGGAACCGACGAACCACGGCCGGTTCCACCATTGAATCGAATCTCCTGGTCAGCAGAAAGAACATCATTCTACGCAGCAGCGTTAAAGTCTCATCGAACGTAAGGGTAGGAGACGGCCAGTTTACGAGTTGGACGCGCGTATACCCGTCCACGTAAGCACGACGCAATTCATACAACCATCCCCTCTCGTGGCAATGCCACACTTGCGCCGTGGGGACGTATGCGATCTTGTAACCTTCCAGCAACACTGCTTTTGCCCAGGCCATATCTTCGCCATAATTGCGTTCTGGAAAGGGCACCTTTTCCCACATGCCACGCCTTATGCACGAAGTAACGTTGTCAAAACTTATCAACGCCAGCCTTTTTTCTGGCGGCATTTCCAGGAACCTCTCTGGAGTTTCCAGGGACTTCACCAAGGGGAGATCGTTCCCCTCGCGCCACAGTGAACTGCGGGTTCTTGCTAATAATCCAGAAGTCGGAGGGGCTATCTGCAATCCATAGCTGCCTGCCAATTCAGGCTGCTCCAATAGAGGGGCAAGTAACCGGGCAAGCCAATGGTCATCGGTCGGAAGAGCGTCTTGTACAGTCAGGGCTACGAACTCTCCCCTGGAGGCCTGGATGGCCTGATTGCGCGTCCGACCGTGATTAAACCGACGACGGGGGACGGACAAAACTCTTGTCCCAGTCCCCCGTGCCAATTCCGGAGTGCCATCTCTTGAACTGGAATCAATCACTACAATCTCTACATCACCAGGAACCTGTTGCGCCTTAATGGTCTCTAGAAGCCTTGCAAACTCGTTCCCGGCATTTAGAGTGGGTATAACCACCGAAACCAGAGGCTGACCATGCGAATCCACTCGCTACCCAGGCTCCTCCAGGCTAAACACGCGTGCTTTGAACCTATGCCCAACAATCCAAACAGCATCCTTCGCCCTGCGCACAGGACGGAGGAGATATGATACGAGTCCATTCAATCGTACTACCCACGGGGAGATTAACTGATATAGCCTCCACAGTGCCGATTCAACTCTCTGGTATTTCCAAAGCCCGCCTGCCGCTTGGAATACCCGCTCATATTCAATAGCCTGGACCGCGTGTTCCAACCCAAGCCCCAGGCCAACCCCAGCCTTTGGACGTGAGAGGTGCAATTGCCGGGATCGTTCCAACAAGGAATCCATCCTTTCTCCCAGTTGCTCGATCTTAAAGTGGGAACACACTCTATCTCTGGCAGCCTTACCCATTGAGTCGCGCAATTCGGGAGATTTGATGAGCCTCTCCAGCACATCTGTATAAGCCATGACTTCTTCCTGCTCTTTTCCACGTTTGATCAACACGCCACATTCAGACGTTACTAACTCCCTTTGCCCTCCCACATCAGCGCTGACGGGCACAACCCCCATCGCCATGGCCTCATAAATAGTCACAGCGATGCCCTCCATCTTGGAGGGCAGAAAGAAGATATCACTGGCAGCCAGGAACTCCTGCATTCGTTTGTTGCTGACAGTCCCCATCATCCACACATTTTTCGTCAGGCGATGTTTGCGGAGATAAGAAGAAAGCCATTTCCTGTCCTCTCCATCTCCTGCCACCAAGCATACGAACTTAAACCCCCGTGCTTTCAATTCTCGCATCACTTTGGCAAAAACCCGGGGTTGTTTCTGCTGACACAGACGACCCGCGTACAGAATAACCGGAATGTCAGGCGGAATCTTCAACTCGGATCGCACACTTAGCCTTACTTCCTGGTCTGGAGAGAATGACTCGGTGTCAACGTTGACGTAACATACCTCAACCTGGTCCGGCTTCGCCCCCCTTTGCACCATCCATTCCTTTAGATGATTGGAGACGACCATACTTAAATCTAACAACTCTTGATAACCTACGGACGAACGGGGGTGTCCCCCGTTGTTCCAATACTCCTCCTCGATATGACAATAATCTACAAAGGCAGTATCCGGACACCGAGAGCGAAGATAGGGGAGTAATTTGTAACCAAGTTCACTGTTAGAAATCAAGACTACATCAATCTGTCTGGATTGGATAAAATAGCGCAAGAAACGGGGGTAGTCATTCAGGCGAAGGAAGTTGGGCAGGATGAAAATATCCGGGGTCAGGTTCGCGAACTCTCGATACCACTGATAGTTCACAGGCAAAGTCGTGACAACACTGATTTCATATCCTCGTCTTCTCAGCTGGGTTATGAGATCGAGATTAACTTTATCGGCTCCCCCCATGGCCATCCAGGGTATAATGAGCAAGAGACGTTTTTGTTGCTTTGCTAACAGGTTTATAAAGGGAACGTCATCTTGAACATCCCCGTAAGGCTCTAGTGGTCGTGGGGTGATTAGCGGAATCCCTTTTGCGTACAACTCGGGATAACGCCTCCGCAACTCTCGCCGCATCTCCTTCACCCCTCTTTTGGTCCAGGCCGCCCAGCGATCTGAATGATCCCGGCGACGCCTAAACCAATCCAGGTACTCTGGAATTGTATGGCCCCAAAAGCCCTGAGCGGCGCAGCGCAACCAGAAATCCCAATCTTCTAACCCGTGGATTAAGCTCTCATCAAATCCTCCGACAGACAATACTACTTCACGCCTCACCATAGACCGTGGGGTTACGGGATTCTTCCACAAAAACAATCTTCTGGCCTCAAAGCCAACAGCACTCAGATATTCCTCGGCCCCGAACCCTACAGTGAAGCCTTTGCAGAAACCAAATTCCGGATAGGATTCCAAACACCATGTCATTTTTTCAAGCGCTGTCGGCTCTATCAGGTCGTCTGCATCCAAGAAAAAGACGAACTCTGCTCTCACTTCCCGCACCCCTGCATTACGCGCCGCCGGAAGCCCTTGATTTGCATCCAGGTCTATCACTCGAATGCGGGGATCTTTTTCGCGAAAGGCATCCAGAACTCGCAACGCTTCTGGCTCATCACTTCCATCATTGACGATCAGCCATTCCCACTGCTGAAGCGATTGCTGCCAAAGGGACCGGGCGGTTTCCAGGAAGACTTCCCCAGTGTTGTAGTATGGCGTAATGATACTAACGACTGGCACCATCGACTCGGACTTATCACGAAGGATATAGTGGAAATGGGGCCGTTCAGGTGAAACGGGAGTATTGGCAAAATCAGGCGCCAGTGGATCCATCCCTATACCGGTCCTCTTGAAGGTTCTCCATCTATCAACTACCGTCCACCAAAAGCCACGGCTCTTCGGGGAATAGCGGACTATCGTCCAACCTACGGATGCGGAACAAAGTCCACCATCCGCCCGTCCTCCGTGAACCACCCGCACGGGCAGCCTGTCGGATCGTCGGGGGGGATATAGGCGCAAAAGCGGTGCGAGATTATGGGCAAGTAGCAGTAATGAGAGTAAGTCAGCGTGCCCGCGCTGTTCACGGTGCCCCCCGAGGAACTGCTGCCCCAACAGAATCCGATGCCATCATCCAATGACCGGTTTGACGCCGCTGCCGAAGGGCTCCACGCCGGCCCTACCATCCGTAAGGGAATGCGGTCCATTGCGCAGCCCGTCCGCTGGACACGCAGATAGACGATGCGCATGGTCATCGTTGTGTCGCGGATGGCCTGCAGAAGTTCCTCGGAGCAATTCCCCTGGAGCATGCAGGGATCGTACTCCACTCCGGCTGGTACAAAATACTCCGGTGAAGCCAGTTTGGAAGGCCACTTGAAGTGAGGGAGATAACTCACGCTCCCCGATTGATCCATGTCCTTCCAGTGTCCATAGAGAGGCAGGCCCATCGTATTCACGTGATCCACAGAAAACCCATCACTCATTATTCGGTATGTCCCACCCACAGGCCGGTCTACATTCCCCGTGGGATTGCCCGGGAACATCGTGTAGGGATCAACAGGCATAGGGGGAAAGTTCAAGAGAAAGTAATCTGCTTCAGCAGGGACATCCAGAGGGAACTTCTCATGGCGACTGCCACTCAACTGCCCTACTAATGGAGCGATAACCCCTGCATAGCCCGGCCCCATGTACGAGTGGAACGTGAAAGTCTCGCTTCCCACCACTTCTACGGAGACCTGGTGCCATATCTGTGCTACAAAGACAGCCGTCAACTGCCGGTAGTTCTTGTAGGACATGATGAGTTCGCAGCCCATATTGGCGGGGAGACTCAAGGCTCCATCGGGAGTGAACTCGGTCACCGACTGTTCGGTTTCCCAGTAACGGCATTGATTCTCATTCTCCGACTGTCGAGGATTGCGAATCGGCTGAGTGCGCCCGGCCGGTACATAGGTGTACCGATTTACCTGGGAGGTTACGTCTTCCCCATTGTAATACAGGCGCATCGTCGTGGCCGGAGACACCGACCCCCATTGATCTATCCGCGCCGGCTGCCCCAGACAGCCGAAGAGGCTTCCCGACCAGGCGCCATCTGGTGTTTTGAAGTAACGCGGATAGACAGTGGCTGTGATAGTAACGGTGTCGCCCACCCTGGCCCCGGCTTGATAGACGAGAATCCCGTAGCCTGGAGTATAAGAGATAATCGCCTCCTCCAGGTACTCCTCCGGCACGAAGCCTACCATATCCACGATGTTTAACCCGCGCGGTTCCAGCCAATCAAGATCTGCTGTGCTCCCTACCCCTTCTGCGAGGTCCGACGGCCCTATCCGGTCAAGTGACAGCGGCCCCTGAGCGCGGGCCCCCCGGACCGGGAGACAGGTCAGGAGCATGAACAGTCCCAGCACAAACAATCCCAGCACGAGCAGCAGATAGCGGTGTTTCATCACTTTACCTCCGATATCGTTATGCGTGATCGTGCTTACAGCATACACCGAGGGGCTGATTCTTTCAATGGGAATTATTGGCTATTGGCTCACTCCTGTGCTGCCCTTGAATGACCACCAACCCAGCGGACAAGCCCCTGGCTTCTTGCCTACCATGTATCCAGGTGGCTCTGAGCATACTCAGCAAAGGCTTCCCCCAAAGAAGTTATCTGGAGTGTGCTTTGGTTGAACAGGTAGGCGTAGTCGTTGTAGACACCTCGACTGTCGTCCAGGCTGTACCAGGCCCAACGCTGCACCAGACGGTACTCATCAGCAGGATGGCCCAGGCTGTAATCTTTCGTATCCATGAAGTAGTCAAAGGTGTCCAGCATAAAGTCCTCTACCAGATCGGGGTCGTTCATGCCGACGTGGAAGTACACGATCCCGTATTCCGAGACAATGAGAGGCTTGTTCTGCTGACCACGGTCCTTCATCCATTGACGGAAGGCACGGATCTGCTGGTCGAAAATCTGCATGTTGTTGTGGTCTGTGTCGGCATAAACCGTCCCATAGCACCCATCATATCCCGGTGGCACGTCGGCCCCAAAGTCATTGCATTTCTCTTTGAAGATGAAGTTGTGCACATTCCACACGTCTACCGGCATAGCCGCGCCGTAGCGGCTCTGGTACTCATCCCAAATCTTCGTTAAGTACTCCAGCCGGGCTGGCGTGGCCTGGATGACGCCGCCGATAGCCACCTGTGCTGTCGGGTCGGCCCCTTTGATCAGATTGTAGAATTCGTGGTAAGCCTGGGCGTAGACCTCCGGCAGCATCTCGTCCTGCCCGCCTCCCTCCCAATCCCGCCGGTCCATCTCGTTGCCGACGAGCCACAGGGAGCCGGGGTTGGCCTGCGCGATGGTCACAATCTCCTCGCGTGTGCTGGGAGAAACTAACGTGTGAGTATAGGGAGTCACATACGGGCAGGCGTTCCGGTCACGGGTGCGCTGTGGCCAGCAGGTCGTCAGCTGGTGCAACCGCACCGTCTGCACATACTCCATCCCCAACGGACGCGCAGGGCTCATCCCCACGCCGAAGTTCACGTACCATCCCGCTGCCAGCCGGCGGACGTCGGGATAGCGGGTGATGGGATCACTAAGAGCGCAATACCCCAGGCGAGAACTGCGCGGCCCGTAGTCCCTGACGGCCAACGGCAAGTAGACGTGATGGGTCAGTTCCGACGTAGAAAACAGCAGCGCGCCTCCAGCAGGCTCGCTCACCTCCTGCACGCTCGACGCAGCGCCTCCGACCTGGGCCGGGCTCGCCAGGAGAACCAGAAAGACTACTCCGACGGGCAAGACGACCAGGATCAATGTGCTGACCAGGTTTTTCAACGTAGAACGGCAAGCCATGGAATACCTCCTAAATTTTATGTTCTCAGTGAGACTTTCTTACCAGCAGGTAAATCGGCCCGTGCGGCTGCACCTCGTATGCTTCGCGCAGCCGCTCGACCGGATAGACTTCCGGAGCCAGGTCGGCCAGGGCTACGGGCCGCTCCCCTGCCTCCGCCAATGCTGCCTCTATGTCCCAGCAACAATAGCGCAGGGTCACATCTGGCCGGACATCCTCCACCACCTGCAAGAACTGGAGCGGTGCGGCCAGGATAGGATCGGCCAGAAGGACTGCGCTGGGGGGAGCGGCAGCCAGCGCCCCTTCTGCATACATCCGGGCATCATTGTATCCTGCCTTGGGCGGCCAGAGGAAAAAGCACTTGCCCCCCGGCCCCGGCACGTGTCGAGAATCCCGAAACGTTATCCCACGCGAAACGACCTGGGGGGCGATGCGATATGCCGCCACCGGGAGCCCTACGATCAGAGCGACGAGCGCCACGTAGAACCACCATGCCTTTCCGCAGCCCACGTTCGACCGATGCAGCCTCTTCAGGGCCCACTGAAGGCCAAAGCCAACCCAGACGGCGAAGGGCAGATAACTGGGCAGGTAGAAGACGTACCGGTCGCCCACCCGATAGGCGAAGGCAAAGGCCATCGCCCCCAGGTAGAGCAGCAGCAGATAAAAGGCCAGGTCGCGCCTGATCATCTGCCAGACCTTAATGGCTCCAATAATTCCGCAGATTCCTGCCACTCCCACAAATTGGATTCCCAGGAAAGCCAGCCACTGGAACAGATCCGACGGAAAGAGGCGCAAAGAGAAGTCAAAAAAAACGCCGCTGAAATCGTACCCCTCGAAGGTGAAGAATGCCCAACGGATCGCTTCCCACCCATTTAGCCCCATCGTCTGGACGTCGCGGATCAGCAGGCCGACCAGAGGCAAAACGCCCACCAGCGATGCACATCCGAAGGTCAGGATGTCCCATCCAGCCAGCCGGGCCCTGCCTCGCCACGCCAGCCACAACAAAGCCGGCACGTACACGAGGACCTCCAGGTGGGCAGTCATACTTAACCCCAGGACGAACCCCGCTCCGGCCAGATAGCCCCACCCCCCTGTGAGATACCACTGCAGTCCGATCCACACCAGCAGAGCCATCAGTGCCAGGGCCAGTGTATAGACCTCAGCACGGACAGCGTGGCTCCAGAATGTGTGGGAGACCATGAAAGCCAGTGTCGCCAGGATGCTCGGCTCTCGCTCCAGGCCCACTTCCCGTAGAATCCCGTAGAGCAGGCCCAGGGTCATCGCACCGAAAACAGCGGAGACCAGGTTCACCCGGCCGGCGATGTCCCCCAGGGGGACCTTGGCGAACTGATGGGCGATCCACACCCACAAGGGGTGACTTCCTGCGCTGCCCTGCAGGGTACCGAGCACTGCATTCAATTGTAAATGACCATCGTCACCCCACAGGACAGTGGGGGCCAGGGTTGCCCCGTAGAGCCCAAGCCCAAGCAGGGCAAGGAGCAAGGCATCACGCCTAAGATTTGGAATTCGCGGTTCCCTGTCCATGGCCACCACTTTTCCACCACATGTCCTCTCCACTCATCCCCCACTGTCGTCGTCAGGTCTTAGAAGTTCTTCATCACCATAGGTAGGTAACCCCGAGGCACGAGCGTGGGAACGGTCTGACGCTGCGGGGACTGGGAAGGCGCTGCCCAACCCGGGGCTTCCAGCGCCAGCACCAATATCAGGACAAAAACCAGGCTGCCAAGCAGCACAAGCCGCGAGAGACAGTTCCGGTTCAAGGGCACCTCCTATCAGCAAAGGGGATAGCAAATTCAGCGTTCTATCACGTATTCCGTCCACCCCTCCCCCACCGCCGTCCTCTCCCCCGTCTGCGGGTCGAAGATGTTGCCGGTGGGATAGATGGTATCGGCCAGACTGTACCAGCACCAGCGTTGTACCAGCCGGTAGCCATCCGCCTGGTAGCCCAGCGCCGGGTCTGCAGCATCCAGGAAGAAGTCAAACGTACCGGTCAGAAAGGTCACCACTCGCTCCGGCGGGAAGCCGTACTCCTCCGGCATTAGGATGCCGTACTCAGAGACGATGAGGGGCCGGTCCTGATAGCCGCGCTGAGCCATCCACCGCCGGAAGTCCACGATCTGCTGCCGGAAGATCTCCAGGTTGCCGCTGTCCTCGATCTCGTACAGCATCCCGCGATCATCGGGCATCCCCGGCGGGATGTCTACCCCCCACGATCCCCGCTCTTCCTGCAGGATGAAGTTGTGCACGTTCCAGACGTCCACCGGCGTCTCCGCGCCGGACTGCTCCCGGTACGCCGCCAGCACCGCCTCCAGGTAGTGCAGCCGCAGTGGCGTGGGCTGGGTGACCCCGCCGATGGCCACCTGCGCCGTCGGGTCCGTCGCCTTGATGACGGAGTACGCCTCGTGATACAACCGGGCGTAAACCGCAGGCTCTACGTTGTCCTGCCAGATCACGTCCGGCTCGTTGCCTATCAACCACAGCGAACCGGGGTTGGCCCGCGCGATGGCGGCTATGCTCTCGGCGTTGGGCTGCAACACCCCACCCTTCAGCCGGATCATCTGGACGTACTCGACGCCACCCGGCCTGGGCGGGTCGCGCTGCGCCGTCCAGTTCACGTACCAGCCCAGGCGCAACGGCCCCACATTATACCGCGAAATCGGCCCGCTTGCCACTCCCGCCCCCCAGCGGGGCTGCCCCTGGTAATACGCAGTGCGTGTCGCCTGTTGCGTGTCGTGTGTTGCGGTAGGAGATGCGTCTACAGCGGCCTCTGTCGGCGGCGCCGTGGCAACAGCAGGGATCGCCGTCGCAGCCCCTTCGGTCAGTGTGCGCGTCGGGACGATTGGCTCCGGCGTCGGGCTGGCAGGGGCGCTTGCGGGCTGATCCTCTACCGGGGAGCGCTCTACGCCGGGCCAGGCAAGCAAGATGAGCAGAATCCCCACGCCGACCAGCAGCAGGCTGACCCAGGGCGGACACCCCCTCCTACGCACGCCGCCTCCCCGCCACCAGCAGGATCAGGCCGGCCAGCACCAGCCCCACGCCCCCCCAGAGGAGAGGGGGGACGCCTCCCGCGCTGCCTGGCGACTCCGCCCGCGCCCGCGCGGTGGGAGAAGGCGAAGGCGAAGAAGGTGACTCATCCGGTGTGGAAAGGACAGACGGGGTGGACGGAACAGGCATCGGCGTGGGCGTGACAGACGTCGGCGTGGGCTCCTCGGTGGTCGTCGCTGGGGCCTCTGTGGTGATGGGGGTCGGGGAAGCGGCAGCCTCGACGGTGGGTCTCACCGTCGGCGGCGTCGCCGGGACAGCCTCCACTGTGACGGTGGCAGTTGGGGGCGTCGGTTGAGCCGTCGGCGGTGTCGGTTGAGCCGTCGGCGGCGGGCTGGTCGGGCCGGCTGGGGGTTTCGTCGGCCCCGGCCCCGGCGTCCGCGTCCGCGTCGGCACCGTCTGCCGCTCCAGGCTCTGCCCTGGGGCAGCCCACAGATCGGGCCCGGCGAGCGACGCCACCATCAATATCCCCAACAGCACGAGCCAGAACACAGATTTCTTCTTACCCATGGCCCCCTCCTGAAATGAAGCCTGAATGGCCCTACGCGGATTAGTGGGGTGCTCAAAACAGGTGTATCACCCGCGTCCCATGTCTGGGGGTAGCGTATCGTCTCAACCCTCCTACAGACGGGGGCGGCACGCCCACTCTGAGCACATTTACCCCTCATTTCCACGTGGACCCGCACCCGGCTGCTCTTGACCCGCAGGGGGTACCACCTCTCGGCCCCCGCAATTGTACCACGTCCGCCGTGAGAGTCCAGGGGTGTAACCATTCACGGGGGCGAGCCCAGCGCCGGTCGAGCAGGAGCAAAGCGACGTATGGGAGTGGCTGAACGCTTACCATCCCGTGTCATACAGCCGCACGCGCACCCTCTGGAAGATGCGTTCGTCGAGCAGTGTGCAGTTCTCGTCCAGCCAGCGATGCACCGTCCCCTGCGGATCGGTGTACTTATCGTTGCTCAACACCAGCCACACTCGCTCGTGGGACACGGTGACGTCCGACAACGCCTCCGGCACATCCCCTGGCCCGACACCCCGGCGCGGCACTGCGCCGCGATAGTAGTAGTCGAACGGCTGCTGCATATACGAAGCGTTGATCAAAATGACGTCCTGCGGCCCCGCCTGTTGCTCCAGAAAGCACGCCACGTCACGCCAGGCCTCCTGTTCTTGTGCCATCACAACGTACCCGGTCAGCGGCAGAGTCACCAGCACCAGTCCTATGAGCAGACGAGAGCGATACCGGTGCATCGAGAGACTGGCAACGACACCGCCCAACACGTATGGGAGCAAGATCAATGCCTGCCGTTTGACCAACAGCCCACGCAGAATCGCGGACGCGACCAAGATCAGCAGGTAGACAATCGTGGCTGTCAGGGTCAGACCCACACCGGCGCGGACTTTCCTCAGGCGACGAGACAGCACCCGGGCAGCGACGGTGGTCGCTCCCAGTACAATCGTGCCCGTCAACATGGCCGCCGTGTGCAGTTGCGACGGGGAGATGTCAATGCCCCATTCAGAAAGCAACAACTGCAGCGATACGTAGTATCCGCCGGCCCCACCGCTCAACACGAGCTGCTTCACGAACGTGCGCGCCTGCGGCGCAAATAGTAGCGAGACGATCACCAACGCGAGCAGCGCAGACCACCACGGCGCACGACGCGAGCCGCTCACCCGCCGCAACGGGCCAAAAAGGACCACCTGTGCGCCGACGATCAGCAACATCGCATAGTCCGTGTACAGCCCGGCCACTGTCACCACGATCCATGCTACCCATGCCAGCAGACTGCCCCGATGGACAGCCAGAGTATAAGACAACGCCGATGCCAGCCCCAACGTGCACACCAGCGCGTACATCCGGGCTTCCTGCGAATACCATATATGCAGCGGTGCAATCGCCAGCAGCCACGCCGAGGCTGTCGCACTCCACCGCCCGACCCACTCACGGGCCAGCCAGTATAATAGCGGGATCGCTGCCGCGCCAGCAAGCGCTGACGGAAGTCGCAGGACGAACTCGCTCTGCCCCAGACCGACCCAGTAGTGCATCAGCAGATAATAGAGCGGCGGATGTGGGTCCCAGCGGGCTGTGATGATGTCGTCCACGCTCGTCTCCGCGATGTGCAGCGTGACGACTTCGTCGAGCCACAAACTCTTGCGGTCGAGTGCGACCAATCGCAGCGCCAGCGCCACGACCACTGCCAGCAGCGGCAGCCACGTCGTGATGCGCTCTTTACTCATAGACCACCTCCACGACAATGTCGGCGTCGAGTTGTAGCGAGAACGTAAGCGTCCCTCCGTCAATCACACGCGGGGGCGGTGTAGCTGCCAATAGTTGAGCGCCTGGCGGAAGCGCAATCGTCAGCGACACCGGTGTGCCATCTGTGCCCGGTTGCTTCTGAATTAAGAGAGCATAGCACCACTGGCTCTCACTCAACCGGGCAACGCGCGGCAAATCGTATTCGAAACGCGTCGTCAGGGTCTGTCCGTACTCAACGACGAAAAACTGACCGAAGACTGACTTGCCCGCTTCGCCACCCAGCGTGACTGCCTGGCCGTCGTCTGGCTCGCCGCGTACGAGATACTCGCCCGGCGTCGGATGCAACGTCACCGAACGCAGCACGCTGCCGCTCGGAACGTACACGCGAAGATAGTCATAGTAACAGCGATGCATCATCTTCTCATAGGTCAGATCGCCAGTGTATGGCAGATGATGCTGACAGCGCACGCCTTCCCGCCAGCCCTGATGCGCGTACGTCAGCGACAGTTCAGCGACGGCCGTCCCGTCAGCACGTAGCGCGACACGATAGTCCACGTTCTCACTGATCAACGGGTTGACTTTGCCGAAGCCGAGGTTTGCATCAACCATCATCAAGTAGTCACCATCGTTCTCACGCAGCGCCCCATCCCAGCCAACTCGCGCCAGTGTGCTGGCCACTTCTGTGTCGTCTATGAAGATCAACAGGTGACGGCTGACCAATGCACGATACAAGGCTTTCACGGTCTGTACCCAGTCCACGCTGTCAGGATCGTTCTCAACCCGTTCGAGGATGGCAGCCGCCAGTTGCCCGATGAACTCCTTACGGCTAAATACCCATTCGACGGTGATACCGGCGTCGCCAGGATTCCAGGCCGCACGCATAAACTGGCGTACGTTACCCGCCGTCACCGGCTCTGCCACGCCCGGCACGTGTACTTCGCCGAATCCGGTCATAAGCAGTTCGAGCACGCGCTGATCGAGCGCAATGACGCCGTTGACTGGCACGTCCTGCCCATACTCGTAGAAATACGCCGCCTGTCGTGCTGAGGTCGGGAAATCAGGCGACCAGTTGGCGTCGCGGAACAGCCACAGATCCGACCACATGTAGTTGAGCAGCGGTTCCGGTGGTTCGGGGTACGGCTTGTGCGCGTAATCATCTACAACATTCGCATCAAGGAAACTCAACTCGGCGATCCGGCCGCCGTCAAGCGTGAGCCGGCCAGCGCCACTGATGAACCCACCTGTCGGCCGCAACTCGTCTTCGTTCTGCGCCAGGATCAGGTAGGTGCGCGGCTCATCCATACCCAGAAGGTCCGGTGCCACTACTGCGGCTTCCAGCCCGGCCCGCAGGAGCGGCAACCCCTGCTCCAGCAATGCCGTCTTCCCCTCCAGTAGGGGCGCGGTAACCGCGCCCTTACCCGCGTCCACCTGCGCCCAGGCCTCCTGGGCTCGCTCAACCGCCGCCCGCGCCCGCTCCAGGTCGGCCTGACGCTCCGCCAGAAGGCCCGCCATCTGTTCCAGCGAGAAGCCGCCGGAGGCCTCGTCCGTCCCTCCGAAGGCAGCCAGCGCCGGCTCCAGGGCGTCGCACGCCAGCGCCCCGGCCTCGGTCAGGCCGTCGGCCACGGCCAGCAGGTGGGGGGCGGCCCGCAGGTCCGCTCCCACCTTCGGCAGCCACCCCAGAGCCGGGGCCAGCCGGACCAGCCCCCCGGCTTCGCGGCGCAACGCCGCCACGTCGCCGCGCAGGTCTCGCACCAGGCCGCAGGCCGCCGCCGGGTCCAGCGCTTCCGGCGCGTCGGCCAGGGCCTGTGCCTGGGCCAGGTGCTCCCGGAGCGCTTGCCCTATCTGGGCCAGACGCACCCCCCAGACGATGAGCAGTATCACCCCCAGGAGAACCAGCGACCAGCCGACGCGCCGAGGAATTGCGAATTGCGAATTGCGAATTGCGAATTTGTTTGCCACGCTATGTTGAGTCGATTTGGTCATTGGTCATTCGTCATTGGTCACTTTCACAACGGGTCGTCCCACCTGGCGGGCCGCCTCCTCTGGCGACAGGCCGGCCGTTGCGTCCGCCAGGCCCAGCGCCCCGGCCATCATCCTGCGGTACGACTCCTGCCCCCACAGGTCCCGATCCACCACAACCACGTCCGGTCGCTCGTTCAGGACGCCATGGACGTACCATAGCGTGAAGGTGTGCGCGTCCTGCGCGGTGAGAAGGACCGCCTGGGGTGGCGCCTCCTCCAGCACCCGTTCCGCCCAATCCATCGCCGCCCGGTCCCCGCTCAGGTCCATCTGCCCCCAGAAAAGCAGCGCCTGGAGCAGAGGAAGCAGCAGGAGCAGCCACGCGCCATGCCGCAGGCGCTTTTCCAGCCAGCCAGCCGCCTGCGCCAGCCCCACCCCCAGCCAGAGGGCCGCCAGCGGCAGCGCCAGGGCCAGGTAGACCAGCGAGTCGGTGGTGTTGTAGCCGACCGCGTAGAGGCTGAAAGCCCCGAAGACAAGGACCGAGGCCCCTGCCAGCGCACGTCGCTCCCGCCACAGGCGCAGCCAGCCCAGCCCGGCCAGCAACGCTCCAAAGAGAGTAAACTGCCGGGCCAGGAGCCCCGCCCAGGCCAGGAGACGCTGCGGCCAGGCGGCCAGCGGCAGCGCGAACAAATAGCCGTGGTACATGCGCCCGCTGACCAGCGCCCACCACCCGCCAAGAGTGCTCACATCCCCCCACGGGGAAGGCACGCCGCCCCGCGCCAGGAGCACCGGCCCGTACATCGCCCCCCAGCCCAGGAGCGCCAGGAGGACGGTCTGGGCCAGCCGCCGCAGCCCCCCCTCAGTCCCCCCCATAGGGGGGAGGGCGACGTCCCAGCCCCCCCAGATCACCAAGGGGGCCATAAACAGGATAGTTGGATGGGCTCCCATTCCCACGCCCCAGGCCAGCCCCAGCGCCCAGGCTGGCCCCCCTCGGAGCGCGAGAACCGCCACCAGTGCGGCGAAAAAGGCCGCCGGTGCGTAGACCTCGGCGATGAGGGCCTGCGACCAGAAAAGTGGGGCCAGGCCGAGACTGAGGCCGGCGCAGATTGCGGATGGCGAATGGCGGATGGCGAATGGCGAATGGCGAATGGCGGACTTATCTGCTTCCTGCTTCCTGCCTCCTGCTTCCTGCTTCCTGCCTCCTGCTTCCTGGCTGATCCCAAAACAGGGAAAGAGGCTCACCGCCGCTGCCGTCAGTCCCGCCGCCCCGGCCGCCAACACCGCCGACATCAGATTCAGCCGCCAGGCCGGGTCCCCCCACGGGAGGCGGATGAACAGTTCCCCCAACAGCAGATAGGTGGGAAACCCTGGAGGATGGGGGATGCTGCCCCGCGCCACGGCCGTCACCAGGTCGCCGCCGTCGGCCCCATAGTGAGCCCAGGTGAGGGAGGGAGGCATCGTGAGAAGGTAAACAATCAGCGGCAGGGACAACGCCACAAACACACCTGAGCGGAACGGTACGCGGTTCACATCCTGTCCCTACTGCCCGGCTCAGGGCGATAGTCAGGCCGGCGCGGATGAGTTTTTCCGCCCCGGGTTCAGGGAGCGAACTGAGCGATGGCGAGCAGCACGCTGATGACAGTGCCGATCAGGGCCAGCGAGCCGATGAGCCAGCGCGTCTGCACCAGCATCTGATGCTGCATTTCGTCGAAACGTCCCTCAAAGCGGGTGTTCATCTTGTCGAGACGCCCTTCAAAACGGGCGTTCATCTCGTCGAAGCGCTTCTCCATACGCACGTTCATCTCGTCGAAGCGCTCGTTCATGCGGTCGAAACGCTCATTCACCCGGTCGAAGCGCTCATTCATCTCCTGACGCAAACCGCGCAGGTCTGTTTTGACGTCGGTCACGTCGTGCTCCAGAACCTCGAGCCGGGAAATGATCTGCCGGTGCTCATCGCGTGGCACGGCTCTCTCGCTGAGCACACCGTCCAACCAGACGATGAATACATCCGCCACCTCCTCACCCCAGGCTCGACGCAGCGCGGGAGGCGCCTCCAACGTCAGCGGTGACATCGTGTCCTCCTTATCGTTTGTGGAATCTCTCTAGTAGATTATAGCCTGAATCCTCCCTCCTGTCCAGCCATCGGTTCAGGGCCGTTTGCCGAGCCAGCGTACGCTGCCGAGCAGGAAGCCCAGCCCCAGCGCCCAGGCGCGCACGAAAAGCAGCAGGGGGGCAACGACTATCACTGCCCGGTCGCGCCGCCACACCTTGACCAGAAAGGGGACGCCGCTCAGAAGCAGCCCACCCCACGCTGCCAGCCCCCACAACGCCAGCCGCCCGTCCAACAGCCCGGCCACGATGAGGAGTGCACCCAGCCCGGCCAGTCCCATCTGGAGTTTCAGCACCTGGGGAGTGTGCGAATCGCGCACCAGTTTGGAAGGATGGGTGCGCATCACCCGTGCCTTCCAGTAGCCGATCCAGAACTTGCGGCGGGCGTACTCCCCTACCGTGCGGTCGTGAACGTGGACTACCCGCGCCTGCGGCACGAACACCAGGCAGTGGCCCCTGGCGGCGAGACGGAACGAGAACTCCTGATCCTCCACCGAGGCCGTGGGAAAGGCCGCGTCGAATCCCCCTGCCTCGACGAACACGTCACGCCGATAGGCTGCCGAGTAAGTATCCACGAAGTCAATCGAAGGCTGACCACGCATGTGGTCGTAGCGATCCTCGTACTCGACCTGCACGAAGCGGGCGACCGGTTCGCGTTGGCGGGTGAGATAGGCTCCTTTGGCTCCCACCACGTCCGGATCGGCGAAGGCAGCGACCATACGCTCGACCCAATCGGGGGCCGGGACACAGTCGGCGTCGGTGAAGAGCAGGACGTCGCCCTGCGCCACCGCTGCACCCCGGTTGCGCGCTGCCGCCGGCCCTGCGTTGGGCTGCGAAATGACCCGCACGCCAAACGACTGCGCTATTTGCGCCGTCCCGTCCGTTGAGCCATCGTCCACGACGATGACCTCGTCTGGCGGGCAGGTCTGGGCGCTAAGCGCTTCCAGACAATGCCCAATGGTAGATGCAGCGTTATAGGCGGGGATGATGACGGAGATCATTTCTCGCCCTTCACCGGCGCCCGGAACATGCGGAGGTCCCATAGTACCCGCCGCCCGGTCGCGTCCCACGTCAGCGTGCCCAACACCAGCGCCAGGAGTGCAGGAGGAAGGTAGACAACGCCGTGCAGGATAAGGCCGACCGAGAAAGCGGCGTTCCGTTCAACACCCCACAAACCCAGGGAGACGATGCAGAGGCCCTCAAAGAATCCGACCTGTCCCGGCAATGCAGGCACGGCTATCCCCAGTTGCAGCACGGCCAGAAGGAACAGGGCCATCAGCGGCGTGACGGGGATGCCCATAGCCCGCAAGATCAACCAGTTGCTCAGAGTACCAAGTCCCCAGATGACCGTTGAGACGGCAAACGTGCGCCAGGCAAGGCCCGCTCTCTGGAGCCCGCCCAACCCATCGAGTAGCCGTGACGCCGGCCCGGAGAGGGAGCCTCTCAGACGCCCCGGCAGCCTGGCCTCTATCCACGATATACAGGCGAGGAGCCGGCATTTCCAGCGGTGGCTCACGAAGGCGCCCAGCAAGCCGGTGAGCACAACCGCCGAGATGCCAGGCACTGCGACCGTCACCCAAGGGGGTAAATCCATCCACGCGCTCAGCAGCAAGATCAAGATGAGCACCATCAACAAGTCCCACACCTTCTCCACGGCTACCGTACCCAGCAGCCGGAGCCGACTTTCGGACTCGCTGCTGCCCAGCAGATGGGCCCGCACCAGGTCGCCGGCGCGAGCGGGGAAGGCATAGTTAGCCACCTGACCGATCACCAGGGCCGACAGGAGGTTAAGCCAGGAGGGGCGAAGCGGCCTGACGAGTATCGCCCAACGAAGGGCACGCACCCCGATGGTAAGCAGCACGCTCAAGATCGCCAGTCCCACCAGGCCGTAGTTGGCTGCGCTCAACGTCCTGACGACCTGTGGCCAATCCAATGTGCGGACGATCCAGAACAGGCAGATACCGCTGACGAAGAGGCCAGCCCATGTGCGCCAGGCGCGCCACCATCGTCTGGGGGGATGGCGGGGCGGGTCGGTGTCCATCAATACGCCCCCTGCCCTCGTATCACCGCACCCACCGTCATCAGCAGGATGCGCACGTCGAGCCACAAAGACCAGTTGCGGATGTAGTACAGGTCGTCCTCCACGCGCAGCCAATGGTCGGCGCGGTCGCTGCGGCCGTGCACCTGCCACCAGCCCGTCATGCCCTGGGGCACGGCGAAGCGCTTGCGCAGCCACGGTTCATATTGCTCCACCAGCCAGGGCAACTCTGGCCGCGGCCCCACCAGGCTCATCTCGCCCTTCAACACGTTAACCAGTTGCGGCAACTCGTCCAGGCTCCAGCGCCGCAAGACATGCCCCACTCGCGTTATGCGCGGGTCGTCGGGCCGCTTCTCGAAGAGCGGCGGGCCGGCACCGACCTCCTGCGCCAGCGCCATCTCCTGCTCCTCCGCCCCCACGACCATGGTACGGAACTTGAGCATCCAGAACAGCCGTCCCCCTTCACCCACCCGTTCCTGGCGGAAGAGCACCGGCCCAGGCGAATCCAGTTTGATGCCCACCGCGATGGCCACCATCACCGGCGCGGCGAGCAGCAACGCCAGCCCCCCGACCACCAGGTCAAAGGCGCGCTTCGTCGCAAGGGCCAGCCCCTCGATGGCCGGTTCCCGCAGCCCGACGAGGGGGATGCCGGCGAAGTCCTCCACTGAGGCGCGGATGAAGACCAGCGAGAACACATCGGGCACCAGACGCACGTTGACCGGCAGCGCCTGAAGCAACAGTACCAACCGCTCGACCTTCGTCTGTGCATAGGCGGGAAGCGCGACTACCACCTCGTCCACTCCCTGCGCGGCGATGACCTCCGGTATCGTGGTCAGCGGCCCAAAGACAGGGCGTCCCAGACAGCCGGCCTCCTGCTTGGATGGGTCATCGTCGCTGAAGCCGACCAGTTCCAGCCCTGCCCAGCGGTGCTCCAGGACAGCCCGCGCAACCTCGTGTCCAACGTCCCCCGCGCCGGCTATCAGCACCCGGCGTGGATGTCCCAGCCGGTGCCCAAAACGGCGCAGCAGCGGTGGCAGGGCCGCCCGCCACAGGGTGAGCAAGAACAGATCGAGGATATAGAAGTAGAAGAACAGAAGACGGGAGAACTCGCGGAAGAAGAGATAGGTGACGCCGGCGAAGACGAGCGTGGCCATCGTCACCGCACCCCACAGCGACTGGAGGTCGGCGACGTAGCGCAGCGCACGCCCCGGATGGTAGACGCGCAGCGCGACGAAGACCGCCAGCCAGACCGCCGGCACCAGGAGGTAGAACCAGGGAGTGAACCGCAGCCCTTCGTCCAGGTAGACGCCGAAGGGAAGCGTCAGCCGCAGGAGGCGGGCCAGGTGCAGGGCCAGCGCGGTTAACCCCAGGTCAACCGCGATCAGGATCAATCGCAACGCGAAGCCAGCCCGCCGGAGCATCCTTCCCTAACCCGCTGTTCTGCCCCGCCAGGCGCTCCAGGCAAACCAGGCCCAGCCCAGAGTGAGCACACTCCACAGCGCCCGCTCCCACCAGGAGCGGCTCAGAAGTGCCAGGCTCAGGCCGATCAGCCCCATACCGGCGTTGAAGGGGAGCCGGAAGATGCGCCGGTCAAGCACCATACGCAGCCGCTCCCCCCGGCTGTGAGCCAGCCAGTTGGCGTAACTGAGTGCTGCCAGGACGACCCCAGCACCCAGCACCCACAATCCGTTGTAGGCCAGGCCAGCCCAGTCTATCATTGCACCTCCGCTCCTCCGTCCCCCTCTCCCCTGCTCCCTTGCTCCTCTGTTCCTCCGCTCCCCTGCCCCTACATGGGCAGGTACAGGAGTCTATCCACGTACTCTTCGGCGTCGGATGCAGTCCACAACAGATAGAGTTGTTCGATTACCTTGCCCAGGCTGGCACCACGCCTCAGAAGAAGTATCCCGGGGATGCGGTGTCCCGCAGCATAGTGTACCCGCACGTGCTCCGGGATCGTGCGACGATTCGCGGTGACCAGGATATAGCCTGTCTTTTCAATCCACGCCAGGATGTCCAGATCCGATGTACCTTTCGGTGGCGCCAATGGCTGCCCAACCGCCAGAACGTCTATCTCAGTATCAAGCCGCAGCAGTTGGCTCTGGATCGCATGGGGAACGTGTTCGTCGAGTAGGAAGTGCAGCGGGGTCATTGCCGACTGGTCACCAGGTATTCCGGGCCCCTCTCGGCCAATAACGCTTCTCGCTTGCGTTGAATCCGTTCACGCAGTTCTCGTACAAACTCAGGCGGATTGCGCTGCTGTTCCTGCCAGGCGGCCTCTGTGTAGGCCCGCCACTTCTCCAGATACTTGTCTATCTCTCTCTGGTTGTACAGGTAATAGGTGATGGTCGCGTAGACCTGCTCCAGCGTCAGCGTGCGGTAGCGTGCCGCAATCTCCTCCGGGCTGGCGCCACTCAGGTAGTCATCCAACACCGTCTCGATGCCCACCCGCGTCCCTTTGATGCGAATATCATCTGCGCTGAGGAAATCAAAATAACTACTCCATTCCATCTTATCCTCCCAACACTCCAGGGCGAACGCATTTATAATTCCAGACCGATTTTGCTCCCGCCGGATCGCCAGATCCGGCGGCTGAACAGACCAGATTGAGCGAGTTTGGCCTCCCTTTAGCCTGGATTTGACAATCCAGGCCGAGCAAACGGATAAATGCGTTTGCCCTACCCAACACTCCTGCCTGGATGGGCTCATCATCTGTCAACCCACTACCGCCTCTCATTATACCGCATCACATCCCCAAAATCAAAATTGAAATCACTCGTCCTTCTTGCTCTCTCCCTCACCTGCCAACGCCGCCAGCAGCCCCAGCATCCACCAGAATAGAAAATTGGGGCGGGAGCCCAGGGCCAGGGCGTCGGCCAGGCCATAGACGTGCAGGCCCACCAGCCCACTCAGCAGCCCCAGCGCCACAGCCCTCACCCCCGCCCTCTCCCCAACCCCTCCCCCACCTCCCTCCCAGGTTTGGGGGGGACCGAGGGGGGGCGGAGAGGGGCCTGGGGTGGAGACCGCCGCCTGCCATCCCACTGCCCCCGCCAGCCCCAAAAGGGCCAGGTAGGCCACCAGCCCCGGCAATCCCAGGTCCAGCGCCGTCTGCAGGAAGACGTTGTGCGCGTGGGCGAAATCATGCCCCGGAGGGAACCCAAAAGGAGGATAGAGAACCCACACCACCCGCCGGAAGGCGCCCAGACCACAGCCGGTGAAAGGGAAGTCCTGGATAGCGTACAGCGCCCGCGACCAGATCTCAATCCGGCCCTGCACAGTGATTGTGCCCACGGGGGACTCCACCTGCCTCTGTGCCACGCCGTAGAGGAACTCCCCCACCTGCTCCGGGCCCAGGTGCACCACCAGCGCCACCCCCGCCGCCAGCGCCAGCAGCGGCAGGGCCAGGCCCACCCCCCGCTGCCAACGCCGCCGTCCACTCAGCCCCCAGAGGGAGAACAGGGTCAGCAGCCCGACCAGCCCTCCCACCCAGCCCCCGCGCGACTGGGTGAGGAAAAGCGTGCCGCCCCAGACCACCGCTCCTGCCAGCCCCAGGAGTCGCCGGGGCAGGTCGCGCCAGGAGAAACGTCCCTCCAGCAGCACCGCCACCGGCAGGGGCAGCAGCAGCGCCATCACCCCCGCCAGTTGATTGGGATTGATGCCCCCTTCCGGGGCAGCCGGCAACAGCACTACCTGGCCAGGCAGACGCTCCAGCCACACCTGCAGGCCCGGCACCTTGAGCGACCACGCCGTCCCCAGCAGCCCCATTCCCCAAACGCCAGCCCCCGCCAAAAGGAAAAGGGCCAACGCTACCCGGCGGCCTTTATCTCCCCGCATCCCTGCCGCCCAACGGAACAACCCCAGCCCCAGGATGAGTCCCGTGGCCTTCGGCAGAGTCAGGTCGGGCAGCGCCGACACGCCGACGCCCACCCCTACCATCACGGCGAACAGGAGAAGCGCGCCGTTGAAGGGGGTGACCGGCCAGGGCCGGCGGCGGGCCAGGCTCGCCATCCAGAACAGGGCCAGCAGCACCAACACAGCGAGCGTGGCCTCTGGCTTCAGGGTGGGGAAAAGCAAGAACGGTGCCGCCAGCGCCAGGAGGAGGAACTCCAGCCTATACACCGCTCCCCAACGGCCTATACTCCGGCACAATGTCCCGCATCTTGGCACAAATACGCATCGTTCCCCCCCCCCTCACCAGCACCTCCAATTCCTGCAAGTGGCGAGACAGCGCCTCGCTATCCCACGTATTGTTCCCCTGCGCGACGAGTATCTTCTCGTGCTGCGTCAGACGGGGTTCCTCACCATTGGCAAACAGCTCTTCACTCAACTTCTCTCCTGGACGAGAGCCGGTGAAGACGATCTCGACGTCGCGTCCGGGCTCCAGCCCGGAGAGGCGGATCAACTCCGTCGCCAGGTCCACGATGCGCAACTGCTCACCCATGTCCAGGACGAAAATCTCGCCTCCTTGCCCCAGCGCGGCCGCCTGGATGATGAGTTGCACCGCCTCGGGAATGGTCATGAAGTAGCGCCGCATCTCCGGATGAGTCACCGTGACTGGCCCTCCGTTGGCGATCTGGTGCTGAAAGAGAGGCACTACGCTGCCCCGGCTGCCCAGGACGTTGCCGAAGCGCACCGCTACGTAAGCCCGCCCGGTGCGCCGGGCAGTGTTCTGCACCAACAGTTCGGCCACTCGCTTGGTGACCCCCATCACGTTCACCGGGTTGACCGCCTTATCGGTGGAGACGAGCACGAAGCGCGCGACGCCGTTGGCCTCGGTCGCCTGCAGCAGACAGTGGGTGCCGAAGATGTTGTTCATCACTGCTTCGGCCACGTTGGTCTCCATCAACGGCACGTGCTTGTGGGCTGCGGCGTGAAAGACCACCTCGGGCTTGTGGTGGGTGAAGACTGCCGCTAACCGGTCATAGTCACGAACGTCGGCGATGAGCGGCTGCGCGGCCAGGTGGGGGAACTTCTCCGCCAGTTCCAGCAGGATGTCGTGAATGCTATTCTCACCATGGCCCAGCAGGAGCAACTCTTTCGGATGGTACAGGGCAATCTGCCGGCACAGTTCCGCGCCGATGGAACCGCCGGCCCCCGTGACCAACACTACGGCATCGGAGAGATAGCGCCCCGCCTCGGCCCCACCAATCCGTACCGGCTCGCGCCGCAGGAGGTCCTCAATGCGCACCTCGCGCACCTGCCTGACGCTCACCTGGCCGGAGAGCAACTCGTAGATACCCGGCACAGTCTTACAGACGACGCCAGTCCGCTGGCAGATGGCGACTACCTCACCGATGGCTCGCCCCGCTGCGGTGGGCATGGCGATGATCACTTCGTCTATTCGCTCCTCGCGGACCAGGCGCGGGATGTCCTCCCGCGAGCCCTGCATGAGCACGCCGTGGATGGTCATACCGACCTTGGCGCGGTTATCGTCCAGCAGGCCGACCGGCACGAGCCCCAGGCCAGGGTTGGCCTGCATCTCGCGCACGATCATCGCCCCGGTGTCGCCAGCGCCCATCACCAGCACGCGCTGCTGCTGCTGGCGTTGATCGTCGTCCAGATGGTTGTTGCGCCATAGTCTGGCGAGCGGGCGGTCGGCCAACAGCCGCACGGCGAAGCGCGTCCCGCCGACCAGGGACAGGCTGACCAGCCAGTCGAGGATGGGGATGGAGCGAGGCAGAGGGCGGAAGTCCACCAGAAGCGAAGCCAGCGAATACACCAGCAGCGTCACCACCGCCGTGCCGATCAGCGTCGCCAGAGCAATGTTAATCAGTTCGTTGGCGCTGGCGTAGCGCCAATAGCGGCGGTAGAGGCCGAACAGGTGGAAGATCGCCGGTTTGACCAGCGCTGCCAGAGCCGCAAAGAGCAACAGCGTGCGTATGTACGGTTGTAGGCCAGGGAGGTCCAGCCGGAGGAGAAAACTGAGCACGGCGGCCAGCGGCATCAGTAGCACGTCCGCGATGAGGAAATAACGATTGCGGATCGGCGGCAGTTTGCGGGGCGAAGCGGCGTGGGTCATGATGATACTCGGTTTTGTTCAGAGTAGGACGCAGAGGTTGGGGAATGGAGAGTGGAGGATGGAGAATGGAGGAATGTGCTGCCAGCAGTCACGTCTTCCGGCGTGAACAGATGCACCGCCTCCTCCTCCACACCTTCAACCTGTACCTGGCCAAAGGCTCTGGCGAAGAAGGCGTAGTGCACATCCCACCGCGAGGTGTCGCCCCGCAACCACAGCAGCCCTTTCTCGATCAACGCATTCAAATCCTGGGCCGTCACGTTGGTGGCCCGCCAGCGTGCTTCGCCTGCTCCCGCGCATCGTGTACAGGCCCCATGCCTTGCGTTTTGACACCTATTTGGTCTTCATCTCCCATCCAACCCCCGCCCGTTCATCGAACAGATTATACCTGTAGAACGGCCCGATGTCAATCACAAGCGATGCCTCTTCCCCAATTCCCCTCTCCCCCTCCCCTTGTCTCCCGTTCTCTCTTGCTCCCCTGTTCCTCGGCTCTTCCGCTCACTCAATCACCCGCCAATACACCCCCTCCAGCAGCGCCACCGGCCGCTCCCAGGTGCACTTCTCCTCCACCAGCCGTCCCCAAGGGAGACAAGGTGACAAGGAGACCAGGAGACAAGGTGAACAACTCGTTGCTGCCGTCGCTGATGATCGGCGTTGGTCATCGTTTCGGCCACTAAGAACACGGATTTCAGGACGTAAGATGGCCCAACTCGACGTGGAACTCTACAATCTGCTCACCTCTCCCCTTCGTCCTGCAACACCCGTATGTAAAGCGTGTCGCTCACCCGGAAGCCTGCCACGTCGCGCAGTGTGTCCAGGTGGGGTTTGATGGCATTGATAAGCCCTTTGCGCTTGGTCTCGACAAGGATGCCGATCAACCCTGCGTAGCGCACACCTAAGTGACGGGCGGTTTCTCGTCCCAGGCGTTCATCCATCAGGAGCAACTCGGCTCCTATCTCCAGCGCCAGTGCAATGGCCTCGGCTTCCCCTGCGTCCAAATCCTGTCGCAAGGCACGCACCAGATCCTTGTTCGCGACCTCTCGGGCCTGAATCCAAGGAGCCGTTCTGACTTCCTCAGCACCCGGTTGTCCCGCTCCTTCGATGACGACTTCTTGCCAAACCGCTTCGGGGATCAAAAGTTCGCCGTAGAGTTCGCGGAGAAGATCGATCTTCCCAATCCTGGCCAGGTTGATCAATGGTGAAGCATTGCTCACAACGCTCATAGCCGGCCCAGTTCCTTCAGTGTCGCCAGGTCTTCCTCGTAATCTTCTACATCGTAGTGCACGGGGACCTCTCTGCTGCCCAGGAGTTGTTGGAAAGCCCACGCAGTCATATCGGCCATCTCCCGAGCCTTACCGAAGGACAACTTCCCCTGCTGGAACAGATGGATGGCGAGTTCCCGCCTCAGCTCTTGCGGGGTCATCCGAGTGATGTGAATGACTTCACGCGGTATTTCGATGGCAATCATATAGGACATTTCTCAACCTCCTGCCCCCAAACTATACCCTCATTGAACCTTTCCTATATTGTACTCCATCCTCACCGAAAATCAAAACGCAGACGCCCCTTCGCGCCCGCCATTCCTCTCCCCCTCTCCTTGTCTCCCTGTCCCCCCCTCTCCCCCTCACCCTGTCCCCTCGTCTCACCTGCCCGCCGATACACCCCCTCCAGCAGCGCCACTGACTGCTCCCGGGCCCCCCTCCGGCGCGACTTGACAGGTGGTCAGTCAGAGTCATAATTGGGATGGTTTAAGAACTCCTTCTTTGACGACACAGGCAGATGAATGGAACACGGATCAACACAGATTGCACGGATAAACACAGAAAAATCAGTGAGAATCCGTCTGATCCGTGACTATCTGTGTCCTATTTTGAGTTCTTAAATCACCCCATAATTGGTACAAGTTCTCCAGGTCTTATAACCTGTAGAGAAAGGTGTTCATAGTATGCCTAAGACCATCGCGCTACAAGCCTTCCGCCGCCATCTCAGCCAGGTGATGGGCGAAGTTACTTACGGTGGGGAGACCTACATCATCGAGAGTTATGGGCGTCCAGCCGCCGTGCTGCTGAATATAGACGGATATCGGCGGCTACAGGCCACCCCCTTGGGAGAGAGGGTCACGCCCGCACGCATCATCAGCCCCCGTCTGGCGAACCCGGCTCAGGCTAAGGATTTCGAACTCGAGGTTATGGTGGAGGGCACTCATGCCTGAGTATAGTGCTACCCATTTCTCACCACCGGCTCCTACTGCCCGGGCAAGCCTGATCCACCCGGATACAGGCCGAACCCTGGATGATGTACCCATGCTGTTAGACACAGGAACCGATATCACCCTGGTGCCCGCAGAGGCCTTGCGGAACCTGGGAGTCGAAACGTTGCCGGATTTGTACGCCCTGGAAGGATTGGCAAGAATTCACATCCCCTTACCCTGAATGACGCTTCCGTCCTGCTCCTTTCTATGGGGTGAACTGGGCGACGGCCAACAGCACACTGATCACGGTGCCGATCAACGCCAGCGAACCGATGAGCCAGCGCGTCTGCACCACCATCTGGTGATGTATCTCGTCGAAACGCTCGTTCACGCGGTCGAAGCGCTCGTTCACGCGGTCGAAGCGCTCGTTCATCTCCCGGCGCAACTCGCGCACATCCACTTTGATCTCAGAAACGTCGTGCTCCAGAATCTCCAGCCGCGACAGCACCCTCCCGGTACTCATCCCGAGGAACTCCATACTCGCGGATCATCTCCTGCAGCCAGGGGACCACCTCGACCATCACCGCATCCCCCCATGCCTCGCGCACTACGCTGGGCACCCGAACCGCCATGCTCTCCTCCCTTCATCCGTAATCCATCGCACGTCTCATTGAAAGACCTTCCATCATGGCTTGACTCTCACCGTGCATATTATACTCTATCACGTCTCCAAAATCAAACGCGGACGCCCCTCGCGCCCGCCATTCCTCTCCCCCTCTCCTTGTCCCCTTGTCATCCCTGCTCCCTGAGCCGCCAAAACAAAAGCGGCGACACACCGTGCCGCCGCGCCGGTCCAATCATCCGCCGGAGGTCCATTTCTGCCTCAGGTAGCAGGGGCTGTGATCTCCAGAATGCCTGTGGGGTAGTCAATCAGTGTGCGAAAATACCGCAGGAAACTGAGCCCCAGCAATCCTTCAATTCCGGCAATCTCCGGAATGTCGTGGCAGATGACGTCAATGGCTTCAGCGCGTAACTCCGCCAACTCGATACTTTCGACGGTAATGACGGGAGTTTCGATGACCCCGTTGGCCGTCACAGTGGACATTCTCCGCTTCGAGATGGCCGGATCGTAGCCGATGTCCTTGATCACGTCCCACGCAATGA
>DAOUEC010000204.1:0-3185 GCA_034430655.1 Anaerolineae bacterium
TCAGCCTCTGGCATCACTGCCGCCGCGTGCTTCAACCCCTGGCCCCAGCACCATGAGGGGCCAGGTAGCCCCCGCTTGGGATGGTCTCTGACCATGCCCGACGGTGACCCGGTCAGGAGACCGGCCACAACTTCAGGGGGGGAGTGATTCCGTTCTGGTAGGGGCATCGGGATCCCGGTCACGTAGCGTAATTCTTTGGACCGCCGCTCCTGCAGCGGCGGTCTACCTTTGCCTGTCACGGCTTTGACAGCCCGTCCCTTTTGTAGTACGATAGGATATCCGTTAATGTCCTGAAATCCGTGTTCTCAGGAGGTGCCCTCTATGAAAACTCCACGCCGTCGCCAGATGCAGGTCAACGTCGAGGTCCCGCCCGACCTGGACGCCATCTACGCCAACTTTGCCCTGATCACCCACTCGGCTTCTGAGATTATCATTGACTTCGCCCGCGTGCTGCCCAACACTCCCAGGGCAAAGGTCCACGCGCGCATCATCACCACCCCGCTGCACGCCAAACTCCTCCTGCGAGCGCTGAGCGATAATCTTGAGAAGTACGAGGTACAGTTTGGCGAGGTCAAACTGCCCTCCGATGCCGACAAACTGGCACAGCAGTTCTTCGGTACTACCAAGCCACCGCATCCTCCAACAACGTGAACCTTCCACCGGAGCGCAACGTGAGCCACCTGGAGATAATTGCTGAACGCATCCGGGCCGACTTCGAGGCCCACAACGATGCTCGCGACGAGGCACTGCGACGCTCCCGCGAGTTGATCCGCCTGTGTGCGACCGCCATTCGCGCCAGCCACCGCGACGAGTGGGACACAGCCCGCGAACTGCTGGCCCAGGCCGACGCGGTCGCGAATGGCATTCGGGAAGCCCTCGTGCCCTACCCCGATCTGCTGTATGCTGGCTACACCCAGGACGCATTGAAGGAACTGGTCGAGGCACATGCCACCCTGACGCTGGCCAGCGGCGTTCCTCTCCCGGAACCGGAACCGCTGGGGGTGACCTACCCGGCCTACCTGAACGGGCTATGCGAGGCGGCCAGCGAGATGCGCCGCCGCTGCCTGGACGAACTGCGGCGCGGCGATACCGCCGAGGCCGAGCGGCTGCTGCAAGCGATGGATGAAGTCTACGACGTGCTGGTCACCTTCGATTTCCCCGACGCCATCACCGGCGGGTTACGCCGCCGCGTGGACCAATTGCGCGGTGTGCTGGAGCGCACACGCGGCGACCTGACCAACAGCCTGCGCCAGGACCGGCTGACCCGAGCCCTGCACGAGTTCGAGGAGCGCATTGGGAGTGAATGAACAGCACGACCGCGTCATCCGCGCCAGTGAGATCGGTCGGTACGTCTACTGCGCCCGCGCCTGGTGGCTGGGAAGCGTCCAGGGCCTACCCTCGGCCCACGAACGGGAGATGGCGGCGGGTGAGGCGGCCCACCGGCGTCACGGGCGGGGGGTGAGAGCCTCACTCTGGCTGAGCCGTCTGGCGTATGGTGTGTTGCTGCTGGCGGCGGTGGTCGGGGTTGTGTGGTTGGTTAGTTGGCTGGTTGGTTAGTTGGTTGGATATGGCACTGTGGTTCTTCGTCCTGTTGGCATTGGGCCTGCTGATGCTCTGGCTGTCGCGGCGTGGGCGAACGCGCAGCGGGCTGCCGCAGGGCCGCGTGGTCTATACCGACACAGGGGGATGGGGCCGGCTGGAGCGTCCGCTCTTTTCACGCGAATTTCTCCTCACCGGCAAGCCCGACTACCTGGTGGCCGACGGGGCCGACGTCATCCCCGTCGAGGTCAAATCGCGCCGTGCCCCGGCCCAACCTTACTCCTCGCACACTCTCCAACTGGCAGCCTACTGCCTGCTGGTCGGGGAATGTTACGGGCGGCGGCCCCACTACGGCATCGTCAAATATGCCGACCGTGCCTCTGAGGTGGACTACACACCCGAATTGGAGGGTGAGTTGCTGGCGACGCTGGAGGATATGCGGGCCGACCTGGCGGCCGGAGATGCGCCCCGCAACCACGATGAACCTCGCCGCTGCCGGGCCTGTGGCTACCGCCAATACTGTGAGCAGTGCTTGACGTGAGTATGTGAAACGTAAAGCGTGAAACGTGAGAGACATCTTCGGCGGCTACGGTCACCCCGACCACGTTGCGATGCACCGCACTGCCGTCGCCGGCTTCGCCCCTGCCGCGGACATCGGTGAGGCGTCATCCTGCGTCCAGGTAATCATCCAGCAGCACCAGCGCCGGCTGCGTCACTCGCCGCACCCAGCGATGGTCGTTGGTGACAATAGCATCCGCGCCGCAGAGACGCGCTGCTGCGACCTGGATCGCATCCGGCATACGCAGTCTGGTGGCGGCTCGGACCAGTGCTGCCTCCCGCGCCAGGGCAATGTCCAGGGAGACGATGCGCAGGTTGGGGAAGTGGGTAAGATAGAGTTCGTACTCCTGCATTGCCTGCCGGTCATTGCCTTGCGCCGGGACTGTCAGCAACTCGGCCAAAGTGATCGTAGTAGTCAGGCCCGTCACCTTGCCGGCCTCAATGGTCTCCAAAACTACAGTGCTCAGTGAGGCATAGCGGGGATGGTCGGACAGATGATACGATAGGACCATCTTGTCCAACATGAGCAGCCTATGGCCGGATATGGCGTGACGCAGTTTCTCTACTCCTCCCACGTGGACCGCTCCTCCTCTAGCCAAGTGTCTGGGTCTGGCCAGAGTTCCCGGTGCAGTCCCCGCATAGCGTCGGTGAAGTTGGCCGGCTGGGGACGCAGGATGACGGTGTCATCGTCCAGCAGGAACAGCAGAGTGTCATGCGGCTGGATCTGTAGCGACTCTCGCACAGGCTTGGGGATCACAACCTGATACTTGGCGCTAATTCGGGCAGTAATCGCTCGCATCGCTCTACCTCCTCACTAATTGGTAGACCTATGATAGCATTGTAAAGGAAAAACGTCAAGCCTCTTACCTGGAACGGGTACAATTCACAAGTTTGGGGGAAGTGTCCGTAGACGACACGCCGGAGTCCCGAACTGGTTCGGGCCGCTGGCAAACACTCCAATAAGTTACGTAAGAGGGGGTTTACCCCTCTATCTGGCACAGGGAAGCCTCCACCACCTCGAATCTCTCATCGAGGCTGGCTCCCAAGCTCAACCACTCCTCTTCCGAGGCAGGAGAAAGCGACGAACC
>DAOUEC010000205.1:0-5396 GCA_034430655.1 Anaerolineae bacterium
TCACCATTACAGTGAGGCGTTCGCTTCTTGGGACATCCTACTCCGTCACGGCATCCGGCCCGGTCGCCTTCTCCAGCATTACCTGAGAGAGCACGTGACGGGTTTCCCCGTTCCGTGTGTCCATTTTCCGTGGCTTTAGGACGGTGCTTTACACCGGGTTCCGTATGGGATGGATGTCACCCACCGCTAGACTTGTGTGACCCTGGAACCGTTCCCTTTTGGGCCTGCCGCCCGCCTTGTGGGCGAGTCAATTTAGCCAACGTAGGCAGGTTGTGCCTGACGGCGCTTACACACCTTCGTCGAATATCCTGTCCTTTACCCTGAGATGGTCGAAGGGATAGCCACCTGCTTGGGGCGGTCGCTCCGTCTGGCTCGGAGTTTATCCCCTTCCTGCCCTTGCATTCCCACGTTTGAGAACCAGTCTCCCGCAGTAGGGCAGCGCTCTCTCCCCATCCACCTGGGGGCTGAGAGTTGATGTTTCGCACGATTTGTGCTATCATCTCACTCAGTTGGACACACAGTTGTCAAAGTTCTTGGCGGTCGTAGATCACGGTTATCTACGACCACCCGACCCTTGCCGCTCATCCCCCGTGCCACGGGCACGGTTTCGAGCGAACGGGTCGCACCAAGCGCTTGCACCCGACCCGCGCTTCGCGCGCGAAAATCGGCGACCTCACGCGCATTGTAGTTAATCTGCTTGCGAAGGTGTTCACGCCGCAGCCGCGCGGCGGGTGATGCGCGAGCCGTTGGGCGGCAATATGTGCGAATAAGGAGGAGCATGGCAAGAAAACACGAGGCGGTGGAGTGGCTAGAAAAAGGGCACTCGCCTAGCGAAATTGCTGAACTTATGGAAGTAACTGTGTCGACGGTAATGAGCTACCTGTACAATCAGGTTGGCGAGGGTCGAATTCGCAGATCAGATATAGTCTTCTCGATTGACCAAGATACCCGCAACGTGATCGAGCGTGTCATTGCTCAGCTCGACACCACATACTGGTACGGCATTTACCGCGAAATAGAGGGAATGGGCAAGCCGATCAATCAGAGCGACCTAAAAGTCTATCTAAAGCTAAGGGATGCACGGGTAGCTTTGGGCGATATGTACGAGATCATCCGCGATATAGAAGTCACTCTGCATAGCGCCATAAGAAACGTACTCACCTGTGAATATGGGACTGTTGATTGGTGGAGACAAGGCATTTCAGAGAACATTAGGGCTGAGTGCGCTGCAGCTCTGGAAAGAGATATCACTCCGGCGGAAGAGCCCTATTGCTACACCAACTTCATTCATTTGAAGGTGATCTTGGATAAGCAATGGAAGCTTTTCTCAGCTATTCTGCCCAAGAGACTTGCCTCAGACAAGAAGCAGTTGCTTTCTGGTCTAACAGAGCTCAACCAGGTGCGTAATAATGTAATGCATCCTGTACGAGGAGTCGTCCCAACTGACAAGGATTTCGCCTTCGTACGCGATTTCAGAGACTATCTTGAATTGGACAGATGGCTAGAACCGAAGTGAGCCGCCCAACACCCGCTGCAGCCGACCCGCGCTCTGCGCGGCGCAAATCGCGGCTCGATTTGCATTTGGGGGTGGTCTTGAATTGAGGTTGGTCTTGCCAGCCCCGCGCGGGCGGCAGGTGAGCTCTAGTTGTGCCAATTGGCAGGTACCTGTATGATGTGGAGGAATTCACACACACAGGAGGCTTGCCAAATGATACGACAACCAGAACGTGAACAACTGAACCGCCTGACGGTCAAGACGCTCGACCAGGTGTTCATCATGCGGGCCAAGGAGGGGCTCAGTGCTCCCTCTTCGAGGCCCACGCGCTGACAGACCTGGTCAAGGAGGTCTACTTCCCCTGGCTCTCTCGCCCTGACGCCATCCAGGCCGGGCAGTTGGCCCTGACCGCTGTGTCGGCCGACGAGCCTGGTCACAAGCCGCTGTCGCGCTGCAAGATGGTGCCCCTGATCCTGACCCTCTATGCGGGGAAGGAAGATCACGAGTACCGCGTGACCCAGAAGCAGAAGGCCGGCATCACCGCGCTCCGCGCGTGCAAATCGGCGGCCAAACGCGCATTGCAGTTAGTCTTGTTGCGAAGGTGCTCACCCCGCAGCCGCGCGGTGGGTGAACCGCGCTCCGTTGGGCGGCAGGGGGAGCCGTGAACTGCGCAACCTGGCGCAAGGAGGATATCCTTCAATGTTCAGATCATGGTATTGGTTAGTGCCAGTGCTGATTACTTTGATTCTGATAGCGGCTGTGACGATATGGGGAAATTGCCTGTTGACGACGCCTTGGGGAAACGTAGGCCTGAATGTGGTTTCAGACTTCTTCTTTGTGGTCTTCCTGTCACTGCTGTTCGGCGGATTGTATTGGGCAATGCTTGCCAGAGCGCGCCGGTTCTTTGGCATTGACCACGCATTACTTCAGATATGTATATCCAGCCACAAGGATGAAACCACGAGCACTAAGAAGGTCTTGACGGCGGAGGAATACGAAATTGCTCAGGAGTTGAGAACAGTTCTGAAGAGGCAATTCCCTGATTTCATTCCCTCCTGGGCAAGATTATTCGGTGTCAATCTGGAAGCACTTGACATAGCTATCATACCCAGCCCATTGAAAGACAAGGAGCTAGGAGATGAGGAAGTGACAAATCGGTCCCGTCCAGGTGGCCTAATTCTCTTAGGTGGACCGACTCGCAATAGCCTTACTGCCTTCTACCTGGATAAGGGCAATCCTTGGATAAAGTTCGTTGATGAAGAGAAGAAGTTCTATGTCTGGAGAAATGGCCAAGGCTGGCAAGAGCTACAAGACTCCGGTCGGTTGGCGCTCCTAGAGAAGCTCGTTGTGGACGGGAAGACAGTGATTGTCGCCTTTGGATTCGGAGAGTCAGGAACATCTGCCGCTGCACGACATCTAGCGAACGAATGGAAGACTCTGCTTGGTGAGTGTCGCAAGAAACGTCAGAACGAGTTTGCGCGCCTCTTGTATATCAACGACAATGGGCGCGTACAGATTCAAGAGGAATTCTTCGGCTCTCCGAAAGACGCCCGATAAGCAGCCTGCCGCCCAACCATGGCTTGCACCCGACGCGGCTATCGCCGCTCGAAATCGGCGGTCACACGCGCTTTCAGTGGGTCTTGTGGCGAGTGCTCATTCACGCACCCGCCGCGCGGGTGAAGCCGGTACCGTTGGGCGGCTTAGCGTCATGATCAAAGGGCCAATTATGGACCGCAGAATCTACCTGACCGTTTTCATTTGCGCATTCCTGGTGCTGAGCCTGGCTCATTCCGTGCAGGCGCCTCAACTGACGGAACCGGATTTCGCTGCCATTGACGCCTATGTGGAAACACAGATGCGTGAGGGTCGCATCCCCGGCGTGGCGCTGGGAATCACGCGAGGCAACCAGATCGTCCACCTGCGCGGCTTCGGCGTCGCCGACCCCTCCGGGCGGCCCGTGACGCCACAGACACCTCTCATCATCGGCTCGTTGAGCAAGTCCTTCACTGCGCTGGCCGTTATGCAACTAGTGGAAGAGGGCAAGATCGAACTGGACGCGCCCGTGCAGCGTTACATCCCCTGGTTCTCGGTCGCCGATCCCGACGCTTCCACCCGCATCACCGTGCGTCACCTGCTCTATCATACTAGCGGTATTCCGAATAGCGCAGGACTGTGGGTTGCGGCAGGAACGGGCGAGACGACGTTGGAGCAGCGCATACGCGAAATGAACAGCATTGCGCTCGCTCACCCGCCCGGCACGACCTTTGAGTATTCCAACGCGAACTACATGCTGCTCGGTCTGCTCGTGCAGACCCTCTCCGGACAGTCGTATGAAGCCTATGTGCGTCAGCACATCTTCACCCCTCTGGCCATGCAGAACAGTTTCGTTTCGCAGAGTGAGGCGATGCAGCACGGCATGGCAACGGGTTACCGCTGGTGGTTCGGGGTGCCATTCCCGGCGAATGTGCCTTACCTCCAAGATGCCCTTCCTGCTGGCTACATCATCTCCAGCGCAGAGGACATGACGCGCTTTCTGATCGTCAACCTCAACGAGGGGCGTTATGGGAACGTCTCTGTCCTGTCCCCTGCAGGGATAGCTGAGTTACATCGGCCGGCTGTAAAGGCAGGGGGTGAAGACTACTATGGCATGGGTTGGGTGATCGGCTCCACGAGCGGCACGCCGATACTCACGCACAGCGGTGACGCGGCGAACTTTCACGCAGATGTGATTCTCGTGCCCGGCGAACAGTGGGGCATTGTCGTCCTCACGAACGTGGCCAATATGCTGGCGCCATTATCGGGGAGCGTTCGCATCGCAGAGGGGGTGACGAACCTGCTTCTCGGTCGCCAGCCGTCCGGCGCGGGCCTGAGTTTCGGAACGCTCTACCTGATTGTGGACGTTGTCGTCTTGCTCTTGACGGCGCTTCTGATCCGGTCCATCGTCTTACTCCCACGGTGGCGCAGGCAACTGATCGAGCGGCGCCCGCGCCGCCTGCTGGGCTTCCTGTGGCACGTCATCCTGCCAACTTTGGTGGATTTGGCATGGCCGCTTATTCTTCTGATCATCCTGCCGATGGGCGCCGGCTTTCCGCTGTGGCCGATCATGGCGCTCTTCCAGCCTGACCTGACTTACTGGCTGATGGCAATGGCCCTGGTAACACTCGCTAAGGGTATCATTCGTCCCGTGCTGGCCTTCTCTGTGTTCAGGGTAGCAAGCAAAGCATAGAGGAGCCGCCCAACAACCGCGTGCAGCCGACGTTGCTCCGCTGCGCTCCGCAACGCGGCTGACGCCAGCCGTTAGGCAGCAAATCTATTTCGAAAATGACGTTGAAAAGGCTCAGGGAAACCAACAAATGAATGTGAACAACCATATGCAAACACGAAAGGTCATTCGCGCCATCATTGTCTTCACGCTTTTCCTGTTCTTTGTGCCAACGCTCTTGTTCATCTCAGCCGGAACAGCGAATTGGCCTATGGCCTGGGTGTATGTGGCCCTGTTCCTGGCCTCCACGATTGGCAGCAGGCTGATCGTCTTGAAGAGAAATCCCGACACGCTGCGAGAGCGAGCTAGATTTGCCGCCTCCGAGGGGACCAAATCCTGGGATCGCATTCTGTTTGCGATCAACGGTCTCTTTGGCTCGATGGCGATAATTGTCGCTGGACTGGATCATCGCTTAGATTGGTCGACGATCATCCCTGAGATCGGTCAGTATCTGGCTGCCCTCGTCATCGCCGGCGGGTATGGTCTGGGCGTCTGGGCAATGGTGGTCAATCGGTATTTCTCAGCTGTGGCGCGGATCCAGCAGGATAGGGGGCAGGTGGTCGTGACAACAGGTCCATATCGAATTATTCGCCATCCAGCATATGCCGGGGCGCTCCTTGCCTCTTTGGCCTTGCCGAT
>DAOUEC010000206.1:0-40027 GCA_034430655.1 Anaerolineae bacterium
TTGCTGAAATTGAAGCCAAGTTAGTGGTTTGTTTGGAGCGTAGAATGAAATAATGCCGCGCATAATCTGCCTGTGTTATCAAGCTAATCCAATAAGGATTTACTCCTTGATGCACTCGGACTGCGAAAATATGGTTTTGATGAATACAAGAGGCAACCTGCCCCTCCCAAACTGTCCCTCGGCCCAACTTGTCGTAATCGCCTCCTTCGGTCATCAGAATGTCTCCGACTTGGAGGGAATATCGCTTGAGCTCATCCTTGCCAATAGTGATTGTTGCAACATCGGATAGATCAACGAATCCGCTCTGTACATTGGCAACGCGCAAATAGGGAACTTCTATGGTCTCTTTGCTCTTGAGATTGCGCCCTTTCGCAACACCGGTTTGCACGTTTGCAACAAATTTCAGACGCTTCACTTCCCAATGCGCCGGAATCTCCCCCAGCCAGGGGATGCCGGTGTCCTTGAGCGGGGCGTCGGGGTCGAGGCCGCGGGTGACGGCGCGGCTGATGAGGGCGGCGCGGCGCTCCTGCAACAGTTCGATGAGGCGGCGCTGCTCGGCGATAAGAGCGTCGAGGCGGGCGGTCTGGCGGTCGAGGAAGGCGGCGATGGCGCGTTGTTCGGGGAGAGGAGGAATTCCTATGCGCAAGTGACCGACCTGCTCGCTATTTGCTCGCGGCATTTTAGTGCCATAAGTTAGCCCGTTTACTGTCTCAATAAATCCATCAGAAAGCAAGCAGTAAAATAAGAAACGGCTGTCTACACCCTCATTTGGGCGGAGCACTAACAGCTCGGTAGTTCCCACGCCGTCAAAGTCAGCGTGAACTACTTTGGCAAGGTAGGGCCGTAATTTGCCGAAGAGAACATCGCCTTTTTCAAACCTAATGACTGTGCTCTCAACACTTTCAACCGCATTATCAAGCATTAAACAACCCGTGCCTGACTCAATGTTCTCTAATCCGAGATATGGCAATTCGTCAGGCTTCTTGCTCAGTTTTGACCCTATTTCTGGAGCGGCGTGCTTTAATCGCCTTGCCTCCCAATGCGCCGGAATCTCCCCCAGCCAATTCACACCGGAGTTCTTGTATTCGGGGTAGGGCTGCCAGCGGATCTTCATTCTATCTCCCTTCAGGTGGGACGCACCTCCGAGGTGCGTCCCACCTGACTGAAACCCTCAAGATAATTCAAATACTCAGACTCTCGACGCATCTCCAGGTAATCACGCACAAACCGCCGGTACGCATCGGGGGTTTCAAAGTAAGCGCGGATAAACGCCCTATTGACCAACGTCCCTTCACGTATTCCGATCCACTCAGGATAGTTCGAGTACGGCCAGTCGGTCAGGCGGGCCACCAACCCATCCTTGACCGGGTTGGCGTGAATATAACGGCACAGATGCAACAAATGAGCCTCCTCCTGCACGTGAATGACCTTGTAGTTTCCCTCAAACAGCGTGCCGCTGTGGTCGTAGCGTTTGTTATACGCCTTGGTGTAACTATTAAAAACGCGCTGAGGCAGCAACCCGGCGCGATGTTCACCATCCTGCCGGATGAGCCAATGGTAATGATTGGGCATCAAACAATAGGCAATGAGCGTCAGCGCCAGTTTACGGCAATAGTGCTTCATCTTGCGTAACACAAAGATATAGTTATCTTCCTCGCAAAAGATTGAGCGCCGGTGCGCGCCCCGGTTGTAAAAGTGGTAAAATTGTCCACAGGTGTAATGTGGTCGATTCATTCCTTTCCTCCTCAGGTGGGACGCACTTCCCAAGTGCGTCCCACCTGAAGTGCGTCCCACCTGAGTTCCTGCAAAAGCTGCATCACCCGCACCTGGCTGGCTTGGATGTCGGCCTCAATCTCTTCCAGGGGACGGGGCGGCTCGTAGGTGTAAAAGTGGCGGTTAAAGTTGATCTCGTAGCCCACCCGGCCAACCCCGCCGTCCTGCTCGTCAGTGTATCCCTCGTCTATCCAGGCGTCGGGCAGGTGAAGGCAGATCTCCTGGGCAAAGTAATCCTCCACCGTCCGGCCCAGCGGCATGCGCTCGTAATCGCGCAGCGCCTTGTCGGGGCGGGGGCGGCCGCGGCTATCGCGGCAGATCTTGGCCTCCTCGTCCCGCTCGCCCAGGGCGCGGCGGATAGCGTCCTGGACGGAGGCTTTGAGGTCGAGGCCCGCTGCCTCGAGAGCGGCTTTGAGCGCAGCGTCGAACTCTCGACAATTGAGGTAGGTGGTCTCGGCCATTCCCTCCAGCACGGCGACGATGGCCTCCTGCTTGCGGCGACCCTCGGCCTCCTGGGTGGCGCGGGCCTTGTCACTGACCTTGCGCGACTGGGCCAGGTTCTGGAAGGCGCGCTCCTCCCGCAGCCGGGCGATGTGCTCTGGCGTGGCGCAAAAGTTCAACCGCTGGGGGCGCTCCACGCGAATCTTGCGGTAGCCGAACGCTTCGTTGGGGAAAATCTTGACGCGTTGCCCCCCCTCTGTCCCCCCCACGGGGGGGGAGGCGCCGGAGTCGAGGTAGAGTTGGACGATCTGTTGGCGGTGGGCCGCGCTGACGTCGCGGCGCTTGTCGCCCAACGATTTGCGGCGCGATTCCCAGAGGTCGTCGGCGTCAATGAGCTGCACTTTGCCCCGGCGGTGCGGGGGCTTTTTGTTGCTCAGTATCCAGACGTAGGTGGCGATGCTGGTGTTGTAAAAGAGTTGTTCGGGCAGGGCGACGATGGCCTCCAGCCAGTCGTTCTCCAGAATCCAGCGCCGGATCTCGCTCTCGCCGCTGCTGGCGTCGCCGGTAAACAGGGGGGAGCCGTTCATGATGATGGCCACGCGGCTGTGGTCCGCGCCCGGCTCGAAGCGGTGGGAGAGCATGTGCTGCAAAAAGAGCAGTTGACCGTCGCTGCTGCGGGGCGTGCCGGCGCCAAAGCGCCCGCCGTAGCCCAGCCGGGCCTCCGCCTCGACGCACCTTTTGTCGGCCCGCCAGTCCTTGCCGTAGGGGGGATTGGAGAGTTGGTAGTGGAAACACTCGCCCACGTGTTGGTCGTCGGAGAGAGTGCTGCCTTTTTTGATGCCCTCCGCCTCCCGCCCGTCCCTGCTCTTCATGTAGAGATCGGACTTGCAGACAGCATAGGTCTCGGGGTTGACCTCCTGGCCGTAGAGGTAGACCTTGGCCGTGGGGTTGACCTCTCGGATGCGCTGCTGGGCGATGGTCAACATCCCGCCGGTGCCACAGCAGGGATCGTAGACCTTGACGATACGGCCCGGCGTTTTGACGAAATCGTCGTCCCCGGCCAGGAGCAAATCTACCATCAGGCGGACGACGTCGCGGGGCGTAAAGTGCTCACCGGGGTTCTCGTTGGAGGCCTCGTTAAAACGGCGGATGAGTTCTTCAAAGACCGTGCCCATCTGGTGATTGGAGATGACGTCGGGGTGCAGGTCGGCCTGGGCGAAGGCCTGCACGACCTGGTAGAGCAGTCCGGCCTGGTGCAGCGTCTCAATGGTGTTGCGCAGGTTAAAGTTCTCAATGGCCTGGCGCATATTCTCGCTGAAGCCGTTGAGGTAGTTGACCGTGTTGGCATAGATGGCGTCCTGGTCGTTGAGCAACCGTTGAAAGTCGTAGTGGGAGGTGTTGTAAAAGACGAAACCGGCGGCGCGCCGCAGTTGCTGGTCGAGGGCATCGGGGGAGAGGTCGCCTTTGAATTTGTTGTAGGCGGTCAGGACTTTATTCTTGGTGGGAGCGAGGACGCAGTCGAGGCGGCGCAGGACGGTGAAGGGCAGGATGACGTCGGGGTACTTGCTGCGCTTGTAGTGATCGCGGATCAGGTCCGCGATGTTCCAGATAAAGTTTGTGATCTGGGTGTGGTTCATTGTGGCCTGGTCCCAACCTTATCCTGGCCGCAGCCTTGGGCTCTACCCGGCCGCGAGATTTTGGTGTTGTTAGTATACCCGGCTCTCCGTTCTGTGCAAGCTATCCCCGTTTGCTGATTCCAGGCGAAATCGTCTGCAATGCAGCAATCATTAGTGAAGGACTACACCGGGTCATTGTCACCTTCGTCCAGTGAAAACCACGCAGCGGGCCGCCCACTCGCTGACTCGCTGACTCGCCCATTCGCTCAGCAGCGTGGTCTTGCCAAAGCCAGCCGGGGCGGAAATGAGGGTGAGTTTGCGGTGGAGTCCCGCGTCCAACCGTTCGATCAGGCGCGGGCGCGAGACCAGTTCGGGCCGGACGGGGGGAATGTAGAGTTTGGTGATCAGGAGGGGTGTGGTCACTTCGCTCTCCCTGGCGGCGCTTCGCGGCCAAGTTCACCCGCGAATCAGACGTCTCCGATGCCTCTATCTTATCACATCTTGTCCAGCCCCGCAATGCCTTTGACCTAGTAGACAAGTAGACAAGGGAAGCGCCCCTTGTCTACTTGTTTCCTTATGTACTTGTCTACTCAGATCTGGGGCAGTTCCGTCAGCGCCTTCTGGATCTTCTCCTCCTCGAGTTCGTAGTCCGGGAGTTCCTTTCGATGGTAAGCGTCGTAAGCCGCCAGGTCAAAGTGGCCGTGGCCGCTGTTGTTGAAGAGGATGACCTTCGCCTCGCCCGACTCCTTGCAGGCCATGGCTTCATCGTAGACGGCCTTGACGGCGTGGGCCGTCTCGGGGGCCACGATGAACCCTTCGTACCGGGCGAAACTCTGCGCCGCCTCAAAGACCTCGTTCTGGTGATAGGCACGGGCTTCGACGAACCCGTCCTCCAGGAGGCGGCAGATGATGGGCGCCATGCCGTGGTAGCGCAGCCCCCCCGCGTGAACGGGGGCGGGGATGAACCCGTGGCCTACGGTGTGCATCTTCACCACGGGGCCGGTCTTCGCCGTGTCGCCCCAGTCGTAGGCGTACAGGCCCCGCGTCAGGCTGGGGCAGGCGGTGGACTCCACGTTGACGACCCGCAGGTCCGGTTTGCTGCCGTCCAACTTGTCCTTCAAGAAGGGCAGGAAGAGGCCGGCGAAGTTGCTGCCGCCGCCAACGCAGCCGATGAGGATGTCTGGGTAATCACCTGTCATCTCCATCTGCTTCCTGGCTTCCAGTCCGACGATCGTCTGGTGCAGGAGCACGAAGTTGACCACGCTGCCCAGAGAGTACTTCCACCCATCATGGGTGACGGCGTACTCGATGGCCTCGCTGATGGCGATGCCCAGGCTGCCCGTGGTCTCGGGGTCCACAGCCAGGATGTCCCGACCGGCCTTGGTCTCCGAACTGGGGCTGGGTACGACGTTGCCTCCCCAGGTCTCCATGGCCACACGCCGGTAGGGCTTCTGGTGATAACTGATCGTGACCATAAAAACTTTAACCTTCAGGCCAAAAAGTTGGGTAGCGAAGCACAGGGCACTGCCCCACTGGCCCGCCCCGGTCTCGGTGGCGAGGCCCTCCAGCCCTTCCTCTTTGGCGTAGTAACACTGGGCCACGGCGGTGTTCGGCTTGTGGCTGCCCGGCGGACTGACGCCTTCCCACTTGTAGTAGATTCTGGCCGGCGTGTCCAGGGCTTTCTCCCAACGGGCGGCGCGGTAGAGGGGGGAGGGACGCCACATCTTGAGCACGTCCTGCACCTCATCCGGGATCTCGATCCACCTCTCCTGGCTACCCCCCTGCATGATCAGCGCCTGGGGGAAGACCGGCTCCATGTCCTCAGGCGTCATAATCTCCAGCGTCGCCGGGTGCCGGTCCGGGGGTGGCGGCGTCTTCATGTCCGGGATCACATTGTACCAATGAGTCGGCAAGTCTTTTTCTTCCAGAAAGTACTTGTACTGCGTCATTTTTGCTCCTCCTTAATGTATTTGTCTACTTGTTTCCTTGTCTACTTGTATACTTGTCTACCTATTTCCTTCCTCAATAGCATCCCCCCTTTCTCAATGACCCAAAGTGTCTCAAGCATCCAGGAAAATACTCCGGTCGGTGAAGAACTGCTTGTAAAGCCGGTAATGTGCTGTGTCCTCATAGTCCACTTCCTCGACGCGGGACGAATCGAAATTGAAGATTTGCGCCCCCGGATAGGCCAACAGGATTGGGGAGTGGGTGGCCATGATGAACTGGGCGTGACCTTCCGCCTCTAGCCGCCGTAACAGTTTCAGGAATCTCACCTGGTTTGATGGTGAAAGCGCGGCCTCTGGTTCGTCGAGGAGATAGAGCCCTTTGATGTGATAACGACCGCCGAAGTAGCTCAGAATCGCCTCGCCGTGCGACAACGTATTGAGGATGTGACCACCGTGATATTTCAGCCGGCCAGGATCGCAGAGGGCAACGTCGTCGAGAAAGTCAGCAAAATCCCGGAACGTCTCGGCCCTGAAAAGGGATCCGGGCACACTGCCGTTTGCCCACGTTACGGTGATATAGTCTGCCAGACGGGTCTCGTAGGGGTTGTTGTGGGCGACGTGTCGCCTGGGCTTATCCCATAGATGGATGTCGCATTTCCTGGTGATCGCTTCCAGCAGGGTGGACTTCCCTGACCCGTTCTCGCCCACGAAGAAGGCGATGGGCCTTCTGAACGTCAGTTCTGACGTCTCTCTGAGGGTTGGAATGTTGAACGGATAGCAACGGCTGGTGGGGTAGTTTTCGCTGTTAATCCTGACTTTGACAAGATGCATGCTAGACCCTCCTCAGCAGTAGATCAGGCCCGGTGGGAGCACACTATCGCCCGGAGCGGGCCGCAGGCTATGGCCGGGCATCCCCATCGCTTCGCGCACCAGGCGCATCGTCTCATCCGATTCCCGGCGCATGCGTCGAATGCCGCTGGCCAGGATTTCCTCGATCAGTCCCGGCTGGGCTTCGTAGTGGGCGCGCCGCTCACGGACGGGGTCGAGGAAAGCATTCACCCAGCGTTGAGAAAGCAAAACGCCCGTCCCCCTTCAGGGACGAGCGTCATGCTTTGGACACCCGCGGTGCCACCCTGGTTAGGCGGCTCCCCAGAACGCAAAACGCGCCGATGACGGCGCGTGGTATATGAAGAGCCAGCCTCACTCGTTCGCAGGTACGGAACCGGTTACCAGTAACGAGCAACCAGTTCGATACCCTCAGCCCTGGTAACGGTGGCGCCTCCGGCCCGGACTACTCGAACATCCATTGCTGCATCCGTTGTTGTCCTGCAATCCGATGTTCTTTCGGCGGGCGACTCCCGGGCCCATTCAGCACCGGCGCTGGTATCGGGCTCACAGCCTCTGACCCGACTCTCTCTGAACCCCGCTTCGATGCCTACTCTTCCCGATCGTAGCCTTTCAATCTCAAATTGTACATACAGTATACCACATGAACACCGTGGCGTCAAGTTACTCGATGTAGGGCAGCAGTTCTTCCGCCAGTGCGTATTTGGGGCGGTAGCCTACGATGCGTGTTGCCTCCACACCGTTCTTGAACAGGATCAGCGTGGGGATGCCGTGGATGCCATACCGGCTTGGCGTCTGTCGGCTGCCATCTACGTCCATCTTTGCCACGCGCAGCCTTCCATCGCACTCGTCAGCGATTGCCTCAACAACCGGCGCGACCATTTTGCACGGTGCACACCAAGCGGCCCAGAAATCTACGAGGGTTGGCTCCTTGGCCTGGAGCACTTTCTCTTCAAATGTAGTGTCGGTTACCTCGAACGGCTTTGCCATGTTGCCCTCCTAAAACGTGGTGTGGATTATCCTACAGGAAGGTGCTTTTGTCAAGCGGTGTACTTCTGCTATAATCCTCTCTTGATGAACAGGCGCTTTCTTCTCAACGCTGGCATGGTGTTTGGTATGGCAGGACTACTCTTTGTGGGGTTGGTCTGGTCTGTCCAGGCTGTCCCTCGGGCTGTGCTGGTGGTTCCCCCTGCCAACGTCGCGCCCCAGGTGTGGGAGGACACCGCCGAAGGCGATGAGGCCGAGTTTCTGGTGATCCTTGCTGAGCAGGCGGACCTCGGCGCGGCGGCAGCCCTGCCCACCCGCGAGGCGCGCCTGCGCTACGTCTATGGTAGGCTGCGAGAGGTGGCGCTGCGCTCCCAGGCTCCTCTGCGCGCCGAACTGGACGGTGCTGGTGTGGGCTACCGCCCGTTCTACGTCGTCAACATGCTGGCGGTGAAGGGCGACCGTGCCGTCGTCACGCGCCTGGCGGCCCGTCCCGACGTGGCCCGCATCGCTGCCAACCCGCAAGTACGCCTGGCTCTACCGACTCTCTTCCCCACCTTCCCCCCCAAAGTTGGGGGGGGGCGGGGGGGGGCGGGAGGGCCGGGATGGGGGCCAACTGGCATCGAGTGGAACGTGGCGCGCATCAACGCTGACGACGTCTGGGCGCTGGACTATATCGGCCAGGGTATTGTCGTAGCCGGGCAGGATACCGGCTGCGACTGGGACCATCCTGCGCTGATCAACCGGTACCGGGGCGGGGGCGGTGTCACCGCCACCCACGACTACAACTGGCACGACGCTATCCACACCAACACCCACGGCCACAACAACTGCGGCGTGGACTCCCCAGAGCCCTGCGACGACGACAGCCACGGCACGCACACGATGGGCACCATCGTCGGCGACGACGGCGCGGGCAACCAGATCGGCGTCGCGCCCGGTGCGCGCTGGATCGGCTGCCGCAATATGGACAATGGCTGGGGCACTCCCGCGACCTACGCCGAATGTTTCGAGTTCTTCCTGGCCCCCTATCCCATCGGCGGCGATCCCCTGAGCGACGGCGTCCCCGGCCTGGCCCCTCATGTGATCAACAATTCCTGGACCTGTCCCCCCAGGGAGGGCTGCGACTGGGACACACTCCAAACGATCGTCGAGAACGTGCGCGCGGCGGGCATCGTGGTCGTCGCCTCGGCTGGCAATGGGGGCCCCGGGTGTGGGACGGTGCGGGACCCACCCGCTATCTACGACACCGCCTTCTCCGTAGGTGCGACCAACAGCAGCGACGGAATCGCTTCCTTCAGCAGCCGGGGACCGGTGACGGTGGATGGCTCCGGGCGACTCAAGCCGGACGTGAGCGCGCCGGGCGTGGGGGTGCGCTCCAGCGTCCCCGGTGGGGGATACGGCCAGAAAAGCGGCACCTCGATGGCCGGGCCACACGTCGCGGGGACGGTCGCACTGCTGTGGTCGGCTGCGCCCCGCCTCATCGGCGACGTGGATGGAACAGAGTGGATCATCGCGCAGACCGCACGGCCCCGCGTTGACACCAGTTGCGGCGGCGCGCCCGGCGGACGCCCCAACAACATCTACGGCTGGGGCATCGTGGACGCGCTGGCGGCAGTGGAAGGAGCCTGTTCGGAACTGAAGATCACCAAACAGGCCGCTTTCTCAATGGGAATCCCCGCCCAATTGCTCGTCTACACGCTCAACGTCACCAACACCTCCTGCCTCACCCTCACCCAGGTCGTCCTAACTGATGTCATCCCTGTGAGCATCACCTTTGCCTGGGCCAGCGGCAACTACGCGCAGGCGGGCGGCGTGGTCACCTGGACGGCTGCCAGCCTCGTGCCGGACGAGATGCTGACGGCGACGCTGGCGCTCACGGTAGAGCACCTGCCACGGGGTAGGCCCGTGGTCAACGTTGCCTATGGGGTGCGCGCCAGCGAACACCTCACCGCTGTGATGGGTGCGCCGGTGGAGGCGGTCATCCCCTGGCGGTACGTTCTCGTCCCCGTCTTCAGAAACTGGTCACCGGGAGGGAACAGCGATGGCTGACCTGAAAACTCTGCGCCTGAAAGTGCGCCCCTTGTTGCACTTATCCGTGCCTTCTGACGCGCTATACGTCTACTACGCCTTCTACCACGACCCCCGGCGCACCCGCCTCTACGTCCACGAAGACACCGCTGGCCACGCGGATGGCTTCGTCGCCGTCTGCCAAACCGGGCAACGGCTGTTTGAGCCTACTGTCGTGTTGCGCACGCCCAACGCCGAGGTTGCCGTCGCACTGCTGCGCCAGGCGCTTCTGCCCGGCCGTCCATATTACTTGATCACGACGCCGGACCTGCGGGACGCCGTCGCGGAGGTCGTGGACGTCGAGCAGCCTGAGATCAACCACGCCTACCGGCTCGACTTGTTCCGCTTCCAGCCCTCCATCAACGTACTGGTCGTAGCGGAGCAGGGCCTGGGCGATCAGCCGCGCTTCGTCATTCGTTCGCAGGGGGAGATCGCGGCTGAGGCGGGGATCAATTGGGCTTCGCCTCATTTTGCCGAGATCTTTGTCCGCACCACGCCGGCCGCGCAAGGGCGCGGATGGGGCAAGGCGGTGGTGATGGCCTGCACGACGTGGGTCATCCGCTCGTCCAGGCAGCCGCTCTACGTCGTCAACGAGAGGAACGAGTCCAGCATCGCGCTGGCCGAGGTGGTCGGTTACGTGGATACCGGCGCTCGCGAGTTTGCCGGTGAGGGTGTGTGCCGGCCTTGACCCCCATCCCCGGCCCTTCCCCCTACGAGGGGGAAGGGAGACCCCAGCGCCGTCTCTTCAGGGCGGCGCGGCCCTGGCTTATGCTTTATTGGAGGTCAGAGAGATGCACGTTGAACTGATTGCCATCACCCGCTATCTGCGGGGGAACGGCACGCCGGAGGAGTTGTTGGAGCACGCGGGGAGGGTGTGCTACTGCAGCGAGAGCCGGGGTGACCCGGGGAGGTTTCTGCAGGCGCGCATCCGCGAAGGCCACGAGTCCATCATCGAACATGCGTGCTGCACCTTCGAGATCAGTGGAATTTCACGAAGTTGTAGCCATCAGTTGGTGCGCCACCGCATCGCCAGCTTCAGTCAAGAAAGCCAGCGATTTGTCGAAATGTCCGATCCCGAGTGGGTGGTACCGCCAACGGTCGCTGCCGACCCAGAGGCAGCGGCAGTGTGGAAGGAGTTCACAGGTCACGTGACCGATGCGTACCGGGCGTTGCGGGAACTGGGGATGCGCAGGGAGGACGCCCGTTTCGTGCTGCCGAACGCGGCTGCCACCCGCATCGTGGTGACGATGAATTTCCGTCAACTCTTGCACGTGTTCAGGCTTCGCATATCTCCTGCGGCTCAATGGGAAATTCGGGCAGTTTGTGTGCGCATGCTCGAACTCGTTTACTCCACTGCCCCAAGCGTCTTTGGCGACTTGAGGGAAGAGTTGAGGACCAAATATCCTTCTTTCTTCGGAGGTGTAGAGAAGGATGCTTGCCTTTGAGCATCGGCTGCAAGTGGTTATGCCAGGTGCAGCCCAATTACGTTTCATGCTGTGTTTTACGTCATTATTGCCCCAGGATTGTGGACATTCAGAATGTTGAGCCGCTTTTTTGTCATTTGTCATTTGTTCATTTGTCATTGGAACGGAGTTCGCTATGCTTTGGTGCCCGATGTGGTATACTTGGGCATAGGTCACCCAAAGGAGGGTTCAAATGGCCATCTATCTCGATTCGGCATCTCTGGAGGATGCCCGCCGTGCGGCGGAATTGGGCTTCGTCGCCGGCATCACCACCAATCCCAAACTTGTCGTCCGTGCCGGTCGGCCCGCCGCAGAGGTCATCCCAGAACTGTGCGACGCGCTGGGTGAAGGGCTGGTCTTCTACCAACTTACCGCCCCCACCGTCGAGGAGCGGGAGGCGGAGGCACACCACTTCGCCGCGCTGCGGCCTGGCCGCGTGGGGCTGAAGATTCCCTGCACGACCGAGAACATGGCACTGCTGCGCCGGCTGGTGGACGAGGGCATCATCTGTGCGTCCACGGCCGTCTTCAGCGCCCACCAGGCGCTTCTGGCTTGCGAGGCCGGCGCCGACTATCTTATCCCCTATGTTAACCGCGCCACGCGGCTGCAGGGGGACGGGGTGACACTGGTGTCGGAGATAGCCTCCGTAGTCGAGGCCACCGGCGGGTTGAGTGAGATCCTGGCCGCCAGTTTCCGTAGTGCGAGTGAGGTGGTACAGGCGCTGCTGGCCGGTGCCGACCACGTAACGGTGCCCCTGAGTCTGCTGCTGGCCCTGGGTGACCATCCGCTCTCGGAGCAGGCCATCGCTGAGTTCGCGCAGGCGGGTGGGTAACTCGTCACCTGGCGACCACTGGTCTCATAGAGCGACGTCCCGTAGCAGAATCGGAAGGAGGGGAGTATGCGTATTGTCATCTTCAGCAACACCTACAAGCCGGTCATTAGCGGGGTAGTGATGTCTATCGCGCTGTTCCGCCGGGGATTGATTGAGGCCGGCCATGATGTGCACATCATCGCCCCCGAGTACGAGGATTACGAGGACGAAGAGCCTGGCATCTTTCGTTTCCCTGCCCTCGATCTGCCTGACCGGCTGGATCTCTCGCTGGTGATCCCCTTTAAGACATCAATGACGCCCACGGTGCGAGGGATCAAGCCGGCCCTGATCCACAGCCAACACCCCGTTTGGATGGGCGGGCTGGCGGCCGCCTTTGCGCGTGATCTGAATCTGCCACTGGTCTTTACCTTCCACTCCCGCTACGACGAGTACGCCCAGCGGTACGTTCCCATCGCGCCGGAGTTGGCCGGCATGGTTACTGAGGAGATCGTCGGGCGCTATTTGGAGAAGTGCACCCACATCGTAGCCCCCACGCCTAACATTCGCGATCTTATCCTGCGTGATTATGGGGTTGATGTCCCGGTGACCGTTGTGCCGACGCCGGTGGACCTGGGCCAGTACCACGACCTGGAGCCACAGCGCGTACGCGCCGCGCTAGGGCTGGAGAACGCCGAGTTGCTGCTATATGTGGGCCGGTTGGCCGAGGAGAAGAACCTCGATTTCTTGCTGCGTGCCTTCGCCAGGATCGTGGCCACGCGCTCTCAGGCCCGGCTGCTGCTGGTGGGCAAAGGGCCACGCGAGCGCCGTCTGCGACGTATGATGCGGAAACTCGGCCTCGGCGAGCGGGGGATTTTCACCGGCCCCATTCCCCACAGTGAGGTGCCGCACTACGCCGCCGCTGCTGATGTGTTCGTATTTCCCTCCGTGGCGGAAACGCAGGGGCTGGTGCTGATCGAGGCTATGGCCGCTGGCACACCCGTGGTGGCGGTGAAGTCACCCAGCTCGGCGGACGTGCTGGCCGAAGGAGGGGGCCTGCTTGTGCCAGCCCGGGAGGATGCTTTCGCCGAGGCGGTGCTGGGGTTGCTGGCCGACGAGCCGCGCCGCCGGGCGATGGGAGAACAGGCTGCGCGAGCGGCGCGACGCTACTCTATCCCGGCCGCCACCGCTCGCCTGCTCAGTGTCTACGAGGCGGCCATCGCTGCCGGTGGAGATGGCTGCCATCACGCAGACCACGAGTAGCCACACCCGTAGATCGGGACTTCGTCACTGATCAGCCTGACCCGACTGCTGGTCGGCCTTAGTTCAAGGAGGTAGATCATGGAGTTTTCAGAACTCATCGCAAAGCGGTATAGTGTACGAGCGTACAAACCCGACCCGGTAGAGGACGGAGAGCTGCAACAAGTGCTCCAGGCAGCGCGCCTGGCGCCGACCGCGGCCAACCGGCAGCCCTTTCAGATCATCGTGATCCACACGGCAGGTCGGGAAGCGGAGTTGAAACGCATCTACAACAGCGATTGGTTCGTGCAAGCGCCGTTGGTCATCTGTGCCTGCGGGATTCCGGCCCAGAGTTGGGTCCGAAGAGACGGCAGGAACTACAACGACGTGGACGTCGCCATCGCCATGGATCACCTGATTTTGGCTGCCGCCAACGTAGGACTAGGAACGTGCTGGATTGCGGCCTTCGATGCCACTGCGGCACGCCGGGTGTTGCATCTGCCTGACGATGTGGAACCGATTGCATTCACGCCATTGGGATATCCGGCTGACCAACCTGGTCCGAAAAAGCGCAAACTGTTATCTGAGCTGGTGCGATACGAACGTTGGTGAGGCCGGCTGGCAAGTTGTACTCAGGCTGTTTTTGACTTGCCCGGCATCACAAATGCCATCAGCACAGCCGCCGCCAGCGCCAGCACCCCGCCGAAGTAGAACGGCGCGGACGGTGCCAGGTACCTCCACAGCAGCCCGGCAATGAGCGAGGCCGGAAAGTCCAGGACGCCCAACACGGCGTTGTACGTGCCGTAGGCCGTGCCACGCAGTTCCTCTGGCACGATGTCGGCCACCATGGCCTTTGCTGTGCCGTAGGCCAGCCCGTAGTAGACGCCGTAGATAGCGTACAGCACCCACACGTGCCAGCCCGTGCCCGCCAGCGCGAACCCCAGGTAGATGGCCGCGTAGACCAGCCAGCCGCCAATGATGAGTCGCCGTCGCCCGATGCGGTCGGAGAGAGACCCCGCTGGGGTACTGACCAGCGCGTAGACGACGTTGAATGTGACCAGCATCCCCAGCACGCCGATGACGCTCAGCCCACGCTCCTGGGCTCGCAATATCAAGAAGGCGTCGGAGGAGTTGCCCAGGTCGAAGAGGCCGACGATGAGCATGAAGATGCAGAAGCGCCGGCCCAGGCTGCGGAAGGCGAATCGGGGCATCTTGCGCTCCTTGGTCACCGGCACATCCTGCGCCCCGATGGCCAGCGAGAGCACTGCCAGAAGCGCCGGCACCAGGCTGATGAGCACCACTGTCTGGAATGTGGGGCGACTCAGTTCCATATTGCCAGCCTGCGCCAGCCAGACCACACCCAGCGCGATGAGCAGTCCCACGACTGCCCCACCGGTATCGGCGGCGCGGTGGAAGCCGAAGGCCAGCCCCCGGTGGCGCTCGTCAATGCTGTCGGCCACCAGCGCATCGCGGGGGGCGGTACGGATGCCCTTGCCTACCCGGTCGGCCCAGCGCACGCCGGCTACCGCGCCCCAGGAGTTGGCGAAGTAGAAGAAGGGCTTGGAGATGGCGGAGAAGGCGTATCCCGCCACCGCCAACCACTTGCGGGCGCGCAGCCGGTCAGAGAGCCAGCCGGAGAAGACTTTGAGCAGGCTGGCGGTCGCTTCGGCCACCCCCTCGATGAGACCGATGATGTCGGTCTTCACCCCCAGGACGTTGGAGAGGAACAACGGCAGGATGTTGATTACCATCTCGCTGGAGATGTCCATGAAGAAACTGGTCAGGCTGACGGCCCAGACGTTGCGGGGAAGGGAGCGCAGTCCGGCCTTGTGTGAGGTTGTTGCTTCGTTTTCTGTCATTGGGTCTTCACCTTGTTTCAAGTTTCATGTTTCAGGTTCGAGTTGGTGCTGGCACCAGGCGTAGAGCGCGTCGTAGATGGCGAACATAGGAAAGGGGTCATCCTTGCGTCTCCAACACCTCAGCCACCAACTCCGCCAGCCGGGCGCGGGCCTCGGCCAGTGCCGCCTCACCGGCCGGCGTGAGGGTGTAGTACCGGCGCTGGCGTCCTCCCACCACGTGTTTCTCGCTGGTCAAGTAGCCCGCCCGCTCCAGGCTGTGCAGCGTGGGGTAGAGCGTGCTAGGGCTGACAGTGTAGCCGTGGCGAGCCAGTTCCTCGATCAGCCATAGCCCGTAGACGGGTTGCTGGCCCGCGTGGTGGAGGATGTGGATTTTGATGAAACCCAAGAGAAGGTCGCGTAGCATGCTATCGGCTCTTGTTATCGGATGACGATATTATAGTCTAAAACCTGCAGAGGTCAAGCCCCCCAGTCTATCAACGTACTGGTGATTACTCGTATGTCCGAAAGACCTCCGAGGTTTCACTCCCTGCAACAAACAGTCGGCATTGTGCTCTCAACAGGCAGTACTTTGACACATCGCTTGCCTAAAACCTCGGAGGTCTGAGGTGGCAGTGAGCTCACCGGTAATCACCAACAGCGTATCATTGACACCTGTGCCCATCCCGGTTATACTGGAGGCTGGGAGGTACGGTGATGAAACGGGCGATGAGATACACTACTATCCTTTTGCTGGCCCTGGTCTTCCCGCTGGGCCTGGCGTCTTTCCTGGCCTCGGCCCGGCCTGTCGTGGCCGAGCCGGTCAGCGTCACGCCGCTGCCGCCGGTCGGGGAGGCAGACGGGCGGGCGGGGACCTGCTACTCATTCTACTACGACCCGCCCGAGGGACTCAACCGTCCCTTCATTCAGATGACCCTCGACGCCGGCTCTCGCTGGGACCGCTTCGACTTCATCTGGCCCAATATTGAGACCAGCAACGACGTCTGGTTCTTCGACGCTTACGATGCCCTGGTGAACGACCTGGATGCGGCAGGGATGAACGTGGTTGGTATTTTGCTCTGGACCCCCAACTGGGCTGCCGTCAGTGGGCGGCCCTCACTCTTTCCTCCCCCCCGGTGGGGGGGAGAAGGGGGGGAAATGCCCCTCTTCGACCAGCGCCCCCCCGGCTGGTACGTCCCTGCTCCCCACGACTCCCTGGCCCCTCTGGCTGTAAGTGCTGCCTCTTCCCCGCCTCAGGGTCTCTATCTCCCGTGGAATGACCCCAACAATCACTGGGGCGATTACGTCTACACCGTCGTCTCCCGCTACGGGGACCGGGTGAAGCATTGGGAGATGTGGAACGAGCCGGAGTGGAACTACTTCTGGACTGGCACGTCCACAGACTACGCCCAACTTCTCAAGGTGGGGTATCAGGCGACCAAGGCCGCCTGCCCGGATTGCACCGTCCTCTTCGGCGGGCTGCACTACTGGGCGAATCCCGACTTCTACAAATGGGTGCTGAATATCCTCGACGATGACACGGCCGCACCGCAGAACAACTACTTCTTTGACGTAATGTCGGTCCATCTCTACAGCCGCTCCGCCAACACCTATGACGAGGTGAACAATATCCGCAGCGGGATGAATGTCTACCACGTTGCTGACCACCCCTTATGGCTCACCGAGACAGGCGTGCCGGTGTGGAACGACGACCTGGTGGACCCATACCCCACCAAGTACGACTATGCCGCCACGCAGGAGGAAGCCGCCGCCTACGTGATCCAGTCTTACGCCAACGCCTGGGCCTCCGACGTCGAACGGTACTTCTTCTTCCGCACCCACGACGCCGATATGGGCGAGTACTTCGGCCTGATCCGCAACGACCACACTCTGCGCCCGGCCTACGTCGCCTACCAGGTCGCCACCACCTATCTCGTCTCCCCCACCTTCGTCACCCGCGCCCCCACGGGCTCTCACCTGCGCGTTACGCTGTGGGGCACGCCGCGCGGCAAGGTCAGCGTGCTGTGGAACGAGAGTCCCGTCACTGGTGTCTACACGCTTCCGGCGACAATTAACACCGCCACTCTCGTGGATCGTTGGGGCGTCACCCGCACCGTCACGGCGACTAACGTCCTGACCGGCACAGCGGAGTATTACGTCTACACTGCCACGCTGCCTGCTGCTACAGCCTTTGTCACGACGATGGAAGACCCAACCCCCGACTACTTCATCGGCGGCGACCCGCTCATCGTGATCGAGTCCGAGACGCCCAGCGAGCCGCCCACCTCCACCGTCCATCCGCTGCCAGAGATCACATATTCCCCCACCTTCACCGTCACCTGGGAGGGGCGAGACAATCAGTCGGGGGTCTGGCTCTACGACGTGCAGGTGCGCGACGTTGACGACGGCGGCTGGGGCTACTGGCAGCACTCGACCTCCGCTACGTCCGGTCAGTTCACCGGTCAGCACGACCACACGTACCATTTCCGCTCGCGGGCCACCGATCGCGTCGGCAACCGCGAAGCCTGGCCTGGGGAGCCCCAGGCCCAGACCAAGCTCGTTCTCTCCAGCACGCTCCGTCTCAGCATCGGGACCTTCTTTGCCGACGAGAACCGCGACGGCGAATGGGACAAGCCTATCACGGCAACCAACGAGATCACCCTGACTCAGGTGGTGCTGAGTCTCCGCGACGGGGCCGGCCACGACGTGGTCAGTCCCACCGTAGGCAGCGCGTGGGAGTTCACCACGACCATCTACGCCGGGCAGACTTACCAACTGGGGGCCGAGAGCGCCGACCACATGCGCGTCCTATCGCTCGCCTGGCCTCTGGGTGGGAAGGTGTACACGGACACACACACGGCGTTGGGCCTGTGGCCGGTGACGCGGAGTTACCTGCCGCTCGTCCTGCGCGGTGGGTGATGCGGGATTTGATGTAGACCGTGGAGGCGGGTAGAATCAGCCGGGAGGTGGTGTCAATGGGCAGGCGCAGGGCCAAGTATCAGTGGGATGCTGAATCCATTCGCGCGCTGCGAAAGCACATGGGGCTAACCCAGCAGCAGATGTCTGAGGAAATAGGCACGCGCCAGCAGACCATCAGCGAGTGGGAGACCGGGATGTACCGCCCTCGTGGTGGAATGAACCGGCTGCTTACACTCGTCGCTGAGCGGGTGGGTTTCGAGTACCAGGCCACTACGGAAGTGCCCGCACCTGAGGAGGAGGAAGGGGAATCCGAGCCTTAAGTTTAGGATTGAAATCGCCTCTAGAGGGCTTGCAGCCGAACGTCCACCTGCGTGGACGCGCCTGTCCATGTAGGTGGACAGCCAGCTTTGATTCCTCGGGCGCGGTTTCAACCGCTGGCTTCGCCAGGATTCCTTTTACCTGCCGTACAGCGTCTGGTAAACGGCGAAATGCTCCTTGATGCGCTGGATGTAGAGGTGCGGTTCGTGCAGGGTGATGAGTTCGAGGAACAGGTCATGGTCGTCGCCGGCGCTCTCCAGCCAGCGCTCGGCGCGGAGTGGGCCGCCGTTGTAGGCCGCCAGTGCCACGTCGAGACGGCCGTCGAAGCGGTCGCGCTGCTGCGTCAGGTAGTAGGTGCCGAAGCGCAGGCTGACGTAAGGACGGTACAGGTCGGCAGTCTCGTAGTCTGGCGGCCAGCCCAGTTCTGTGGCGATCTGCGCGCCGGTGGGGGGGATCACCTGCATCAGCCCGTGCGCGCTGGCGGTGGAGGTGGCGAGGCTTTCGAACAGGCTCTCCTGCCGGATGAGGGCGAAGATGAGGATCGGGCTCAGGTCGCTCCTGCGACCGTTCTGCAGCACCATCTCCTCGTAGTAAGTGGGGTAGGCCAGGCGGGCGATGAAGGCAGGGGCCTCAAGAGTAGTAGTGACCGGGGATAGATACACGACCCTCCCAGCGCAGAGGATGGAGGAGCGGTAGAGGCCAACGTCGCGGAAGAGGAGCGACAGTTGATACTGGGCCAGCGCGTCTGACGCGGTGGCGCGTCGGAGGGCCTCCAGTTCCCACTTGGCCTCCTCAAAGTGGCCCAATCGCCACAGTTCCAACCCGCGCTGGAGGCGGGGGTCGGCGGCGAGGCCGGGGTCGAGTTCGCCCAATCGCGTAGAGGTGTCCAGTTCCAGCCACCCGGCCAGCCACTCCTCCGCCTCGGCCTGGCGATCCGTTGTTGTCCTGTAATCCGCGTTCTGGTCGGGAGCGTATCGGGTGGGGGGAAAGGGCGGGGAGAGTGGGTCGGCGGCCAGGTCGGCGGCGCGCAGGCCGTAGTAGCCAACAGGATCGGCAGTGTTGGCCTTCTCAAAGGCGGCCTTGGCCGCCTCGTTGTCTTCCTGGGCCAGGCGGAGTTTGCCCAGCCAGAGGAGGGTGGCGGGGTGGTACGGTGAGTCGGGGTAGATGGCGGCCAGCGTGTCCCAGGCGACGGCGGCATCTACCAACTCGCCCAGTTGGTAGGATTGCAGCCCGCTGCGGAAGAGGGCCGAGGGACCGTAGTCGGAATCGGGATAAGCGGTGTGACAGTCCAGGTAGGCTGCTGCTGCGGCTTCCAGATCGCCGGTGCGCTCCAGGAGTTGGGCTGTTTTCCAGAGCGCCTCCGGCGCGCGGGGATGATCGGAGGCAGTGGCGGCAAACTCCCCGTAGGTGACGACGGCAGCGTGGGTCTTGCCGGCGTCGTCCTGAGCCTCGGCCAGGCCCATCCAGCCGTCACCCCAGTGCTCGCTCTCCGGGTAGGTCTCGATCAGTGTCTGGAACTCACTAGCGGCCAGGTGGGGGCTACCAGCGGCCAGGTACGATAGGCCCGCGTACCAGTGGGCGTTGGGGACCAGTTCGTCTTCGGGGTCGGCGCGGATGTGGCGGTAGAGGGACTCGACCGCCGGGCTGTAGGCTCCGCCGTAGTAATCCACCACGCCGCGCAAGAAGTCATCCACTGTCCATCCGGCCTCCACCAGTTTGACCAGTGAGAGGTAGGCGTGGTACTCGGTGGGGTAGGTCTCGACGACGGCCAGGTGGCGGTCATAGCCAGCCTCGGTCTCCCCGGCCAGGATGAGCGTCTCGGCGGCCTGGTGCTCGATGCGGGCGCGGTAGGCGCGTATCTGCGCCACGTCGAGGATGGCGTCGTACTGGGCGACGGAGGCGGGGTAATCCTCCCGTGCAACGTGGACGAGGGCCAGTTTCTCGCGCACGCCGACCTCGAAGGAGCGGTCGGGGGCCTCGGCGAGGGCAGCCTCGTAGGCTTCGGCGGCGGCCCCGTATTCGCCGCCAGCGTAGAGGGCATCCCCCAGCGATTGGTCCACGTAAGCGGTAATGACTGTCCCGGCGGAAAGATAGGCGCGGTACTCTTCAGTCGCCGTCAGCGGTTCGCCTGCTCCCGCCAAGGCCTCGGCCAGCAGGAAGTGGCCGTCGGGAGCCAAGTCGCTGTCGGGATGGGCGGCAAGAAAATCACGGAGGGCGTCGGTGGCGCTGGGGTAGTCTCCATCGCGCAGGTAGGCCGTGCCCAGGCCAAGCCGGGCCTGCGCGGCGGTCTCCTCGTCGAGGGGGAGGGCGAGCAGGCCGCGGTAGGTTGCGGCGGCGGTCTCGTAGTCGCCGTACTGCATCGCCCGCGCGGCGTCGGAGAGCCACTCGCCTGGGTCGGGTGTGGGTGTGGGAGTAGGGGTGTGGGTGGGGGTGGGAGTAGGTGTAGGAGTGAGTGTGGACGTGGGTGTGGGGGTGTCGGTGGAGAAGGGTGGCGGTGGGGTCAGGTCGAAGGGCAGGTTGCAGGCTAGCGCAGCCACGATCAGTGTGGAGAGGGCCCAAAGGACCAGTTTTGGTCGGTGCATAATCTTATTATCGCTGGGAAGGGTGGGTTTGTCAACCAGATGTCTCGTCAATAGTTGACGAAATCACTCAATAGATGTACAATCGGCGCACTTGGAGTATAGCGTGATGCGGATTTCAACGCGCGGGCGGTACGCGCTGCGAGCGATGGTGGACCTGGCCCTGCATACCGATGAGGGGCTGGTATCGCGCCGTGGCATCGCCGCGCGGCAGGAGATTTCGGCCGACTACGTGGCCCAACTGTTCCGGCGGCTCCGTGCGGCGGGGCTGGTGGAGGGGGTGAGGGGGCCGGGAGGCGGGTACCGGCTAGCCCGCGACGCCGCGACGATCCGCGTGAGCGACGTGGTGCGGGCGGTAGAGGGCCCCATCGTGGTGGCCGATTGTGTGGCTCCTGGCGGTGACCTGGCCTGCCGCCTGGTCGAAGAATGCGCGACGCGGGCGGTCTGGCAGCGGGTCTCCCGGGCGGTGGAGAAGGTGCTGGATGAGATCACGCTGGCCGAACTGCGCGACGAAGCACGGGCGTGGGTCACGCAGGACGAGACATGCGGTAAAAAGTCAAGTGGGACGTTGACATCGGAGGTGGAATGAAGCGCATCTACATGGATCACAACGCGACGACGCCGCTGCGCGAAGAGGCGCTGGAGGCGATGTTGCCGTACCTGCGGGAGGAGTTCGGCAATGCCTCTAGCCTGCATTCCTTCGGCACTCGGGCGCGCCGGGCCGTCGAGGCAACGCGGGAGGAGGTGGCGGCGGCATTGGGGGCACGGGCGCGTGAGATTATCTTCACCGGATGTGGGACAGAGTCCGACAACCAGGCCATCAAGGGGGTGGCGTTTGCCAATCGGGACAAAGGCAACCACGTCATCACCTCGCGCATTGAGCACAAGGCAGTATTGCAGACTTGCCAGTATCTGGAGAAACAGGGCTTCCGAGTCACCTACCTGCCGGTGGACGAGTATGGCTTGGTGAACCCCGACGAGGTGGCGCAGGCGATCACCGACCGGACGGTGCTGGTTAGTGTCATGTTTGCCAACAACGAGGTGGGCACGATCCAGCCCGTTGCCGAGATCGCGCAGGTCTGCCGGGAGAAGGGAGTCTACTTCCACACCGACGCGGTACAGGTGGTAGGCAAGTTGCCGATTGACGTGGTCAAACTCGGCGTGGACTTGCTCTCGCTCTCGGCGCACAAGTTCTACGGCCCCAAGGGGGTCGGGGCGTTGTACGTGCGCAAGGGCGTGAAGATTGACCCGCTGCTGCACGGCGGGCATCAGGAGCGGGGACGCCGGGCAGCCACGGAGAACGTCGCCGGCATCGTGGGACTGGGGAAAGCAATTGAACTGCGCTTAGGAGAGATGGAGGTGGAGGCGAAACGGCTGACGACGCTGCGGGAACGGCTGTACACCGGGCTCGTGGCGCGCGTTGATCACGTCTACCTGAATGGCCATCCCACTCAGCGCCTGCCTGGTACACTGAACGTGTGTTTCGAGTACATTGAGGGCGAAGGGATTATTATGGGGCTGGACCTGGCGGGGGTGGCGGTCTCCAGCGGCTCGGCGTGCACCTCGGCAACACTTTCGCCCTCACACGTGCTGCTGGCGATGGGGGTGCACCCTGCCGTGGCGCAGGGTTCGATTCGTTTCGGCCTGGGGCGGGAGAACACCGAGGAGGACGTGGATTATGTGCTGGAGACATTGCCGCCAATCATTGAGCGGCTGCGCGCGATGTCCATGTTCTCGCCACAATCGCCCTTCCCGGAGGAAGCGGGACCCCAGCGATGGGGACATTAATGTCTTGAGGAGGCCAGACAGTGGCAGAATTCGGCTGGTACAGTGAGAAGGTGCTGGAACACTACCAGAACCCACGCAATGTGGGGGAGATCAAGGATGCCGACGGCGTGGGCGTGGTAGGCAACCCGGTCTGTGGCGACATGATGAAGATCACGATCAAGATCCGCGATGACCGGATCGAGGACGTGAAGTTCAGGACTTTCGGCTGTGGTGCAGCCATCGCCACCACGTCCATGGTGACCGAACTGGTCAAAGGGAAGACGCTCGAGGAGGCATTGCAGGTCACCAACCAGGACGTGGCCGAGGCATTGGACGGCCTGCCGCCCATTAAGATGCACTGTTCGCTGCTGGCCGAGGAGGCGATCAAGGCGGCGGTCGAGGACTACCGGGATAAAATGGCCAATGGCCAATGACCAATTACCAATTACCAATGACCAATTACCAATTACCAATGACCAATGACCAATGACCAATTACCAATGACTAAAGGCGGCTCGACAGGAGGGGGCGGTGGCGGAGATGGTATCTGACTGGCTGCGGAAACTGGAATCGAATCTGGCGGGCGTGCGCTCCCACGCGGCCTGGCAACTGGGCCAGCTGGGCGACACCAGCGCGGTGCCGGCCCTGATTCGGCTCCTGCAGTCGGACGAGAACGAGGACGTGCGCTGGACGGCGGCCTGGGCGCTGGCCGAACTGGGAGACGCAGCCGCGCTCCCGGCACTCGAGGCGGCCAGCGAGACGGATGAGAGCGACGAGGTTCGGTCGCGGGCCGGGGAAGCCCTGCGGGTGCTGAGGGGCGAAGGATGACAATGGACAGGGCAGCCTTGCAAAGACGAATTGACGAACTGGCGGAGGTGGAAGATGGCGTGCGCACTGTCCGCCTTCAGCAGGTGCACGGGTTGGCCGCCGCGTTCGGTTGCCCCATCCGGGAGGTGGAACTGGCGGCACTGGAGGCGGGCGTCGTTCCCCGGCGCTACTGGCGCAACCTGGGCACGGTCGGTCTGGAAGGACAGGCCAAACTTCTGCGGGCTACGGTGGCGGTCGTCGGGCTGGGCGGGCTGGGGGGGTGCGTGGTGGAGGCGCTGGCTCGCATGGGGGTGGGGCGGCTGATCCTGATAGATGGCGACGTCTTCGAGGAGCACAACCTCAACCGGCAGATCTTGAGCGCCGAGGCGAAACTCGGTGTGGATAAGGTTCAGGCTGCGCGGCGGCGCGTCGCCGAGATCAACGGCGCGGTGGGGGTGGTGGGCCACACTGTGGCACTCACCCGCGAAAACCTGCCCCGACTCCTGGAAGGGGCAGACGTGGTCGTAGATGGCCTCGACCGGTTGCCCATTCGCCTGGTTCTGCAGGAGGGGGCCCAGGCGTTGGGCATCCCGATGGTGCACGGGAGCATTGCGGGCTTCCTGGGGCAGGTGATGACTATTTTCCCCGGAGATCCAGGCTTGCGCAGTCTGTACGGTGAGGGGGACGATCTCCCGGAGCAAGGGCTTGAGGCGCAACTGGGCGCTCCAGCGACGACGCCGATGGCGGTGGCAGCCTGGGAGGCGCAGGAAGTCGTGAAGGTCCTGCTCGGCCACGGGGGACTGCTGCGACGGCGGTTGCTGGTGATGGACATGGAGTCGGGCACGATTGAGGTCCTGCAGTTGGGTTGAAGCCACGACGACGTTTCCCAGGCAGGGAAGTGAGACCGAGCGGGCCTACTGAGGTAGGCCCGCTTGCGTTTGGAGTGACGGATGACGCTGTAGCGGGGACAGCGCACCGGCCTGAAGAGCCGCTGCTGGGCAGGTTTGCAACTCGACGCCGCCTGTTCACAGCGGCGCACCAAGCACTTTGACAATGGTCCTGGGCTGTGATATTCTCTCTCAGCCAGCGGAGGTGTGGCGTGGCGAGAGGCGTGGACAGGCTGTGTTTGGGCGCAGTTATGGCGCTGGGCGGGTTCCTGCGGGTCTACCAGATCGGCGGCAAGGGGCTCTGGCTCGACGAGGCTTACAGCATCTGGCTGGGCTGGCAGCCGGTGGGGGAGATGCTCTCGTGGCTGGTCCGCATTGACCAGCACCCGCCGCTCTACTACCTGTTGCTGCACTTCTGGATGGCCCTGGGCGACGATCCGGCGACCGTGCGGGCGCTCTCTGCCCTGTGCGGCACGCTGACCATCCCCGCGATCTATCTGCTGGGCCGCCGCCTGGCCGATGGCAGGATCGGCCTCCTCGCCGCGCTGATCCTGGCCGTTTCCCCCTTCCACGTGCGTTTCGCCCAGGAGACGCGCATGTACACGCTGCTGGCGCTGAACGCATCGCTGGCGCTGTACGCGCTGGTATGCCTGCTGGACAGGGTTTCAGGTTGCAATGTTTCAAGTTCCAGGTTAGATAAACGTGAAACCCACGGGCCCGACCTGGCCTGGCTGAGTTACGTGTTTTTCACGGCAGCGACATTTTTGACTCACAACGCGGCGGTTTTCCTTCCGGTTGCTACAAACATCCTCGTGCTGGGCCTGTTCCTGGTGAGAGTTTCAGGTTACAAAGTTCCAGGTTTCAGGTTAGGCGACTGTGAAACCTCAAACCTGAAACCTGAAACCCGATTCTTGCGCAACTGGCTGCTGGCCCAGGCAGGCGTGTTTCTGTTATGGAGTCCGTGGCTCCCGGCATTCGTCGTCCAGAGCGTAGGCGTCTACCGGGAGTTCTGGCTACCCGCGCCAACGTGGGGGACGGTCGTCGGTGCGGTGGGGGCCTTTGTGAGCGACTTTCTGCCGTTGCCGCCTGTCGGGGCTTATGCGGTGGGGATGCTGTACGCGGGGCTGGCGCTGCTGGGGCTGATCCACCTCCGCCGCCGCCCAGTGTGCATCGCGTTCCTGCTCGTCATCTTCACAACCCCATTCGTGGGCGAGTGGTTGGTCAGCCTGCGCCGGCCCATCTTCTACGACCGCACGCTGATCTGGGCCTCGCTCCCGCTCTACCTGCTGCTGGCCGCCGGTGTGCTCCAATTGCGCCGCTGGCCCTACGTCCTCGCTGTCATCCTGATGATCCTGACCTTCAACGGCCTCTCGCTGTGCGAGTACTACGTCCATTTTGAGAAGGAGCAATGGGACGACGCGGCTGCGTTCGTCGCAGAGCGGGTGGAGCCCAACGATCTGATTCTGTTCAACGCGACCTGGACACAAATCCCGTTTGACTATTACTTCCGCCGTATGTACAATCGCCCGGTGGCCGAGCACGGCGTGCCGGTAGACCTGTTCGACCGGGGCGTTTTGGAGCCAAAGATGACTGTGGACGATCTTCCCCACCTGCGGGCGCTCGTTCAGGGCCACGAGCGGGTGTGGCTGGTCTACAGCCACGACTGGTACACCGATCCGCAGGGGCTGATTCCTCCGGCGCTGGAAGAAGAACTTGACCTGCTCGACCGATGGGATTTCTATGGCCTGCAGGTATGGCTGTACGGAGTCGGTTGCGAGAAGAAGTCGCCGAATTTGACGCATCAGGCGAAATGGAAGAGTTAGCCGACGTTCTTGAGGTCGTATATGCCTTAGCGTCGGCTGAAGGCGTCAGCCAATTCCAACTTGAGGAGATGCGAGAGCAAAAACGAAGGGAAAGAGGCGGTTTCGATCGGAGGATTCTCCTCATAGAAACGATTTCGGACGGTAGAAGTCACGTGAAGGCTGCTGTCGGCTCGACGAATCCGGTCAAGATCGCGGCCACGATAGCGGTGTTGTGCCGTGTCTACGGCGGAGACGTGGGTGTGGATCCGGTGGCCGTGGAGAGCGGCGTCTCGCACCAGCCGTGGGGCAACGAGGAGACGCTGCGCGGCGCACTCAATCGGGCGCAGGCAGCACAACGCATGAGCGGCGCGACGCTGGGCGTCGGTTTCGAGGGGGGGCTGCTGGAGGTGCGGGGGCAGGTGTTCACCTGTGCCTGGTGTGCTGTCGTCCGCGACGACGGTGTGGTGGGCATCGCCGGTGGGGAGAACCTGCTCCTCCCGCCGTCCGTGGCGGCTGATGTGCGGGCGGGGGCGGAACTGGGGCCGGCGGTGGACGCGCTGACGGGGTTGCACAACACCAAGCAGGGCGGCGGCGCGATTGGCGCTCTGACTGGAGGCCAGCTCGACCGCCAGGCGGCTTACGAGCACCTGCTGACGATGGCGCTGGCGCGGCTGCTGACCCCGGCATACTACGAGCGGAACAAGGAGTAAGTGAAAATGATAAGCATTGAGGGACCCTGGTTCAAGGACGAACACGGACGGACGCTGATCCTGCGCGGCGTCAACCTGGGCGGGAGCACCAAAGTGCCCTTCCGGCCGGACGGCGCGACCCACATCCGGGAGGGATTCTACGATCATCGCAACATCTCCTTCGTGGGGCGGCCTTTCCCGCTGGAGGAGGCCGACGAGCATTTCTCCCGGCTGCGGGCCTGGGGCTTCACCTTCCTGCGCTTCCTGGTCACCTGGGAGGCAATCGAGCACGCCGGGCCGGGCATCTACGACGAGGAGTACCTGGACTACCTGTACGAGGTCGTGCGGAAGGCGGGCGAGTACGGCATCCATCTGTTCATTGACCCCCACCAGGACGTCTGGAGCCGCATGTCCGGCGGCGACGGCGCGCCTGGCTGGACCTTCGAGGTCGTGGGGATGGACGTCACCCGCTTCTCGGAGACAGGAGCGGCCATCGTCCACTGTATCCACGGCGACCCCTTCCCCCGTATGATCTGGCCGACCAACTACTCCAAACTGGCGGCGGCGACGATGTTCACCCTTTTCTTCGGAGGCAACGACTTCGCGCCGGAGACGAAGATACGCGAAATTATGGAGGAGGACGGCGAGCCAGTGCAGGAGTTCCTCCAGCGCCACTACATCAGCGCCATCAAACAGGTCGCGCTGCGGCTGAAGGATCTGCCCAACGTCGTGGGCTACGATACGATGAACGAACCGTCGTCCGGCCTCATCGGCTGGACGGATTTGAACTCCAGCGGCGGCATGCTGCGCCTGGGAGAGTCGCCCACTCCGTTCCAGGCGATGCTCCTGGGAGCAGGCTTCCCCCAGGAAGTCCAGGTGTGGGACATGCGGATCACGGGAGCCAAACGGCGCGGGCGCAATCTGGTGAACCCAGACGGGGTGCGCGTCTGGCGCGAGGGGAAGACTTGCGTCTGGAAGGAGAACGGCGTATGGGGCCTCGATGCGGACGGCGCGCCACGCCTGCTCCGGACCGACCACTTTGCGCGGGTCGGCAGCCGCCCGGTAGACTTTGCCAACGATTACCTGCGCCCCTTCGCCAACCGCTACGCCCGCGAGATTCGCTCCGTGAGCCCCGACGCTATCATCTTCGTCGAGGGCGCGCCGGGGCAGGGTCCTCCTCGCTGGGGGCCGGAGGACGAGCCGGATGGTTCGGCGGGGCTCACCACAAGCGTGGTCAATGCCTCCCACTGGTACGACGGCATGACCCTGTTCACCAAGAACTTCGTCCCATTCCTGGGCGTGGACTTCCACACGCACAAACTCATCTTCGGCCGCAGGCGGGTGCGGCGTTCGTTCGTCGAGCAACTGGCGCGTATCAAAGACTGGGCGGCGGAGCGGATGGGCGGCGTTCCCACCCTCATTGGCGAGTTCGGCATCCCCTTCGACATGCGGAACAAGCGGGCCTACCGCACGGGTGACTTCTCCCTCCAGGTGCGGGCGATGGACGCCAACTTCCGGGCGATGGAGGCCAATCTGCTGAATTGTACTCTCTGGAACTACAGCGCCGACAACGATAATCGCTGGGGCGACCAGTGGAATGACGAGGACCTGTCCATCTTCAGCCGGGACCAGCAACCCCCCTCTTATCCCCTCTCCAGGGGGGAAGATCTACTCCAACCCGACGACGTCAACTCCGGCGGGCGGGCGCTGGAGGCAGTCGCGCGTCCTTATGCCCGCAAGGTCGCCGGGGAGCCGCTGCGGATGGCCTTCGACCTCAAGAGCCGCACCTTCGAGTTCGAGTTCCGGCACGACCCGGCCGTCAGCGCTCCTACGGAGATCTTCGTGCCCAACTACCAGTACCCGGACGGCTATGTGGTCGAGGTGTCGGATGGGACGTATGGGGTAGATCGGGCCGGTCAGACCATCACCTATCGGCACAGTACCGGGCGGGACGTTCACCTCGTCCGCGTGCGGAGCCCTCGCCGAAGATGAAGATAGACGCTTCTGACTTCGAACGGGAGGTGGAGCGCAACTACCGGTACAATTCTGTGGTCAACGTGCTGGATGGCACTTTCTTCTGGTTGGGGGCCAGTTTCATCGCCTCGCGCACTATCTTGCCGCTCTACGTCAGCCACTTCACTGACAGCAAACTGGTGATCGGGTTGCTCTCGACGCTCGCCGCCGCTGGCTGGCTCCTACCCCAACTCTTCACCGCCAATTGGGTACAGCGACTGCCGCGCAAAAAGGTGGTGGTGGTCAACCTGGGGCTGTTCACGGAACGGCTGCCGGTGGTTTTGATGGCGCCGGCGGCTATGCTTTCCATCCGTTTCCCCACGCTGGCTCTGATCGCCTTTTTCGTGCTGTTCGCCTGGCACGTGGTGGGGGCGGGCGTGGTTGCCGTCGCCTGGCAGGACATGATCGCCAAGGTCATCCCGCTCGACCGGCGGGGGAGGTTCTTTGGCATAGCCAACTTCGGCGGGACGGCGACCGGGGTACTGAGCGCGGCTGCTGCCACCTGGCTGCTTGGCCACTACGATTTTCCCTACGACTACGTGTTTTGCTTCGCGGTGGCTGCAGTCTTCATATTCATCTCGTGGGTCTTCCTGGCACTCACCCGCGAGCCGCCCCGGGTCAGTCAGGAGCCCATCATCTCGCAGCGGGAGTACTGGCGTCGTCTGCCGGCGATACTGCGTGCCGACCTGAACTTCCGGCGCTATCTGCTCAGCCAGGTCGTCATCGCCATGGGCGGGATGGCGGTCGGTTTTCTGGCCGTCTACGCCGCGCAGCGCTGGCAGTTGCCTGACAGTCAGGCCGGGAGTTTTACCGCCAGCATGCTCACCGGCCAGGCATTGTGTAACCTCTTGTTCGGGGTGCTGGCCGACCGCAAAGGGCACAAACTGGTGCTGGAATTAAGCATACTGCTCGGGGCGCTGGCCGTGGGACTGGCAGGGCTGGCTCCTGTCCCCGCCTGGTTCTACGCTGTCTTCGCCCTCAGCGGCGCGAGTGCGGCCGGCTTCATACTCTCGGGCATCATGATTGTATTCGAGTTCAGCGCTCCCGACGTGCGCCCGACCTACATCGGCCTGAACAACACGGTGGCCGGGATTGTGAACGTCGTTGCACCGATGCTCGGCGGCTGGCTGGCCGGAGTGGTGGGGTATCGAGGGCTCTTCGCCGTGGCTTTCGTGATTACATTGGTGGGCTTTGCCATGCTGCACTGGTCGGTGCGTGAACCGCGTCAGACCGCGAGGAATATCTTTTGACCTTCGCGGCGAGCAACCTCAATAATGGCGCTGCTGTCGTCTTCTTCAAACTGGCGCTGTCCAACCGGAATAGGTTCTATGCGGCTGTCAGTCCGGGCGGCAACGTGCCAGAGGAGATTCACGTCCGCCCGCCTGCGTTCGCCGTCAAACCGTGGTGATATTACCAGCAAATCTATATCACTCCAGGTATCGGGATGGCCGCTTGCTTGAGAGCCGAAGATGACCCCATGCTGAATGGGGATACCCCGTTCGATGAGGTTTCGTAGGTATTGCCTGACTACCCTGACAATTGATTCATCAATCATTGGTATACCTCTTCCGCGCGGCGCAGATAATCCCTTGCCTCGTCCAGGGAGGGTGGAGGCATAAGCAAATCTGGATAGCGCCCTTCGATGTTGAAAGCATTCATTTCCGCCAGTAGGTCTATCTGAGCATCACTCAAAGAGAGTGCAGCAAGTTCGGCTTTTAAGTATACCGTCAAGCGGCCGTCACGTCAACTGCGTGCTGGTAAATCTTGACGAACTCGTTCAGGTGCTGTATAACTGGCGACCTGCAAAATACGAGTACATAACGAGGATCGGTAGCGAGAACCAGTATTGAAGCGTCCACTGAATCAACTCCGCCCTGCAATCCAACTGGCCCTGCTGGTCGCCGTCGCTCTGGCCGCGCAGGCCGTCTTCGTGGCCCACCAAACCCGCACGCGGGGCCTCCCCGACGGCTTCCCCGCGCCCGTGGCCGGGGCCGATGTGCCCGTCCTCGGCGTCAACGTCGCGCTGGAGCAGTACGACGACGGTAGGGGCGCGGTTACCGCGCCCCTGGAGGCTGCCCTGACCCGCATTGCCGAGGGGGGCTTCATCTGGGTGCGTCAGCCCTTCTACTGGAGCCAGATCGAGCCGACGGTAGGGGCGCGGTCACCGCGCCCCTACTTCGACTGGACGGTCCCCGACCGTATCCTGGCTGCGCTGGCCCGTCATCCCGGACTGCGGCTGGTGGCCGTCCTCGACGATAGCCCCCCTGTCCCCCCTGCCGACCCCGACCGCTTCGCCGCTTTCGCCGGAGCCTTCGCCGCCCGCTACGGCGCGCAGGTGGATTACTATCAGGTGTGGGACGAGCCGAACCTGGCGGCGCACTGGGGCGGTGGCCCGGTCAGCCCGCCCGCCTACGCCGACCTGCTGGCCCGCACCGTGCGCGCCATCCGTGCCGCTGATCCCGATGCCCGCATTCTCCTGGCCGGCCTGGCCCCCACCATTGAGACCGGGCCCCAGAACCTGAGCGACATGCGTTACCTGGAGCAACTCTACCAGGCGGGGGCCGCTCCCTACTTCGACGTCGTGGTCGGCAAGCCCTACGGCTTCGACACCGGCCCCGACGACCGCCGCGCCGACGAGATGGTGCTGAACTTCTCGCGCTTGCTCCTGCTGCGGGAGGTGATGGTCGCGCACGGCGACGCGGGCAAAGCGATCTGGGCCAGCCACTGGGGGTGGAACGCGCTGCCGCCGGGGTGGACGGGCGCGCCCTCCCTCTGGGGCCAGACCGACGAGGCGACCCAGGCGGCCCGCACCATTGCGGCGCTGGAGCGGGCGCGCGCCGAGTGGCCCTGGGCCGGCGCGCTGATCCTGGAGCACTTCCAGCCCGCCGTCGCCCCCGATGCCCCGCGCTGGGGCTTCGCGCTGGTGGGTCCAGATGGCACTCCCCGCCCGGTCTACGACGCAGTGGTCGCCTGGGCCGCCGCGCTCCCCGACGCTGCCCCTGTCGGCGGCTATCCGGCGCTCAACCGCTGGGCGACCTACGAGGGGGACTGGCGCGTCGGGCCGCTGGGCGCCGACGTTGGTCGTTCGACTGCGCTCACGACAGGCTCCGGCGGCGACCGGGCCGCCTTCCGCTTCGACGGGCCGTCTGTCGCGCTGACGGTGCGGCGGGGGCCGTACCGCGCCTTCCTCTACATCACGGTGGACGGCGCGCCGGCCAACCGGTTGCCCCGCGACAAGGCGGGCCGCGCCTACGTCGTGCTCTACGACACCGCCCCCGCCGTCGCGACCGTCCCCCTGGCGACCGGCCTCCCCCCCGGCCCGCACACTGTCCAGGTCGTGGCCGAGGGTGGGCAGGGCCAGTGGGCGCTGGTGGACTGGCGCGTGGGGGCGAAGCCGGTGCGCGATGGCTTCGGCTGGAAGATGGCCGGGCTGGCGGCGGCCGGGCTGGTGCTGGCGGCGCTCTTGATACACGACGCGCGGCGGGTGGAGTGGGGGGCGCTGGGCCGGGCGTTCCTGGGCTGGCCTGAGTGGGCGCAGGTGGCGCTGGTCGCGGCGCTGACCGGCCTGCTCTGGGCCACTGCCAGCGCAAGTTGGGGGCGAAGCCTTTCCGCTACTCCCTACTCCCTACTCCCTACTCCCTGCTTCATTCTCAGCCTGCTCGTGCTGCCGGTGTTGGCTGCTCTCTTCGCGCTGCGGCCCGACCTGGGATTGGCGCTGGTCGCCTTCACCGCGCCGTTCTACCTGCACCCTGGGGGCATGCTGTACCGGGCGCTCAGTTTGCCGGAAGTGCTGGTGGTGTTGTGTGGGATTGCAAATTGCAAATTGCAAATTGCAAATTGTAGATTGCGAATTGCGAATTGCGGATCGCTAATTGCGAGGAAGAGAGTCGCCTTTACCCCTCTCAACTGGGCCGTCGTGCTGCTGGTGGTGGCGGCGGTGATGACTGGTTTGGCCGCCGCCGACCGGTGGGCGGCGCTCTTTGAACTGCGGGCCGTTTTCCTGCTCCCAGCGCTCTACTATGGGCTGCTGCGGCTGGCCCATCTGGACGGGCGGGCCAGGTGGCGGATCCTGGATGGCTGGGTGCTGGGTGCCGTCGGGGTGGCGCTCATCGGCCTGGCGCAGTACGCACTGGGGCGCAATGTCGCCCTCGCCGAGGGAGGGCTGCCCCGCCTGCAGAGCGTCTACTACTCGCCCAACAACGTGGGGTTGTACCTGGGGCGAGTGTGGCCGCTCTTGGTGGGCGTGGTGCTGTGGGGGGAGATGAACCTCTCCCCGAACCCCTCTCCCCATCCCTTCTTCCAAGGCGGGGGGAGGGAGTCTCTGTCTCCCCCTTCCCTCGTAGGGAAGGGGGCCGGGGGGTTAGGTCGCCGCCGGGCGCTCTACGGGCTGGCGTTGGTGCCAGTGACGCTGGCGCTTGCGCTCAGTTTCTCGCGAGGGGCGCTGCTATTGGGGATGCCGGCGGCGCTTTTGGTGATGGGCTGGCGAGCCGGGGTAGGGGCGCGGCGACCGCGCCCCTACCGCTGGGCGGCGCTGGCGCTCGTCGTGATCGGTGTGCTGGCGCTGCTCCCGCTCCTGCGCGTGCCGCGCTTCGCCTCGCTGTTCGACCTGCAGCAGGGCAGCACCTTCTTCCGGCTGGGACTGTGGCGCAGCAGCCTGGCGCTGATCCGCGAGCACCCCTGGTTCGGCGTCGGCCCGGGCAACTTCCAGGCCGCCTACCGTACCCGCTACGTCCTCCCCTCCGCCTGGGAGGAGTTCAACCTGGAGCACCCGCACAACGTCTATCTGGACCACTGGACGCGGCTGGGGCTGTTGGGATTGTTGGCAGGAGTGGCGGTGCAGGTGGCGTTTTTTAAATCAGCGAATCAGCGAATCAGCGAATCAACGAATCAGCGAATCGGGAAGTGGGCAAATCGTAAAGCGTCAGGCGCAAAGGTAGGGGCTTCGAGCATTTCCATTGGCCTCATCGGCAGCATGGCCGCGCTGCTGGCCCACGGCCTGGTGGATAACACGCTGTTCTTCCCCGACCTGGCGCTGGTTTTCTTCTTGACGTTGGCGCTGGCTCAATGAGCGCACGCGGTCTTGTTGCTGGATGCTCGGTGCTGGAGAGGAGCAAAGGGTATGGGGGAGTGAGGGAGCGGGAAAGTGGGAGGTGATGAGGCGGTCAGGGCGATCTCGCTCCAGCAATTCCCGTTTTGGATGGCTAACATACCTTCCCGGAAGCTATAACGATCCCCGAAGCGAAGGGCCTCTTACTCCCCCTTCCCTCGCAGGGAAGGGGGCCGGGGGGTTAGGTTCCCTCTCGCCGCCGGAACTGGCTGGTGTACAGTTCGTAGTACATGCCCCGCGCGGCCAGCAGTTCCTCGTGGGTGCCCCGCTCAATGATGCGCCCATCGTTGATGGTCAGCACCTGGTCGGCGTTGCGTATTGTGCTCAGCCGGTGCGCGATGACGAAGGAGGTGCGCCCCTTGAGCAGTTCGTCCAGGGCGTGCTGGATCAGTAGTTCGGTGCGCGTGTCCACGCTGGAGGTGGCCTCGTCGAGGATCAGGACGCGCGGGTCGGCCAGCACCGCGCGGGCGATGGCGATCAGTTGCCGCTGGCCCTGGCTCAGGTTGCGCCCCCGCTCGCCCAGTTGAGTCTGGTAGCCCTCCGGCAATCGCGTGATGAACTGGTCGGCGTTGGCCAGCCGGGCCGCCGCGATCACCTCTTCATCGTCCGCATCCAGACGCCCGTAGCGGATGTTATCTATCACCGTGCCGGAGAAGAGGAACGTGTCCTGCAGGACGATTCCCATCTGCTGCCGCAGGCTCTCCGGGGTCACCTGGCGCACGTCGTAACCGTCAATGCGCACCGCGCCCTGGTCCACGTCGTAGAAGCGGGCCAGTAGGTTGACGACGGTCGTCTTCCCCGCGCCCGTCGGCCCGACCAGCGCTACAGTCTGCCCCGGCAGCGCCTCCAGGTTGATGTCCTGCAGAACTTGCTCGTCACCCTTGTAGGCAAAGTGGACGTGGTCGAACACCACGTGCCCCTCGATGGGAGGCAGTTCAATAGCGTCTGGTGCGCTGACGATCTCCGGCTCCGTATCAAGCAGGTCGAATATGCGCTCGGCGCCGGCCAGCGCCTCCTGAAGCCGGGCGTAGAGGTTCGCCAGTTGGCGGATGGGGTCGTAGAAGTGGCGTACGTAGGCCAAGAAGGAGACGATGACGCCCACGCTCACCAGCCCCCCCCCAGTGGGGGGGGCAGGGGGGGTCAGCACCAGGTAGCCGCCGTAGCCGATCACGATGGCCAGGGCCACGGTCGAGAGAACATTCAGCGCCGGCGAGAAGGCGGAGGCGAGGGTCTGGGCAGTCACGACGGCGTCGCGGTTGGCCACGTTGACGCGTTGGAACTCGGCCATGGTCTCCTCCTCGCGGGAGAAGGCCTGCACCTCGCGCACGTTGGCGATGTTCTCCTCCAGTTCGGCGCTGACGTCGCCCAGCGTCTCGCGGCTGCGGCGGAAAGCGGTCCGCGCCCGGTGAGAGAAGAGCACCGTCGTGATCACGATCACCGGCAGGATGGTGAAGGATACCAGTGCCAGCCGCCAATTGAGCGCCACCATGGCGATGGAGATGCCGATGACCTGCATGGTGATGCCCAGTGCGCGCACCAAGCCGATGCTGAAGACCTGGTTAATGACCTGGGTGTCGTTGACCAGGCGGGACATCAGGTCGCCGGCCTCGTGCCGGTCGAAGAACTTGAGCGAGAGGGTCTGGATGCGCTCGAAGATCTGCGTGCGCATGGTCAGCAATACCCGTTGACCTATCACATTCATCAGGTAGAGTTGGCCCCCCTGGGCCACCTGGGCCAGCAGGTACGATGCCAGCAGGAGGATCATCGTGATCGTCAGGCCGGTGCTACGGTCCGCGCCTACTGGCAGGAGCCGGTCCAGCCAGGTTGGGCGAGGGGTCGCCGCAGGAAACTGGAGGAACTGGTCCACCGCTACGCCCGTCAGGTATGGCCCGGCCACCTGCAGCAGTGTGCCGACGAGTGCCAACCCTAACAAGGCAATCAACCCCACCCGGTAGAGGTGAAAGTAGTGCAGCAGGCGTCGGGTCGTCTTGCCCATCTCCACGGGCTTGGCGGTCCCCTGGGCCAGGCCGCGCATATGTCTACCGCCGAACATCATGGCGTCATCTCCGTGTCAGTGATGCACCACGCATCACGCACCACGTTTCCCGCAGTCTCCTCCAGGCCGCCTCCCAACTGCGAGTAGTAAATCTCCGCATAGATGGGGCTTTCGCGCAACAGTTTCTCGTGCTGCCCGCGGGCGACGATGCGTCCCCGCTCCAGCACCAGGATCTGATTGGCGTTGAGCACGGTGGCGATGCGCTGGGCGATGACGAACGAGGTGCGTCCCTGCATCAGCCGCTCTAACGCTTGCTGGATGCGGTACTCCGTCTCGTAGTCCACGCTGGAGGTTGCGTCGTCCAGGATGAGGATGCGCGGGTCGAGCAGCAGCGCGCGGGCGATGGCGATGCGCTGCTTCTGCCCGCCGGAGAGGGTTGTGCCGCGCCCGCCGACCCGGGTCTCGTAGCCGTCGGGGAACGACACGATGAAGTCGTGGGCCTCGGCCGCCCTGGCTGCCTCGACAATTTCCTCCATCGGGGCGTCGGGCTGGCCAAAGGCGATGTTCTCGCGAATGGTCCCGCTGAAAAGGGTCGTCTCCTGCAGGACGATGCCGATTTGCTCGCGCAGGGAGTTCAGCGTCACGTCGCGTACGTCTTGCCCATCCACTGTGATTCGCCCCTCGGTCACGTCGTAGAAGCGGGGGATGAGGTTGATGATCGTGGACTTGCCGGAGCCGGTCGCGCCCAGCAGCGCGATGGTCTGCCCCGGCTCGGCCACGAAGTCCACGTCGTGCAACACCCACCTGCCGCTGTGGAAGTAGCGGAAGGAGACGTGCTCAAAGGCTACACACCCTTCGATGGGGGGCAACTCGACGGCATCGGGCCGCTCCACGACCTCCGACTGCGCGTCGAGGATCTCGAAGACGCGCTCGGCCGAGGCGCCGGCCTGGGCGATCATAGCGATAATCATGCCCAGCATCAACATTGGGAAGAAAGCCATCATGATGTAGTTGGCGAAGGCGACCACCTCGCCTGTCGTCAGCCGCCCGCCGATGGCCTGGTAGCCGCCCAGCCAGTAGACGGCCACCAGCCCCAGGTTGGCCATGAGGAATATCATTGGCATCGCCGTGGCTACCAGCCGTCCCACTCGCAGGTTGACGGTGTACAGGTCACGGTTAGCGTTGCCGTACCGCTCCGCCTCATACGGTTCGCGCACGAAGGCTTTGACCACGCGCACGCCGCCCAGGTTCTCCTGCAAGATTGTGTTGAGGTCGGCCAGCCGTTGCTGTACTTCCCTAAAGAGGGGGCGCGCTTTGGCCGCGAAGAAACCGAACAGGGCGAAGGTCAGCGGGGCGATGACGAGGATGATGAGCGCCAGTCGCCAATCGGTAAGGAAGAGCAATGCCAGCGCGCCAGCGATCATCAGTAACGCGCTGACGAACTGGACGGCTCCCATCCCCACGAAGGTGTGCACCATCTCCACGTCGGAGGTGGCGCGGGTGAGCAGTTGGCCGGTCTGTGCCTTGTCGTGGTAACTGAAGGAGAGCGACTGTATCTTGCTGTAGAGGGCATTGCGCATGTCGTAAGCGACGCCCTGGGCACTCCGGGCCGCCAGTGTGCCCTGCAAGAACTCGAACAGTGCGCGCAGCAGGGCGCAGCCCACCATCGCCAGCGCCAGCCAGAACACCAGGTTGACATTGCGTTGGGCGATGCCCTGGTCAATGATCGCCTGAGTCAGGCGCGGGACGACCAGCCCCGAGACGGTGACGATAACCATCGCCGCGAGCGTCCCGACGGCCCAATGCCAGTATGGCTTGAGAAACTGTAACGCACGGAGCAGTGATTTCACGTAGCAGGTCTCCACTGCGGATCTGCCACGCCCTCCAGCAGCAGGTCCACCACAGCATCAAGGAGTTCTGGGAGGGGGGCGGGGCGGTGGCCGCAGTGCCACATTATCATCTGTTGGAAGAACAGGGCGCGGAGCACGCCCCCCACGTAGACGGGGTCCAGGTCGGCGCGGATCTCGCCAGCGGCCTGGGCCTGGCGCACCTGCTCGGATAGCAGGTTCATGAGCGCGTGCACAGGGCGGATACCCCGATAGTGCATCCCGGCTGCGAAGAGTCGCCATGTCAGGACAGGATCAGATAGCGGGTCCTCGGCTACCAGGCGCAGCGCCAGTTTGATGCGCGCGACGGGACTGGGGAGCGCGCCGTGCTCGGGCAGCAGCACCTCCTCCAATTGCTGCAGCCGCCACCCGGCCAGGGCGGGCAGAATCGCATCCTTAGTCTCGAAATAGTTGAAGAAGGTGCCCTTGGCGACGTCAGCCCCTTCGGTGATTTCCCCGACGGTGGTAGCGTCGTACCCGCGCTCGCGGAACAGCCGCAGCGCGACCTCCATCAGCCGCTGGCGGGTCTCCTGTTTCTTGCGTTCGCGTCGTGAGAGAATTCTGTTCACCATTTATGACCACAGAGTAAAAATGACCCTGGTCATATTATACACGATGTGGGGAAGATTGTCAATTTGACGGCGGTGCAAGCCGTTCCAATGCCCAGGCGGCGTGCTCCGCCACCAGCGGTTCGGGGTCGGGGAGGGCGCGCTCCAGCGCGGGAATGGCGACCGGATCGCCCAGGTTGCCCAGCACAGCGGCTGCATTGCGCGCCAGTCCACCACGCCTGGCCCGCCAGAGGGGAGTATTGCGGAAGCGGGCGCGGAAACCATCGTCGTCGAGCGCCAGCAATGCGATCAGGTCAGGGGCGACCTGACCGGGACGGGGCGCGAAGGCGGGTTCGCGGGTGGGGCGGGCGAAGCGGAGGTTCCAGGGACAGACCTGCTGGCACACGTCGCAGCCGAAGACCCAATCGCCCAGCGACGGGCGGAGTTCTGCCGGGATGGAGACCCGGTGCTCGATGGTCAGGTAGGAGATGCAGCGCCGGGCGTCGAGGGTGTAGGGGGCGACCAGCGCGCCGGTAGGGCAGGCGTCCAGACAGGCGGTGCAGGTGCCGCAGCGGTCGGCGGCGAAAGGTGGATCAGGCTTCAGTTCGAGGTCGAGGAGGAGTTCGCCCAGGAAAAGATACGAGCCCAGGTGTGGGTGGATCAGACAGGTGTTCTTCCCAATCCAGCCCAACCCGGCCCGCTGGGCCAGTTCTCGCTCCAGGAGTGGCCCGGTATCCACGTAGACCCGGTGGGCCACTGGCTGTCCCACCTGTTCCGCAATCCAGGCGGCGAGTTGATGCAGTCTTTCCGTTAGCACGGCGTGGTAGTCGGCCCCCCAGGCGTAGCAGGCCACGCGGCCTCGCAGTCCCTTGGTTGGCGGGGACTTGCCGGTATAGTAGTTCATCCCCACGGCAACGATGGAGTGGGTCTCCGGCATCAAGCGGCGAGGGTTGGCCCGCTTCTCGACGCCGTCGGGCCGGGCCAGATAGGCCATCTTGCCGTGGTAGCCCCGCGCCAGATAATCGGTGTAGAAAGCGAAGTGGGTGCTGGGAGCAGGGTGGGTCACTCCCACCAGGTCGAAGCCCATTCGCCGTGCCTGTTCCTTGATCTGCTTGGTCAATCCCATCGCTGGGCCAGTATAGCGCAGCCCTGAGACCCTGTCAATAGTTGCGCTCGTGCCCTTCTTGTTCTATACTTGGGGCAGGAGGTGGTGCTATGAAGTTGACGCGCTCTCAACTCGTTACGCTCATTATCCTGATTGCGCTGACCGTCGGGGTCTGCGGTTGCCTGGTGAGCATCATCGTGCGGAATTCGCGGCAGATTGCGGGAGTGCTTACCCACACTCCTACGCCATTGCCATCGGCGAGTCCGACTGAAACGCTCCCTCCTTCCCCAACTCCTGTTCCATCGCCCACGCCGACTCCTACCCCCAGCGCGCCCCAGACCCGTTACGATCTCCAGGTGACGCGCGATCCGCAGAATCCCACCCTGCGCCTGCAGCGGGGGTATGCTTACATCGCGCTGGGTGCTTACACCTACGCAATAGAGGACTTCGACGCCGCCATTGGCCTGAACGGGTCGCTGGCTGAGGCCTACCTGGGGCGTGGTGAGGCCTATTACCACGTGAAGGAGTGGAGCACAGCCATGGCGGACTTCGAGCAGGCACTGGCGTTGAATCCAGACCTGGC
>DAOUEC010000207.1:0-19978 GCA_034430655.1 Anaerolineae bacterium
TCCGAATCGCCAAAGCCCCACAAGTCGAGCGCGTAGGCACGGTGACTGGCCGACAACTCCTCCATCGCCGGCACCCAGTAACGCCACGATCCTAACCAACCGTGAAGAAAAACCAACGGCCTGCCATGCCCAATCGCCTCGTAATGGACGAGGCTCTCATTGATGACAATGGCACTCATTGCCGCACTACCGCCCTGCGTTGCACAGACCTCCGCCCGCTACTCTGAAGCCCCTACACGCTGCAGAATATCCCTGACCTGATCTGCCAGTTCGTCTGGCGCGAAAGGCTTCACGATATACTCCAGCGCTCCTGAAGCCAGGCCCTGTTGGATCTCGTCCTCCTGCCCCTTGGCCGAAAGGAAGACGACCGGGATAGCACTGGTGGCAGGATTCTCCTTTAACTGGCGACACACCTCGTACCCTGTCATCTTCGGCATGCGAACGTCGAGGATGACAAGGTCGGGTTGCTCCACCAGCACTTTCTCAATGGCTTCGATGCCATTGTCAACCAGCACCACTTCGAATCCAGCAAAGCGCAGCGTGAACCCGATCAGATCACGGATGTCTCGCTCGTCTTCAACAACAAGGATCTTTGACATAATGTTCCCTACCTCCACCAACTATCAACCGGCACCACCCGGCTTGGAGTGACTGCCCTCCCACAGGACCATCTCAATCTCCTCTATCAGTTCCTCGACAGAGAACGGCTTGGCCATAAAGCGGACAGCCCCCAGAGCGAGCACCTTCTCTCGCTTTGCATCGTCACTGACCACACTGGCCGTCATCACGATGACCGGGATATCCTGGGTCGCCGGGTGGTCCTTAAGTCGCTTCAGAACGGCGCATCCATCCAGGTCTCGCAGTTTGAGATCGAGCAGTATCAGGGCAGGTTGCACCTCACGCGCCACACGCAAGGCACGCAGGCCCCGGCTGGTCGTCCGCACACCAAAGCCGTTGGTGCGCAGGATCTCACGCATCAACGAAAGATTATCCCTGTCGTCGTCTACCACCAGCACCGTACCACGTCGCACGAGCACCTGGCGTACCGCGTGCAGCAACCGCTGCTCATCAATCGGCTTGGTCACGTAATCCACTGCCCCCAGTCGCAGGCCCTCCTCCCGATCCGGCAACACAGAGACGACGACCACCGGTATCTCCTGCGTCGCAGGGTTTGACTTCAACTCCTCGAGTATGGCAAAGCCATCGGCATCAGGAAGCAGGATGTCCAGCGTGATCAGGTCAGGGCGCTCGCGCTGTGCTATCTCCAGCGCTTCATCACCCCGCTGCGAGATCAACACCTCCCGCCCATCCCCAGCCAGGTGCAGTTTAATCAGCCTGGCCACGTCGAGGTCATCCTCGACGATCAGCACTTTCGTCGAGGCCCGTTTGGGCTCCTCTTCTCTCACTTCAGCGACCCGCCTGGTTTCCACGGTAGGGAGGGTAAATACGAACGTGCTCCCCTCACCCAACTCGCTCTCCACCCAAATCCTCCCACCTTGCACCTCCACCAGCGACTTGACAATGGAAAGCCCCAGCCCCGTACCGGGCGTCTCCTGCACCAGCGGGTCATCAGCCCGGAAGAAGCGGCCGAAGATCTTCTCCTGATCCTCCGGCGCGATGCCGATGCCTGTGTCACGCACCGAAATGCGCACCTCGCCGCCGTGTGCACGAGCCAACACCACAATCTCGCCGCCAGTCGGCGTGTACTGGTAGGCGTTCGCCACCAGATTGGTCATAATCTGGGCCACGCGGTCAGAATCAGCGATAACCTTGGGGAGATCACGCGGCACATCGGACCGTAATGTCACTCCCTTCTCCGCTGCCCGGGCTTCCATCGCTGTGACGACCTGATTCACTACCCCCTCTACGCGCATCACCTTAGGCGAGAGTCCCACCCGCCCGCTTTCAATACGCGAGATGTCCAGCAGGTCGTCTACTAGCATGGTGAGGCGGTCAGCGTTATTTTTGATGATAGACATAAAACCTCGCTGATCCTCCGACAACATGCCGGCCGCTCCCATCAGAAGCAGGTCGGCGTACCCCTTGATCGAGGTCATCGGCGTGCGCAATTCGTGCGAGACCGTGGAGACAAACTCCGTCTTGGCACGATCAGCCTCCACCTCGACAGTCACGTCACGGAAGACTGAGACAGTGCCCAGAAACTCGTCGCCCATCAGCACCGGTGCCAGGTGGACGCTGACAATACGATCTCCGATGTTCAACCGGGCAGCCAGGTACTCCTCCGTGACGTACGTCCCGGGCTGCTTCGCCCACCTGTCCACCGTCTCCATCCAATCCCGCGCCTGGGTACCATATAGCCCAAGCATTTCGCTGGTCGTCCGCCCCAGAGCCTCTCCTCGTGACAACTCCAGAATACGTTCCGCAGCCACGTTGAACAAGATCACCTTACCACGGGCATCAGCCACCATCACCCCATCCGCAACGCCCTCCAGGATGGCGTGACTCTTGGCCGCCTCGACCTGCTGAGTCTTGAGCATACTCCCAAGCCGCTCCGCCTGGTCACGGATCAGGCCATAGAGTTCGGCGTTGCTAATGGCATTGGCAACCTGGATGGCAGCCGTCTCCACCAGGCGCAAATGGTCCTCGTTGAAGAAATCGGGCTGAGCGTGGAACAAAAGCAGCGCACCCAGCACGTCATCACCAACCAAGAGGGGGACAGCCAACGCCGAGCGGTACTCCCGCTTCTCCTCCTGCGGCTCCATCCAGCGAGGGTCCTGTCGAACATCGGGCACGATGGTCGCTGCGCGGTGCTCAACCACCCAACCCGCCAGCCCCTCCCCGCGGTGGAAGCGGGTGGGCACGCCGCCGGGAGGCAAATTGGGCCTCACTCCCAAAGCAGCACGATGGATCAACCGACCGGACTGCGGCTCCAGCATCAGAATGGACGACTGTTCAGCCCCCACAGCCCCCACGACCAACGCCAGAGCACGATTCAGCACGTGGTCCAGATCGAGGCTGGCTGAAAGTTGGGATGTGATGCGATAGAGCGTCTCGACCCGGTCACGCTCCCGGGTCAGTTCCCTCATCGCCTCGGCCAATGCCTGGGTGCGTTCCTCGACGCGCTGCTCCAGTTCCTGCGAAAACCGGCTCACCTCCTCAAACAGGCGGGCGTTCTCCACCGCCACGGCTACCTGGTCGGCCAACGCCGAAAGAGTCGCCACCTCGGCCGGCGAGAATCTGTGAGGCTCCTGGTGGCCTACCCACAGAACGCCCACGACCTGATCGCCAACCATGAGGGGAGCCAGCATCGCAGAACCCATCCCAATTCCCACGGGGCCAGATGTGACGCGCGGGTACTGATTCACATCGTCAACCGAGAGCGGCATGCCGCTCTCAGCCACCGTACCTACAAGCCCCTCGCCTGGGGCAAAGGAGAGGTCCGAGATGCTCTCAAGCGCGAACCCGTGCACCACCCGTGGCACGTACCGCTCACTCTCAGCGTCCAGGAGGAAAATGCTGCTATGGTCGCACTCCAACAATCGGGCGACTACTTCAACGACGGTGTCCAACACCGCGCTCAGTTCGAGTTTTGCCGTGGCCGAACGGCTGACCTCGTTGAATAGCGCCAGGGTGTCGGCCCGGCGTTGTAGCGCCTCAACCAGGCGGGCGTTTTCGATGGCGATCGCCGCCTGGGCCGCGAAGATCTCCAGCGCCTCGACGGTGGCCCGATCCGGGATGCGACCCTCAGACGGCCGATCCACGGAGAGCAGGCCCTGTATATCGCCACCAGGCCCGATCAGCGGGACGAGCAACATATCGTGGGGATGCCAGCGAACAGGCTCACGTGTCACGCCCTCGGCTTCCTCCTCATATACGTCCAGACGGTCACGCCAATGGGCCTGCCGCTCGGCGGGAATGTAATAACTCTGGCTGATGCGGAACTCCTCGCTCATCACCTCCGTTACGACAGACCAGGGCTGCCGTACTTGCTTCATGCGCTCGAAGGCGGCGATAGGAATACCAGCGGAGGCCACGCGGCGCTGATAGGGCGGGTCACCCTCCAACACGCTGATTAACACCAAGTCGAAGCCCACACTTTCCTGGATGGCGTACGCAACCTCCTCCAGTATCTCCCCCAGAGGCCGATCCGAGCGCAGCGCCTGACTGACCTCCAGGACTGACGCAAGTTGGTCAGCCCGGCGGCGCAGCAATTCTCCACGCTTCAACTGTTCTTGATAGCGCTGCGCGTTGCCGATGGCGATGGCAGCCTGGGCAGCGAGCGTTTGGACGAACTCAATCGTCTCGTCGTCAAAGACATAGGGCTCCAGACTGCGCAGATTGATCAGGCCCGCGACCTGCTCCTCAAAGAAGATCGGGACAGTTAGAGCAGAACGAGTGCCGGTCCGCACGCAGACCGGGCGTTCCTCCATCCGGGCATCGGTGGTGAGAACAGGCTTTCCGGTTTCCAGCACCTCGGAAACGATGCTCACCTGTGAGGTCAGTAATTCCTCGATACGGGCACTCTCCTCGTCGCTGTAGCCGACTGCAACCTGCAACCGCACGTGCCCGGTGCCCCTATCCCTCAGCATTACGTTACCATGCGTAGCACCTGCTGCCCCCACGGCCTCTTCTAATACCAAACGGAGGATGTGATCCAGGTCCAACGTGGCGTTCAATTCCCGGCTGATGCGCTGCAGGATGTTCAGCGCCTCCACCCGTCGCCGCAATTCTTCGCCCGTCTCCCCATATAGACGGGCGTTCTCAATCGCAATCGCCGCCTGGTTGCCGATGGCCCGCAACGTCTCCAGGTCGCGCTTGGAGAAGGCGTCCCTTTGATAACTGGCAAACTCAAGCGTGCCAACGAAGCGACCCCCACTCTGCAAGGGGATGCCAATGTACGACCGGAAGGGATGCTCAGGCGTATCCAACCTGGGACGTACGTCGCGCCGGGCCTGAACATCGGGAATGAACAATGTGCGGCGGTGAAGGGCTATCCAACCCGTGTATCCCTCATCGAGACTATAGCACCCTCCTGCCGCCCAGGCATAGGCTCGATCCCCTCCCCAACCCTGGGTAACGCAGCATTGTCGTTCTTCATCCCAGAGCGTGATTTCGGCAACGTCGTAGGAGATGAGTTGAGCGGTGCTCGACAGAATAGCATCCAGGGTTGTCCTCAGGTCAAGGCCGCCACTGACAGTAGTGCCAATGCGGCTCAACACCGCCGCTTCGTCCAGCGGTCGAGGGAGGAGCGCCTCGACCGGTTTGTGCTGCTCCCCCCATCGGGCGACCAGCAGAGTCGCAGGAAAGAGTAGCCCACTGGCGAGCAGCCCCTCTACAACACGGGGAGACAGCCCCCCGGTGACAAAAGCGGCGACCAAGGAGGCTAAGATGAGCAAGGCGCCAACCGCGGCCGCAATCCAGGCCATCCGGCGGCCGAACCGATAGGCGATCAGACTAGCCGGCAGGATGAGCAGATAGCACGGGACGGTGGCCCACTCAGGTGGAGCCTTCACCACCCACGCCACAAGGCCGAGCGTCAAGACCGCCGCACCTACCGCAGCGGCCACGTCCGGCCCCCTATACCGGTGTTTACCCGTCTGTTCACTCATACGATCTACGTGTTTCAAATTTGCACCTGTGGCTAGCAAATGTCAAGCCGCCTTTGCTCATTGTTCATTGGTCATTGTTCATTGGTCATTGTTCATTGGTCATTGTTCATTGTCCACTAGCCCATCCATCCCTCGCGCCGTGCGCTGGCGGCCGCCTCAGTGATCTCCCGAATATCAGCGAAGGGGCCGTCATCGGCCGTTACCACGCCAACAGAGAGTTTCATCAGGCCAGCCTTGGTTTCGTCGCCCGCCTCGTCGCGCAGGATCAGGTAGCCCCGCTCCCGCGCCTGCCAATCGTAGTGCGTGCCCACCCCTGTGTCGAAGCGGTGTTTGAGGTCCTCGACCATGGGCGCGACGAGATTCTTATTGGTAATGACAATGAAGTCATCGCTACCGACGTGACCGATGAAGTTGTTGGGCGTCCCTACGTTATCCACCGCCTCGCCCAGAACCATCGCGGTGAAGCGTAGCACTTCCTCGCCGGCCACAAAGCCGTATACTTCGCCGAACGCGGTGAATCCCTGAATGTTCACGTAAATGATGCCCCAGTCATCCTGCCGCATCAACTGCCGCAACTGATCCTCGATCAACCGGCCACTGGGCAGACCAGTAGTGGGGTTAGTCAGGCTTTCATAAGTCGCACGGGCCATGGCGTTCTTAACCCGCAGTTTGAGTTCCTCCACGTCAAAGGGCTTGGTGATGTAGTCGTCGGCGCCTAATTCAAGGCCATGGATTCTGTCGGAACGCTCGTCTTTCTGCGTCAGAAAGATGATAGGAATGTGACTGGTGCGGAGGTTGTTCCGCAACTCATGACATACGTCGTAGCCATCCATGTCCGGCAGCATAATATCCAGGACAATGATGTTAGGCAGTTGATGCCGGCACATCTCCAATGCATCCTCACCGCGCTGGGCTATCGCCACCTCATAACCCTGCGATTGGAAGTAGATACGCAGCATATTGGAAATGTCAAAATCATCCTCAACTACCAGAATTCTACCTTGGGACATGTTTCCCTCCTCCTATCTCTGCAGAACCCGGGCTGCGCGCCCGGCCCTGGCCAGTGACCCCATCACTTCGACCTGCACCACTGGCGTCGGTCGCTCAGAGCCCCGAAACTCCAACAACCGAAAGCCGTGCTTGCGGGCCAGTTGAACGATCTCGCGCACCTGCTCGGCTCAAATCTGCCTGCCTAGCGAGTAACTTTCACACCGCCCCTCCAACGCCAGCACCATTGCCTCTGCCATGCAGGCGTAGGCCTTGCCGGGCGGGAGTCCGAAATCGAAGCCGAAATCCACCTCGCCGGGCACGTCCACCAATCCCCCTTCGATGAGCAACACATCATCCCGCTCCCGGGCTACCCGCAGCGACACGTCCCGTGGAAGGGCCACATCGCACACGACCGCACCGTGTTTGAGGTGCTGCGGCTGAATGATCGGCTTGGCGGCACTTGTGGCGCTCAGCACCAGGCGAGCTTCGCGGATGTCCTCAACTCGCGTCGAGGTACGCACCAGGCGTGCCCCGGCCGTCTCGACCCGCGCCCGCACCTGTGCCAGGCGCGATTCTCGCCGGCCGATCAACACCAACTCGGCCACCATTGGAGCGAGCAACTCGGCACACGCCGAGCCGATGCTCCCCGTCGCTCCGACCACAGCCGCGGTGGTCAATGCCGGCCGGATGCCTCGACAGCGCGCGGCCTCCAGCAGCGTTTCGACCACGACGGCCACAGTGAGACTGTGACCCGTGGTGACAGGAATGTTCAAGTGCCGGGCAATGGTCACCCCGCCGTCGCCAACCACGGACGCGAAGGCCCCCAACCCCAGAATACGAGCACCCAGCCTCTGCGCCAGGCGGCCGGTCCGAACGATTTTCTTGTAAACCGTCTGAGGCGGCAGCCGCACCATCTGCCGGGCAGTGAACGGGCAGGCCAACAGCCAACCCTCGATCTCTTTCCCCGTAGCCTCTGAGCGCACCCCAGTGACGTGCGAAAGGTAGACCGGCGGCCAGAAGCGGGAGAAGAAATGGATCAGCGCCGTGGGCAATACTCTCGCCAGTAGCGGATACTTACGTGCCACGTCTTGCTTGGGATTGAGTGGATGGATGGATGGATGGATGGATGGATGGATGGATGGATGGATGACGAAAGCAAAATTATCCATACTCATGCTCGGGCCTAACGCGGATACATCCTGGGGTGCAACTCTACCCCACTTTGGATGGCAAAGTGGTCGCTGTCTTCGTAATAAACGTTTCGGTCAATCACACACCTCTTGGCCGAAGCCAACAGAACCACGTCCGATTCGATGGCCCGCGCTGGATACACCACCAGGCCAGAGCCGATGAAACAGTTGTGGCCCACGCAACCGCCCAGTACCGGCATGCCCGTCTCCTCCAGTTCGCCTCGATGCATCGAGCGAATGGGCTTGGATACCAGGTTAAAGTCGGTGAAAGTATTGCCTGCACCGATGAAGGTGTTGCGCCCGATGCTGCAGAACTGCAGGCAAGTGTTCTGCGCCACCATCGAACCTTCCATCACCACACTCATGAAAAGCGCGGCCCGAAAAGGCAAATAGCAGCGGTCCGACACCACGCTAAGCAGGATCTGGCCACCCTGCATAACATCCACGTTGTCCCCGATGACGGAGGCGCAGATGACAACACCTGGGCCAATGCTGACGTCATCGCCGATATAGGTCGGCCCCTGAATGATAGCCGTGGGATCAATGCTACAATTGCGTCCTATGCGTACCACTGCCGATGAAGATAGTACCTGCTTCCGTTCCAGCACTGCGCGCCACAGCATTCTAATTTGCTTTCCCACGCTGCGCTCGACGTCGCGCTCCAGCCGCCCCCCCCGGGCAAACACTCCAAAGATGACGTTGGCGGTGATGGTGTGAACCCAATGCTCAATAGAGCAAAATGGTTTGGTAGGCACCTGGTACACCAGATCGCCCTTCTTATCCGACATGTGGGTGGGCACGTGGTAGTAACCCACTTCGCGCGGCTCGGTGTCAATCACCAGCGGGCGCACGTTAGGCTCGACACCGTGCGGTAAATACCACATATCAGCGACGTACACGTCCCCCTCGCGACGGATACCTCGCTGCATCTGTAAGGCATGGGCAGTGATCGCACGATCATCCAACGCGAAAGCAACCCGGCAGGCCTTGCCCGACTCCCGGGCCCGCTGGATGAACTCGTCCAGGAAGAAATGATCAAAGAACAGGTTATCCCGGTAGACCAGCGTCTCCACCCGCTGGGAATCGATCTCCGCCAGCGTCTCTACCTCGCGTTCCTCTGTGGTGTAGCGCGCCAACACGTCCCGCTGATAGAGCCACAGCGGCTTGTTGAGCACACGGAGGTCACGCGCTGGCTCGTTGAATGGAAATATCTTGCGGCGGTCCTGTAAGATGATCTTGCGCATCTACCCGCTCAATCCAGTGGGTGCTTGCCAATCAGAATGGTGCAAGTGCTATCGCCAGCGGCAATGCAAGACACCTCTTCGACGTAGAAATTCTTGCCACCGCTGATCCAGTAAAGCCCTTCCTCCAGAATGCCGATAGCCAGATGGCAACAGGGCGAGTCGCACTTGCGTCCCCAGCACGTACCACAGCGCTCGATAATCCAGTGATAATACTGCTCGTCCTCTCCCAATCGCACCATGTGGTCGGTGAACTTGTTGAACGTCTCAGCCAGGACTTCAAAGCCTATTCTGAGCTTCATCCCCAGGGGCAACACACGGAAGGCCAGATCCGCAATACCCAGCATCGGCCCGAAATCCTTGATGCCGAACTTGAAACAGGCCCGACCAGCCCGCCGCGCCAGCCCGCGCCCACCACGTGGCCCGTACATTTCATCCAGCGCCTGTAGCAGCCGTCCCAATTCATCGAAGGAGAACTCCCTGTCGAAGTTGTTCGGCGGGTAATTCCCGATGCGATGCTGAAGCCGGGCCAGATTCAGGATCGCGTTCACCCCATTACGGCCCATCACCTCTTCCATCGCCAGGAGGACAATCCGACCCATCTTGTTGGGGAAGAAATACTGCCGCGATTCCTGAACCGCCAATACAGGTTCATCCATCATACAAACTCATCCCCGGGTCGGCTGACGAATCAACATTCAGGCAGACCCACCTGGTCACATCGCTGCAGGTCAGACCGATGGTTCAGAAACTCGCATAGCGTCTGATAGAACCGTTCGGGCTCGTCCAACATCGGGAAGTGGCCCGAATGTTCGAAGTAGCGTATCTCAGCCAGTGGTATACCCTGCGCCAACACCTCACCCTGCCTGGAATCCACAATGCGATCCACCTGGCCGTAGATGCCCAGCGCAGGCACCTGGATATCCTTCAGCCGTAGGCGTAGGTCCGTTTTGCGCAGCGAAGCGATGCTATAATGAAAGGACTCCAACGTAGTGCGGGAAAGATCGCGCTCAAACATCTTGTACCAGGTCTGCCAGTCCCGTGCCAGGAACGGAGAGAAGAACCTGACACCCAGTGGGATGACACCAGGCACCCGGTAGACCAGGCTGGCCAGGCACCGGTGTGCTGCCAATCGCAGAAAGAGAGCCAGTCCATCGCCTACAATGGGAGAACCCACCACTGCCACCTTCTGAACTCGGTTGGGGTGATCCAGCGCCAGGCTGAGCGAGACAGTACCGCCCATAGAATGGCCTATGATGGGTGCTTGCTCGATCCCCATGCGCTCCATAAACTGATCCACCATCTCGACGTAATCCTGAACCGTGAAGCACTCTCCTTGCTTTCCAGATTCGCCGAAACCCCAGAAGTCAAGCGCATAGGTCCTATGGCGGCGGCCCAGCCATTCCATAGTTCCTAACCAGTGATCCCAAGACTCCAGCCAGCCGTGCAATAAGATTACAGGCCATCCACGGCCGTATGCCTCGTAGTGAACCACTCCACGGTCGGCAACAATGGAACTCACAGTTGTGTTACTCCTGGTGACTGAATGCGTAAAACGTAATTACGCTCCACGTCTACACTTCGTGTCTCACGTCCCACGCCTGAATACAATGACAACTGTTACTACTCGCCCTGCATCTTGCGAGGGTCTGCCACCTTCAATCTTGGCAGAGTTTGCCAAGAATGATCCTCGTCATCGTTCGCCGAAGGTCTCTGACCGAGGCGTAAAGGGCTCGGTCGAGAGACCTTCGCCCATCAACCTGAGCTTCGCTGGGTAGTTACCGACAACCTATGACTATGAGTTCCAGGTGCGCTCAGTATATCATGAAACCGCACAGCGAGGATTGAGAAACCATTGCAGTTCCGTTAAAATGAGGTTACAGTTGCTAATATAAACGACGGTCGAACTTTCCCGTCCGCACGGTTCGACCGCCAGAAAAGAATGCCTCAGAAGTACACAGGCGGAGATTGCATTGCCTTACGCAGCACAAACCCTGGGTACAGGACAGCGCGTCTGCTCCTTCCCATCCGCGCTTTTAGTCCTCTTCATCCATCATTTCGAGGATCGAGTACAGGAGTTCCAATAATACTTTCTTGACGCTTTCCCGATCAGTCGCTACACAGGGCAGCACTTTGACCTCGCGAGGGATACGAAGTGCAATGCGCAAGTCCTCAGGCGACCATGCGTCTTCCAAGTCCTGCTTGTTGGCAGCGACGACGTAAGGCACAGGAGCATAAGAGTTGAAAGTCTCAAGAATACGGCGAGCCTCGCGAAACGTCTCCGGCCGCACGCTGTCAAACAGGACAATGAAGCCGAGCATGCCTTCGGATAGGATCTCCCACATAAAGTCGAAGCGGCGTTGGCCAGGGGTGCCGAACAAATAGAGCACCAGGTCCTCGTCCACAGTGATGCGCCCAAAATCCATCGCCACCGTAGTCTGGTCCTTGAGGCGTTCCTCTGCACGTGTGATCTTCTGCTCAGTCTCAACAACATCAATCTCACTGATGCTTTGGATAAACTGTGTCTTGCCAGCCGCAAAGGGACCGGTCACCACCATCTTGACAGTTTGCATCGTTAGAGTTTCCGGATACGGTCAATCAACCGCAGTATCACGTTCCGCTTGACGGCTGGACGGCGCATAGTTATAGGAGTACGGCTGGGCGCCCCAGGCGGCGCGGGGACGGCCACCCTTTTTGGCCGGACTAACTCCACCAACCCCGCCTGCAACAAGCCATATACGATCTTGCGAATCTGGAAATCGCTCATATTGTTGTACTGCGCAATCTGGCGGATCGTATTGCGCGGGTTGATAAAGGAAACCACGCGCCATTCCTCGACGCTGAGACTGATGTTGCGTAGGCCCGCATGGGGACGCTCGGCGAACTTGAGTGCCACGTCGAGGTTGGGCAATTCTTCTTGCAGTTGCTCCCACTCCTTCAAGCGACGACTGCCATCCATGATCACGTTTTCCAGGTCAATGGGAACAGTAATGCGGTCCTCAAACGGCAGCACGTTCGATTCGAAGCGGAAGGTACCCTCAGGCCAGGTGAAGAGACGATAGACGTTATTCAAGATGTAGGTATGCACACTCTGTACAACATCAGTCTGGCTCACATAGCCCGCATTAATCAGCAGCAGCCCCAGTTCCTTGTCACTCTTAATACCGGCCCGGGAGTGGATCGCACGGGCCTGCTCCTCTGTGATATTACCAGCCCGGCGAAGGATTGCAGCCAGATCATCTTGTCCATCCAGCGTCGCGTAGATGAGCTTGCCCTCCTTGAAACACAGGCGAGCCTGCGCCTCACGTGTATCAATCGTCAGCGTGCCCGTCTTGCGCGCCAGGTTGATCAGGTTAAGCAACTGCGTCGTATTGAAATCTCGCAGATTCCCCTTCAGTGCCATACCTCACCTCCACTGCGGCCTTCTCGGCCGCAGGCCCAAACCCGATCGAAGACGTATCAGGTTTGATTATACCTTCTCTTGCCACGCAAGTCAACCACCGAAGCGCGGCAGGCGGGAGTATCCAGTTCTCACTTGTCCATCGCCCTGGCAGGTGGTATACTACCGGCGATGACCAAACTACACACTCACCAACTACCGACCTACCAATCCACCAAGTTCACCGGAGATGGACTATGACCAGGAAACGCAGTACCCGCTTCCGCCTCCTCATATACGAACGCATGTGGCAGCGCTGGGCCTGGACTTGCATGCTGATCGTGCCGGCCTCGGTTGCGTTATGGTGGTTTGCGCCTCGCATCTCGATCATCTACGCCCCGTTTCGCACCCTTGCTCTCATCCCGGCCTGCGTTTCCCTCGTCATTCTGGCCTATGCATACCTGGCCCGACGGCTGGCCTGGGTGCAGTGCAGGCCGAACCACCTGCGCATTCAGACGCCCCTCTACCCGCTCGTCGTCTCCTACAGCCGCGTCAAGGGTGTGCGCCCCAAAACCTTCGCCCAGGTCTTCGATCCGGCCGGAGAGAGAACAGCCCGCCGGCGCTGGCTGCACCCCTACTGGGGCCAAACCGTCCTGGTGGTAGAACTCTCAAAGTACCCGTTCGGCAAAGCATGGCTGCGCCTCTGGTTCAGCCCTTACCTCCTGGCACCCGATGTCACCGGCTTCGTCTTTCTGGTCGAAGACTGGATGGCGCTCTCCCGCCAACTGGATGAGTCCCGCACTGCCTGGACAATGCGCCGCGCAGCGCGTAGACAGAAAGAATTGGCCAAGCGGCCGCATTAAACACAGAGGTACTCACCGCCCACTCGCTACATCACCTCCACCACCGAACCCTCTGGCCTTTTGGTCACCTCGATGCGCGTCGGGAAAGCATCCTTCAATTCGTCAATATGCGTGACCACCAGCACGCGCGCGAAGTCATCCTGGATGGCGTTGATCGACTCGACCAGCCGCTCCTTACCCCGCGCGTCCTGCGTGCCAAACCCCTCGTCAATCACCAACGTCTGCAACTGCGCCCCTGCCCGCCGCGCCAGCAGTTTCGAGAGTGCGATGCGGATGGCAAAGTTGACCCGGAATTGCTCTCCACCGGAGTAGTTTTCGTAAGGCCGCGTCCCCAACTCGTCCGCGATCTTGATCTCCAGCGTCTCCCGCACCTCGCCCGCCAGCGTCTCCCGCTGTGTGTCGAAGCGCACGTGCATGCGGCCACCTGTCATCCGCGCCAGGAGCCGGTTGGCCTCGGCCTCGATCTCCGGCACCGCCGCTTCGATGATCATCGCTGGCACGCCTTTGACACCAAAAGCGGTTCTCAACTCCTCGTAGATAGACCTTTTGGTGGCTAACTCATTCCGCCGCTTGCGTTTGTCCGCTCGCTGTTGCCCAAGCGCTTTACACGCCTCCAGCCGCTGCTGTGCCGCGCCCAACCGCTGGCGGGCGGCGGCCTCCTCCCCACGCACCCGCCGCAACTCCGCCTCCACCGCCGGTGCATCCTGCAGTCGCTCCCGCAGTTCCCCGGCTACCCGTTCCAACTCCGCCCGGCGGGCCTGCTCGGTCTCAACCTGCTTCCGCGACCGCTGCTGGGCCTCTTTTAGTCGCCTGAGCGCCGTCTGCTCTTCCTCCATTCCTGTCTGCGCGGCACTCAAGTGCGCCTTCCGCTCAGCGAAGACCTGCCCCTCGGCTACCGCCTGTCGCGCCGCCTCGTGGGCCGCCGCGTCATAGCCCAATTCCTCCGCCTGCGCCAACACCTGCGCTAGTTCGACGCGCACTGGGAGGGCGTAGTCGTCCGAGGCCAGCCGCTGCTCCACCTGGGTCAATTCTGGCCGGACAGAGTCCAGCGCCTCAGACGCCTGCCGTCCCTGCTCGACGCGCTCGGCCAGCGCCGCCTCCCGCCTCTGCAGCGCCAGCAGGTCGTGCAGCAGCCGGTCGCTCTCGACAATCTGCCCCTCCAGCGCCTGCGCGCGCTCAGCCAACGCTTTCGCCGTCGCCTGGTTCGCGCGGTAAGCATCTCCCCTGGCCTGGCCCTCGGTTTGGAACTGATCCAGCAACTGTAGCCGGTGCTCGTCGGTGAGCGGTTGTTCACAGAGAGGACACTCGGCCCCCGCCCGCTCCAACAGCGCAATTTTCTCCTTGAGCGCGTCCATCTCTGCCCGCAGCGCCTCGTTGCGCGCCCGCAACCCTGCCTGCTCCTCGGCGATGCGCGCCTGGTCCGCCCGCGCCGCCTCCCGGCCCTCCGACAACTGCACCAGGTGGGCCACTTGCGCCTGTACTTCCTCATACTCGGCCAGTAGGGGCGCGGTGAGCGCGCCTCTACTCTCCAGTTCGGCAATGCGCTGCGCGATGACCTCTCGCTCCACCTCGAGCCGGTGTCGCGCCCCAGACAGTTGGGCTCCCAGGGCCACGCGGCGCTCGTTCAGTTCCACCGACTGGCGCAGTTTGGCCCCCAGTGCCCGCTCCTGCTCGACCGCCTGCTGATAGGCTGCGTAACCGGCCTCGATCTCGTCCGCCTGGGCCAGCAGGCTCTCATACTCAGCCAGCCGCTTCTCCCGCGCGGCCCGCTCCTCCGCCAGCGTCGCCAGTTCCCGCTCCGCCTGGGCGATCCGTTCGGCCAGTTCGGCGATCTGCGCCTCGGCGTGCCGAAGTTCCGTCCGCGCTGTCTCAATCTGTTGATAGGCCACCTGGGCTTCCTGAAGCGCCGCGCTCAGTCCGGCCACGGCCGCCTGGGCAACCCGAAGTTGCGCCTCGTATTCGGGCCGCCGGGCCAGTTCAGCCTCGATCTCCCGCAGCCGCAGTTCGATCACCTCTGCCTCGGTCTGGATGGCCCGCAATCGTTCCTTGGCCCGCTCCTCGTAGACCGTCCAGCGATCGAGTCCCAGGATATCTCCCAGCACGCGCTTCCGCTCGGCGGCGGTCTTGACCGTGAACTCGTCGGCCCGACCCTGGCGCAGGAAGGCGGAGTTGACGAAGGTCTCGTAGTCCAGCCGGAGGACACGCTCAATCTTCGCCTGCGTGGCCCGGACGCCGCTCTCGGCGATGGAACGCCAACGTCCACTCCCCTCTGTCCCCCCTATGAGGGGGGAGGGTTCCCGCACCTGGAAATCGAGCAGGGTGCTGCCGCGCTTGCCTGCCCTGCGCCGGCGCAGCACGCGATAGGTCTGTTCCCCCAGGTCGAACGTGAACTCAACCGCCATCTCATCCTCACCCAGGCGAATCAGCTCATCGTCCCGCCTGGCCCGCGACTTGCCCCACAGCGTCCAGGTAATGGCATCGAGCAGCGCCGACTTACCCGCGCCGTTCTCGCCAGCCAGGCAGGCGACGTGGATACCAGCGAAGTCCAGCGCCGCCTGGCGGTAGCACATGAAGTTGGTGAGGGAGAGGGTTTGGGGAATCACGCCAGTTTGTTGATCCGGTCGTAAGCCGCGTCGTGTTGCGCTACGTCGTCAATTACGATGTGCCGATTGGCCGTGTCCAGCAGGTAGGGAATGCGAACTTGGGGGTTCTTGCGAGCCAGTTTACGCAGTGCAGCCAGGGCTTTCGGCGTGAACTCACAACGGTACATTACACGTTCAGCCCTGGGTCATGCAGCTCTTGCACTACATCCTCGCTGCTGATCAGTTCGGTCTCATCCCCCTGGATAGCCTCGTAATCCTCCTGCAACTCGGCTAGATAAGTAGGGGTGGCCTCCGCCGCCGCATACAGCACCTTAACGCCGTGCTCGTCTACGTAGTAGTCACGGCGGAGTTCCTCACGCACCACACGCCGCACAACAGCAGCAATGAGCGTTTCTAATTGGCTCGCGGTAAGTTGGGCGACCTGCTGATCAGGTGATACAATCATATTTTCGCTCACGGGAAGCCTTCTGCACTCTTGGTATACGTACTATACCACGAATGTATCACGGAGCAAGAGGAACGAAGTTGGTGGCACGTGACTCGCGCAGCACCGCTGCCACCAGCAACGCGCCCACGATCAGGACGACGGTGTTGAGGTAGAAGGGCATGGCGTGCCCCAGATTGTCATACAGCCAGCCCCCCGCCAGTGGCCCCAGCGCCGCCCCCAGGAAGTAGGCGAAGGTATAGAGCCCGTAACTGGCGCCGCGCGTGTCCTCGCCCGCGACGTCGGCGACGAAGGCACGCTCCGCCGGCACAGAGGCCGTGTAGCCCAGTGACTCGACGGCCCACAATACTGCCAACAAGGTCACGCTACGCAGGTGCGGGATCAGCGCCGAGGCCAGCGCGCCCACGAGCAGCCCGGCGATCATCGGCGTCTTGCGCCCCAGCCGGTCGGCGACCCGCCCCATGTGCGAGGGCAGGAAGGCACTGATCAACGCAGCCGGCAGGTAGGCCAGCGACAGTTCCCACACTTCGGCCCCCAGCGCATCCTGGAGGAAAACCGTCAGCAGCGGCCAGACCATCGCGGTCGAGGCACCGGTGACAAAGACGATGATCATCAGCGCCAGCAGTTGGCCGGAGACGGGGCGACTCTCGACGGGCTGCGTGGTCGCCTGTGGGTGTGTCTCCCGCACACCCCGCCAGCCGCTCCACAGAGCGAGCAACGCCGGGATGGTGTAAGCAGTAAAGAGCCAGAACCAGATTTGCCTCCAACTCAGGTCGGCGCTCTCCAGCGCGAAGATGGCGAAGAACCCGGCCGTGGTGCCAATGATCGCGCCCCGATTGGTCGCCTCGTCAATGACGCCGAAATCGTGCCCGCGCCCTGTCTCAGCGGCGGCGTCGGCGACGATGGCGTAGGCCGAGAGCCAGAGGAACGCCTGCCCCAGCCCCTGCACGAAGCGGGCGACGGTCAGCAGCCACACCGTATCGGCGAGACAGAACACGACCATGGCGACCACATAGCCGAGCAGCCCTAGCAGCAAGAAGGGCCTGCGCCCCCAACGGTCCAACGCCCGGCCCAGGAAAGGCCGCACGATCACCGGCACGAAAGAGATGGCGGAGAAGAACCCGCCCACCTCCAACGCCGTCGCGCCCAGTTCCTTGCCGTAGATGGGGAGCACGAAGGAGAGGATGCCAAAGGGAAAAGAAACCCAAAAGGCTGCACGCCAGAGTGTCTTGAGCGTGCGGGATTGCGGTGTAGTTGGAGCGTTACTCATTCTGCTTCCTGTTGGTGATGAGCAGGACAGTAAACGTCCAGGGGCAGAGCGCGGGGTATCCAGAAGGCGGCCCGCAATTTGGTGCAAAGCCCGGCCACGGCGTGTTAGCCGAAGTCGAGCCGGTTTTACCATCATCAAGCGATAGCCATATCAAATTCCGCGAGAGGAAAGGAGATAGCCCTTTGAATTCGTTCGCGTTGTCGGGCAATCTCCTCGAGGCGTTTATAGACCGGTGCGTCAAAATATTGTTCGCCGCACCTGTTGCACACCCAGGCAGGCACGTTTTCGACGTAAATTGTCTGTCCTTTAAAGCGAAACCGGGCCAAAACGCGCCGTTGCTCCATTTCTCCCTCGCAGAACTCGCATTGATCACCTTTCATCGTATCTACCTCTCCATTATTTTTCCTCGACGTAGGCTGTGATGATCAGCAATACGCCCGACAACAGAAAGCGACACACGACATACGCACGGCGGTAGTCAATGGTATCGCCGAGCACTTCATACCGGGTGCCACGTGGGTCGTGGGTAAACTTGCGCGTGATCTCACCTGTGAGGATGATGTTCTCAATATCAGCCGCTACCAGAAAATCATCGGCCATTTCGTCATTGGCATGTGAGCTAATGCGGTACCTTTGCGCGCGGATGGCTCGTCGCATACGTCGCAACACGCCCATTTCATGCTCCTCATCCCTCAAGGCTCGATTTCGACTAAGGCTTGGCCACAGATTTCAGGCCGGAAGCGTTTTTGCCAGCCGGCAACCATCCCATTAGGTGGCTGAACGGGCTACAGATTCAACGAATTCCCCGCCTCCTTACTGGCTATTCCGCCCTGCTTTTGATGCCACGGCCGGCATCAATTGCCTATTTGAGGCTCAACATTGTCACTCCTGAGTATTCCTGATCCTCCAACTGGCACAGGGTCTCCCTGAATTAGTGGGATGCTCAAATAGCGGATGGTGGCCCGCCCCGACCACAGCCCAGCGGTGGCACTTGCACGAACAACGGCGTCCGCCGCCCCGGTTCCATTCCTCCCCCTGTTCTGACGGGGAGAGATGGAGGGGGCTCCGACCGGTGCCCATAGGCGACGTTTGCATGCGCAGAGTCGCGGGCCTGTCTTGTGGCAAACTTCCGTTGTCAGGCCCACGGCGGATCGCCCTCCCGCCTGGGCCGGGGTTGGCGATGCTTTCCAATTCGACCGCGGGAGAGTGCCTCTTGCTTTGCATTCCACGGCTCTCTACGCCGATGTCTTCTTACCCCCTGGCAGGCTCGTCATCCGGGTCTGCCGGCTCACCCTCGAAGTAGCGGAAGCCCGCGCCGTGGATGCACATGATCGACCACCGGTAAGTACAGTCAATCTTCACCAATACGCAAAACGACTCTTCGGCAGACAGGGTGACCAGACTATCGGCCTGTAGCCTGGGGACGACGCCGACACAAATGCAAAGTGCCCACTGCAGGACGCTCTACGACGGTCCGCTTAAGGGAAGAGAGATCGTAACTGCTTAGCCAGCCATAAACTGCACACACATAGACGAAAGGACAGAGTTAGCAGCAGTGCCGGGCTGTGAATGCCGCAGCCCGGCGCTACCAGGTGATCGGTACCAATCCGGCTGCAACGATGGTGTCATCTTTGGTCAAGATGCTGGCAATGTGGCCGAGCGTGCACAGACGAAGCGCCGTGGCCACGATCTGGCGGTCGTGCATCTCCGGAACAGCCGTCGCCGTCAGCGTTTGCTGAAACACTTCCCAATTCAGCGGGTAAATCTCCAGACGCGGATCCGCCAGCACTGCCTTGAGTAGGCTTTGAACATCAGGGATGCTGGTGCGCCCGCGTTCGATGATATAGGCAGCTTCGGCCAAAGCGATGATGGGCAGGACCAACTCGCTACGAGGATCGTCTATCACCATTTTGGCATCCTGACCCAGGCGCGGATTCCCTTCCAGGTACCAGACCAGGGCGTGGGTGTCCAACACATACTTATGCGCCATTGAGTTCCCTTTCCGTCGGCCGCCACTCAGCCAGGCAGAAATCCTCTTCTGTGGACATCTGCGGGCCACGGAACTGCCCATAGAAGATATGCTGACCTTGTTCCGTCTCCCGGGGCAGTGTATCTATGATCCGGTGGATCAGGCGCAACCGCTCACTGAAAGGCAACTGGGCTGCCTGGGTCGTGATTTGCTCTATGAGATTGCTACTAACCGCCATTTTCTCGCTCCCCTTGTGGCTGGTTTTGCTTTCCTGAATTGTAGTACAACTCCTGTTTCTGCGCAATTCTAACCTGGCCGACGTCCGCGCGTATCTTCTCAATAAGTTACGTAAGAGGGGGTTTACCCCTCTATCTGGCACAGGGAAGCCTCCACCACCTCGAATCTCTCATCGAGGCTGGCTCCCAAGCTCAACCACTCCTCTTCCGAGGCAGGAGAAA
>DAOUEC010000208.1:0-9718 GCA_034430655.1 Anaerolineae bacterium
CCCGTTGCAGTGGCTCGACTACGGTGCGCCGGGGCTGGCCCTGGGCCAGACCATTGGCCGCTGGGGTAACTTCATCAACCAGGAACTCTACGGCCCGCCCACCAGTCTTCCCTGGGGCCTGATTATTGACCCAGAATACCGCATCGCCCTCTACAATGATCTCATCACCTATCCGCCCGACACCCTCTTCCATCCCACCTTCCTGTACGAATCGCTGTGGTGCTTACTTGTGTTCATCACCCTGGCGCTGATCGCGCACAAGTTCAAAGACCGGCTGTTGGAGGGAGACATCTTCCTGGGTTACATCATCGGCTACCCGCTAGGCCGTTTCTTCATCGAGTACTTCCGCCCCGACGCCTGGATGATCGGCCCCATCGCAGCCGCTCAACTGTTCGCCATCATCTGCGTCGTGGGAGGGGTAGTGTTGCTGGCCGTGCGGCACACCATGGCAAAGGCCGCTGCGCCAACCGCTGAAGCCGCCGAAGCAGTGCCAGAGTCGGATGAGGCCACTGAAGCAGTGCCAGAGTCGGATGAGGCCGCCGAAGCAGTACCAGACTCAGAATCGAAGCCGGAAACTTGATGCTGGATGCTCAATGGAAGGGCAACGGACGTACGGTTTGTGTAGTTGGCGAGCCAGAGAGTTGCTGCCTGGGGAGCCTGATGCCATTGGCATTAGGCTCTTTTCGTTCTGTGATCAGGAGGACAGCCGATGACGACGGGAGCAGACCTCTATCGCCTGCAATGCCTGGATAGCGAGGGGGACGCGAAGCAGCATCGCCTGGCGGAAATAGAGGCTGCGTTGGTAGAGAGCGAAGCGCTGAAGCAAGCACGCGGGGCACTGAAGAGTGCACGGTCGCTGATCCAAAGATGGGCACTTCGACAACGCGATCTGGAACTGGAGATACAGGGGCTCTCGAACAAGATCGCACGCTCTGAGCAGCGGCTCTACAGCGGGGTGGTCAAGAATCCCAAAGAGTTAGCGGACCTACAAGCAGAGGTCGCCGCGCTCAAACGGCGGCGGCAAAAACTGGAGGATGACCTGCTGGAGGCGATGATCGAGCGGGAGGAGGCGGAGACTGCACGCTCTCAGGCCCAGGCACATCTCGACGAGATACAGACCCGCTGGTCGGCCCAGCAAGCAGACCTGAGGGCCGAACGAGAGATGCTGCAGGCACGGCTGGCAGGAATCGAGCAGGCGCGAGCAGCACTGCTGCCCAACATCGAGGCCGATGACCTGGCCATCTACCAGGCCCTGCGGCGCAGGAAAGGCGGACAGGCCGTAGTCCGGGTGCGCGATGGGGCATGCGGTGGGTGTGGGGTCGCTATATCACCGAGTTTGGAATGGCAATTGCGGCAGGAGAAACCGGTTTACTGCAGCAACTGTGAGCGCATAATCGTGCGTATCTGATGGCTTATGACAAAAAGACCACGACCTCCTCTACTCTGAGGAGGTCGCGGTCTGCGAAAGGAGGGTAACCACAAACAACCCTTGATGTAGGTTTCGGGGGGGCGGGAACCCATCTCCCACATCGCCACTATTCTAGCGTATAGGTGGCACCGCGTCAATAGTGCAAATGCACCAATGCACGGTCGGCGCGGTTGACATCCGCGCCAATCTGACTATCATAGACAAAGGTTTCGATCAGCGCTCAACGTCTCAGGAGACTCGGCTGGTTCTCGGACACGGAGGAAGGTCATGGAAGAGCAAATTCTGGTTATTGAAGATGATGATGCTCTGGCATGCCTGATGCGTCTCCAACTGGAGCGTGCTGGCTATCAGGTTGCGGTCTGCCAGGATGGGCTGAGCGGATTGCAAGAGGTCCGCGACTCGGAGCCGGATCTGATTTTGCTCGATATTCTCTTGCCCGACATGAACGGCTGGGATGTCTGCGTGCGATTACAAGAGATCACCGACGCCCCGATCATCTTCACCACTGCGCTGGGGGCCGAACGTGACATAGCCCGTGGCCTCGAATTGGGTGCCGACGACTATATTATCAAGCCTTTCAGTTACAAGGAACTTCTCGCCCGTGTCAAGGCTGCCCTGCACCGGGCGCGGCGTTCTGCATCTCAGAAGGCGACGTACGAGAATGAGCAGCTCTACGTGGACATGGGAACGCGCACGGTCAGAGTAAATGGAGAGCACATCTTTCTCACGCCGTTGGAGTACAAACTGCTGGCTGCCCTGGTTCAAGAGGCTGGACACGTGGTCTCACACGCGACACTCCTGCACCGTGTCTGGGGACCACAATACGAGGGCCGACGCCAGTACCTGAAGTTGTACATCTGGTATCTGCGCCAAAAGATCGAGGCCGATCCCTCCCACCCCAGACTCATCATCACCGAGCGGGGGGTCGGGTACCGGATAGTTGCCCCTCAGCAAATAGCGTAAACATCGCCACTGGGAGCGAGCCGTGCTCTGTATCCTCTACTCCACTATCCACTATCTGCCGGGGACTGCTCTGGCCCCTCAACCCTGGCAGTTTGACATCTGGTCAGCGCTGCTCGGCGCAGCGGTGGCCCTTCTGCTGGTCTGGCTGGCCTACCGCTTTCGCGACGCCCTGCGCCTGGGTTGGGATACCACGGTGGCTCCGCTAGGCCGGTTGCACCATCGCCTGCAGGCCAGCGACGAGGGCCGCTACCGCGAACTGGTCGCCAGGCGAGTGCGTTCTCTCACCGTACCGGCACACGTAGCTCCGCTGGACGCCGTCTTCGTCGAGCCTGAACTGCTCCCCCCCTTGCCTCTGCCTCAGTCTACCTCGGAGGTTGAGCCTGTGCCCCTGGTCCCCCAGGCCTTGCCGCCGCACCGGATTCTGGGGGGACACCAACAGTTGGTGATCCTGGGCACCCCTGGGGCGGGGCGAACAACGCTGCTGGCCCATCTCGCCCTCGTGTGCGCTCTCACGACGAACGAGAAGAGCCCCGCTACGGAGATAGACACCACACTGGGGCCGTTCCAGGAGCGGCTGCCACTCTTCGTGCTGCTGCCAGCGGTGAATTGGGACGAGGCAGACAAAGAGGATGAACAAGAAGACGACCCGGTAGATATGCTCCTCCGTACAGCGCTGACCGCCGTCGGAGGTAGCAGCGGGCTGGCGCGTCCCTTGCGCCAGCGCCTGGAGACCGGTCAGGCTATCGTGCTGGCCGATGGATGGGATGAACTGTTGCCGCAGCAACGCCAGCGGGCAGCAGCGTGGTTGGCCGACCTGGTCGCTGCCCTGCCGGGAAACCTGTGGCTGGTCAGCGCGGGGATGCGGGGGTATGCGCCTCTGACCGAGGCGGGCTTTGTTCCCTTGACTCTGGCGTCGTGGGACGCCAGGCGGGTGGAGACATTCGCGAGGCGGTGGGTGGAGGCCTGCGCTCCGGCCGATGAGCCCCCCCCCGTCGTCCTCCGCGAGTTGGCGGCCGAATTGTGGCGTGCGGCGCGAGCGGGTTCCTCCCCATTGGAGTTGGCGCTGGGGGCATTCGTGCATCTTTCGGACGGACAGTCGCCGTCCAAACGCGCGGCCCTGTTCGACCGGACGCTGGACTTGCTGCTGTGGCAGAAACAGGAAGATAAAGCCTGGTTATCGGCGGCCTGCCGGGTGGCCTTGGGGCAGGTGGCATTGGAACTCCAGCAGGAAGGGCGTGCAGCGGCTAGCCGCGAGGGAATCGAAGCAGCGATCGAGGCTGCTCTACCCCCGTCTGAGGAGCGTCCAGCACGTGCGACACTCCACGCCTTCCGCACGCTGACCGGTGAACGTGGTTTGCTTCGCCCAGCAGGGGCCAACCGCTATGTCTTCGTCCACCCTCTCTGGCAGGCGTACCTGGCGGCGCGCCAATTGGTTGCCGTCGCTCAAGCCAGCCTCATCGAGCGGTTAGACGACCCCCTTTGGGCTGAGGTGCTGCGTTTCTACGCCGAACTCGGCGATATGGGGCCGCTGGTGGCAGCGTGGCTGCGCAGCCCCGACGACATGTTCCACACACGCCTCTGCACTCTCAGTTCCTGGATCAGTGTGGCTCCAGAGGGTACAGCCTGGCGCGATGGCACGATGGCGGTGTTGGCCCGTGGTTTTCTACAGCCAGGCCAGCCCGCGACAATCCGGCAGGCATTGGCAGAGGCACTGGCAGCGACCGGTGTATCTGGCGTCATCTATCTCTTCAAGCAGGCGCTACAGCATCCGAATGGAGAGGTGCGCACTGCCGCCGCTCTGGGACTGGGCAGAATCGCGGGCGAGGCAGACCTGCCAGACCTTGAGGCTGCATTGAAGGACGAGGATCCTACCGTGCGCCAAGCGGCTGTACGTGGACTGGCATACCCAGGCATTGACGCTACGATGCGGCTCCTGGAGCGGGTGCTGTTGGAGGGAGATGAGACGCTCAGACCGGTGGCAGCCAGGGCGTTGGCTGAATGTGGAGAAGAAGGGGTGACTTTCCTGCGCGAGGTGGCCGCATCGGAGGACGTGATGACCCGGCGTGCGGCGGTCTTCGGGTTGGCGCAGGCCGGGGCGCGGGATCTGCTGGAGACAATAGCGCGGGATGACGAGCAGTGGATCGTGCGCTCGGGAGCATCAATGGCACTAGCAGAGATGGAGGAGCAGGAGAAACGCCCTGGTGTCGCGCCTCCGCCCAAGATCGAGCGCTTGCCCTGGCTCATATCGTGGGCGGCAACCCAGGGCGAAGGAGTGGGGGTGGGCGATGCAGCGCGGCAGATGCTCCTGCGCGCGCTGATCGAGGGAAAGGCCCCCACTCGCCAGGCCGCGGCGCAGACGCTGGCGCAGGTTGGTCACCCCGACGACGTCGATCTGCTGAGAGCCGCGCTGACTGACCCCGATCCGGCTGTCGCGAGCACAGCGTTGGAGGCGCTGGCTGAGATTGGCAGACGGTATGACTCGAGGATTGAATAGGCGAGTAGACGATGTGTGCTGTGTAGGGGCAGGGTTTCCCTGCCCTGTGATGAGGCCCTACTTCGTGCCCAGCAGCGCGCGGATGGCGTCGGCGGAGACCCCTCTCACGCGCACCCGCTTCTGGCGCGAGGTATGGCCGGTCAGAATCTCGACGTCCGACGGTGAGACGCCCAGCCGCTGGGCCAGGAACTCTTGCAACGCACGGTTGGCTTTGCCCCTCACCGGAGGGGCCGTCAACCGTATCTTGAGTGCGTCACCGTGCAGCCCCACCACCTCGTCCCGCCTGCTCCGGGGCAGGACACGTATCCGAAAGGTGCACCCCTCTTTTCCTTCGGTTACCTGCAGCGTCATCTCAGCCTCGCGCTAGAACAGCGCCATAATCAATACCCCCAGCAGTTGCTCCACGAACCAGAGGATGAGCAAGGCCACCATAGGCGTGAAGTCCACGCCACCAACAAGCGGGATGTAACGGCGCAGTGGGGCCAACACCGGCTCGGTAATCTGGACCAGGAAACGCGCCACCGGGTGGTAGTAACTGATGCGAACCCACGACAGCAGCGCACGGGCGATGATGGCAAAAGAGTAAAGGGTGAATATCAAGTTGATCAGTCGCAGTAAAATGACAGCCACGTGAACCTCCGCTAGTACCGTCGCGCGCCGAAAACGGCGCGTCCAATCCGCACCATCGTTGCCCCTTCCTCTACCGCGACCTCGAAGTCGTCGGTCATACCCATCGAGAGGTGACGCCAGTCGTGGGCTGGGAAACGTCCCCGCAGTGCTTCCAGCAGCGCACGCAGGCTGGCAAAGACGGGCCGCACGGTCTCAGGATCAGCGACGAGGGGAGCCATCGTCATCAGGCCCTGCACCGCAAACCCCGGCAGCGCCAGAATCTCCTCGACGGCGGCGAAGAAGGCCTTTTGCCGCGCTTCGTCGTGCTCCCAACCCCGCAGGTCAAACCCAAACTTGGTCTCCTCGCCGGAGACGTTGCACTCCAGAAGCACCGGCAACGTCCGATCCGCCTCCTGTGCGAAGCGACTCAGCCGCCGCGCGATTTTGGGCCGATCTATGGAATGGACGTAGTCGAAGTGTGCCACGACCGCCTTTGCTTTCCGGCTCTGTACGTGGCCCACCATGTGCCAGACCGGTCGAGGGCCGGCGATGGCAGCGTGGACGACGGGGATCTTGGCCGCCCCCTCCTCGACGCGGTTTTCGCCGAAGTGACGCACGCCAGCCTGGTAGGCGGCGACGACTGCCTCGGAGGGAAATGTCTTGGCTACGGCGACCAACGTGACCTCGGTGGGGTCCCGCCCGGCCCGCAGTGCGGCCCCGGCAATGCGCTCCTGAACCTGTGTGAGATTGCGTGCGATTTCGGTCATTCCAGTAACTCCATCACTACTCCAAAGCGGCCGGTGCGCCCGTGCTCGGCCCGGTGCGAGAAGAACTCATCCACGTGGCAGGCAGTGCACAGGCCGGCATCCTCGATCTGCTCCACGCCAGCAGCGCGCAGTTGGGCCTGCACCGCAGCGGGCAGGTCTAGGTAGGTCCGCCCATCAGCGTCGCGCACCACGCCGGCCCCAGGCGGACAGGCCGTCTCCACCGCTACCGCAACTTCCGGCCCCACCGCGTAGCAGCAGGGGCCGATAGTCGGGCCGATGCCGGCCCACAGATCGGCCGGGTCGCAGCCCAACCGCTCCGTCATCGTCCGTACCGTTGCTCCGATGACGCCCGCCACGACACCGCGCCATCCCGCGTGGGCTATCCCCACCACGCGACGCACGGGGTCGAAGAACAGAACCGGTGCGCAGTCGGCGAAGCGCATCAGCAGTGGTACGGCGGGTACACTGGTCACCAGCGCGTCGGTGGCCGGCTGGACGGTGCCCAGGTGGGCCCGCCCGACCACTCCTACGCGCGTGCCGTGCACCTGATAGGGACTGACGACCCGCCCGGGCTCCAATCCCAGTGTGCTCAGAGCCCGCCGATGATTCTCCTCCACTGCTGCCAGGTCGTCACCGACGGTGTGGCTCAGGTTAAGTGTGGCATAAAGCCCCCGACTCACGCCGCCGATGCGGGACAGAACGGCGTGAACCAGCCCCTCGGCCTCGCTCAACCCTTTGAAGCGATATAGGACTACGCCGTCCACACACGCGCGCAGCGTTTGTTCATTGTTCATTGGTTACTGCTCAGGTGCAACGCACTTTTGCTACAAATCTGCCTGTTCTACGGTGCAATCCACTGGACAAAATCGCTGAAATGGCAAGAGACAAGTGCGTTGCACCTTATGGCTGAGTAGTAACGTTCATTGATTCATTGTTCATCGGTTTTGGTCTCCCACCCGAACCGCTGCTGCAGTGTCTCGTGGTACTCATCCATCACCTCCTGGATGAGAGGATAGGCCAGCCAGATCGTCGCCAGGCCGAAAAGCGCGCCGGTGAGGGTGCGCATAAAGGGCGTGGTCTCGTAAGGGGTGATGGGGAAGTTGATGGGGGGAGCAGAGACGAGATAGGAGAAGGCCTGATAGCCACCGTCCACTGCTATCGGCACGAGACCGAAACCGACGTAGGCCCACCAGGGGAGCGGGCGCACGCGCCGTCGTACCAATACGTAGAGCAGTCCGAAGAGAAAAATCGCTCCGTGGGTGGCCACGCACCGCTGGCAGAGAGCCATCTTATACCCCACAGCCTCGTTGCCGACGAAGGTAGGCGCCCACTGGCTCACCAGCGCAGCGGCTCCGACCCGTTCCATCAACTCCGGCAGCGTGTAGGCGAACTGGGGACCGAACAGGAACCAGGAACGCTGTGGCAACTGATTGCACAGTGGACGGTAGATGATATGGATGACCATCGCTGGCCCCTCGGCTCCCAGGTGCATCAGCACCGGGGCCAGGATGGGGATGCCCACGTAGAGAAAGGCCAGCGTGTTGAAGACGGCCAGCCAGTGCCTGCAGAGCCAGAAGACGAAGCGGTCGGCCAGGAGGATGGCCCGACGCTGTCCCTCGCCCATCCGCCTGGCCTGCGCCCTCCGTCGTTCCACCTCGGCCAGCACTTCGGCCGTGTTCGGTTGTCCGGGGTTGTTTGGCTTGTCCAGTGGAACCTACCCGAGTTTCTCCTTGAAGGCCGCCGTAAGCGCGGGCACCACCTTGAACAAGTCGCCAACGATGCCATAGTGCGCCAGTTTGAAGATCGGCGCTTCGGGGTCTTTATTGATGGCGACGATGACCTGGCTGGTGCGCATGCCGGCCTGATGCTGGATCGCACCCGAGATGCCAGCGGCGATGTACAGATCCGGGCTGACCGTCTTGCCGGTCTGGCCCACCTGATGCTCGTAGGGGATCCAGCCGGCGTCCACGGCAGCGCGAGAGGCCCCCAGCGCACCACCCAGCACCTGGGCCAGTTCGCGCACAGGCTCGAATCCCTCCGGCCCGCCGACGCCGCGCCCGCCGGAGACGATGATGCCAGCGTCGGCCAGGCTCACGCCCCCCTCGGTTGCCAGGAATCCCGTCACCGTGGAGGGAATGTCGCCTTCGGCCATAACTGGCTCCACCCGGGTCACCTCGCCGCTTCGGGCGGGATCGGGCTCCGGTTTGGGGAAGGCGCGCACGCGGGTGGTGAAGATTTGAGGCCGCCGCTCAGGGATGACGCACTTGGAGAGTAACTTGCCCGCGTAGATGGGGCGCGTGGCGACCAACTGGCCGTCCTCGAACTCCAGCGCGGTGCAGTCGGCGATGCAGCCGGTATTCAGTTCCACCGCCAATGCGGGCCCCAACTCGCGTCCGCGGAAGGTCGCGCCGATGAGGACGACGGCGGGCCCGGCCTCGCGAACCGCCTTGGCCAGCAGTGCGGCCTGCGGCTCGACGCGGAAGTCGGCCAGCGTCGCGTCTTCTGCCAGGAGGACCGTATCGGCTCCGTAGGAGATGGCATCTTGCGCCAGGGCTGCCACTCCTTCTCCGCCGAAGACACAGGCGGTCACGCTGCCCCCCCGTTCGTCTGCCAGGCGGCGTGCTGCGCCGATGGCTTCCCAGGAAGCGGCTGCGGGCTGCCCCTTGAACTGTTCTACCCAGACAAAGATGTCGTTGCTCATTGCATCGCCTCCTAGATCACCTTCTCGGCCAGCAGTTTTTCGACCAGGAGTCGCGCGGACTCCTCGACCGTCTCGGCCTCGATAATTTCGGCCTCCCCCTCGCGCGCCGGCGGCGCGAAGACCTGCGGCCAGCGCACGCCTGATCCGGCTGCGCCCACCTTGCCGGCCTCCGCACCGACGTCCTCCAGCGTCCAGAGGGGGTACTCCATCTTGGCCGCTTTGCGGATGCCGATAAAGGAGGTATAGCGCGGCTCGTTGATGCCCTTGGTCGTGCCGGCCACGGCGGGCAGCGATGCCGACACCACCTGGCGTCCCTCCTCCAGCAGCCGCTCGACGGTGATGGTCCTCCCATCGGGGTCCAGTTCGGCGATCTTGATCACGTACATCAGCGAAGGATAACCCAGACGTCTGGCGACAGCCGAACCGGTCTGCCACGTCTCGGCGTCAATCGCTGACTTGCCGCAGAGGATCAGATCCACGTCACCCATCTTCTCGACGGCCTTGGCCAGCACATAACTGGTGGCGAGGGTGTCGGAGCCGGCGCAGGACTCATCCCAGATACGAACGGCCTCGTCACAGCCCATCGCGACGGCGTGCTTGAGCGCCTCCTGCGCCTCCTGCGGCCCCATTGAGATGACGGTGACCGTCCCGCCGTGCTTGTCACGGAGCAGCAGTGCCTCCTCCACGGAGTACTCGTCCCAGGGATTGATGATGAGTGGCGACTCACCCCAGGAAACGTTGCCCGCTTCGTCCAC
>DAOUEC010000209.1:0-12707 GCA_034430655.1 Anaerolineae bacterium
AATGACCAATGACCAATGACCAATGACCAATGACCAATGACCAATGACCAATGACCAATGACCAATGACCAATGACCAATGAGCAATGGACAATGAACAATGAACAATGAGCAATGAACAATGAACAATGAACAATGAGCAATGAACAATGAGCAATGAACAATGAGCAGTTTCGGATGACAAGGTGGACGGGGGGACGGGGGGACGAGGGGATGGGGAGACAAGGGGACGAGGGGAGGGGAGTGATGGATGGGGGGTGAGACAGTGGCGGTGAATCGCTGGCTGGGGAGTTATCTGCGGCGCTGGGGAGTGCGGCTGCGGCTGGTCGAGTGCCTGACATGGGGGCCGTGGGGAGCGGCGGCTGGGCTTGGCGTGGGGTTGCTTCTGGCAGTGGCGGCGCGGCTTATTCCGTTGCTGAGCGCTCGCACATTGGCCGGGTTGGCGGGCCTGCTGGCGCTCGTCGGCGTGACGGTTGGGCTGGCGGCTGTCTGGCTGCGCCCGCGCCCGCTGCATAGGCTGGCGTGCGCCTTCGACCGCCACTTCGGTCTGGCCGAGCGGCTGACGACGGCGGTGGAGATTGGCACCGGCTGGCTGAGGGCGACGCCGGCGATGGCCGTCGCGCAGTTGGCCGACACGCTGGACGCCGCCGCTCGCGTTGACTCCCGCGTGCTCCTCCCGCTGCGGGCCTCCCGGCGGGCGCTCTTGGCCTTGGGTGTGCTGATGGCCGCGCTGGTTCTCTCGCTGTGGCTGCCGAATCCTCAGGAGGACGTGCTTTTGCGACGGGCTGCCGTGCGCACCGCCATCGAGGAGCAGATTGAGGAGTTGGAGGCGGTGCAGGAGGAGGTGGCTGAGGCCGAGGGGGTGACTGAGGTCGAGCGAGAGATGCTTTTGCGGGCGCTGGAGGAGGCCATCGTCGCGCTCGACGAGGGCTGGGCGACGCCAGAGGAGGCGGTGGCGGCCCTTTCGGAGGCGGAGCAGGCGCTGGCGGAGTTGCAGGACCCCGGTGCGGCGGGTATGCGGGCCGGGCTGGAACGCGCCGCCGGGGGAATGGCCGATTCGGACCTCACCCGCGACATCACCGAGGCACTGACCAGCGGCGACTATCAGGCGGCGGCCCAGGCGTTGAGTGCCTACGGCGGCGCGAAGGGCGAAGCGCTTACCCGTGAGGAGGAACTCGAACTGGCCCGCGAGTTGGCGGAAGCGGCGGGGGCGCTGGCCGAAAGCGACCCTGACCTGGCGGAGCAGTTGGCCCGGGCTGCCGAGGACATTGAGCGCGGCGACGTCGCCGAAGCGCGGGGGGCGATTCGGAAAGCGGCGCAGCGTATGGGAGAGGCGGGGGAGCGGGTGCAGCGGCAGGAGGAGATCGAGGGGACGCTGGCGGAGTTACAGGAAGGGCGGGAGGAGATTGCCCAGGCTGGAGGACCTCTCCCCCAGCCCCTCCCCGATGCGGGGAGGGGAGACGGACAGGCGGGGAGGGGGGTCGGACAGGCGGGTGGACAGGCGGGTGGACAGCAGGCGGGCGGCGGTCAGCAGACGCAACCAGGGCACCACGAGGACGCTGGCACCGGCGCACCCTACGACGATGTGTACGTGCCCTACCGCCTGGGCGAGGAGGGGGAGGGGGTGGAGGTGGGGCGTGAGGGCGGCGAGGGGGTGCCGGCCGGCGAGGCTCCGTTGCCGGCCCTGGAAGGGGGACGGGCCAGCGTGCCCTATCGAGAAGTCTACGCGGACTACGCCGCGCAGGCCGGCGCCGCGCTGGAAGGGAGTTACATCCCCCTGGGGATGAAACAGTACGTGCGGGATTACTTCAGTTCGTTGGAGCCTTGAGCCGTAAGGGGGTGTTAAGTCAAATACTGGCGCAGGTGTCGGATCAGTCCTTCAACTTTATCCTGGTCTACCATAGAGAAGTCCTTGCTCACGCACGTTCTTTAAAAAAGCATCTTGCAGTCGCCGGTGGAAGGGGAGGTAGTCGAAGTACTCGTCGCGTGTATGCGTCTCGAATTCGATCTGTTGCGCTTCATCGCGGGCATAGAGAAGGATTCCTTCGCACGCCACGCGGCCTCGGAAGACCAGCGGGGCATCGTTGATAACGCGCACGTCGGCTTCGGTGATGCCGGCTTGCCTGGCCAATTCAGCGCTCACGTCCGGCATCAATCGCAGTTGTTGGTGAGGGGATGTCTCCTTGTCGCACACGATCGCGATGTCCACGTCGCTGGAAGGCGTCGCCTCTCCACGCGCGGCAGAGCCGTGGAGGTAGACCAATTGCACAGACCGGCCCTTCACTATCTGGGGCAAGCATTGCTGTAGGGTACCAATCAAGTCATCAGAGGGAGCCATTGTGTTCTCCTGATGACATTATAGCACAGGCCAGGCCGAGAGCGAGAGGAGGTGTGAGCATGTTATGCCATCTCACTATCTGCACTTGATACTGTCGTACCAGCGGGCCGCAGAAACCGGCATCGCTGATGAGCGCTGTTCGGCATTTCTCTTGGGGGCGGTTGCGCCTGACGCGGTTGCCGTTCATCGAGACAAGCGTAGAACTCATTACGCCGTCCACGTTGGCGTCACCTGGGGCTTCAGGTTTCCAGCCTTCGAACGGGAATTCGTAGACTATCGGGAGCGATCAATCCTACATCGTTACTTCTATCTTGGCTACAAGTATCACCTGCTCCTCGATGATGCCTGGCTGAGGGAATGCGGCCATCGTGCAGTGTGCCGTCTGGCAATCAGAAGACTGACCGGTAGTGCTAACGGACGACTGGCCCAGTACTACCACGAGATGTCGCAGTTCGATGCCTTTCACCGGTCATCTGTTGACCGCAGCGTGTTACAAGATGCCTACGCTTGTCTTGCAAGGGCAGACTTCGACCTTCTCCCTGAGTTTCTTGAGCCGGAGGCATTGAACTCGATCCTGGGCCATCTTTCAAACACTATGTCGCAAAGAATGTCTCACTTTGATGGACAAATCCTCCAGGCCAGGGATGCCGACCGGTTTCTGTTTCGTGCGTCAGAAGTGCTAATAGAGTTATAGAATGGAGGAGAATGGCTGAAGGGAACATTGTGCGTTACATCGCGGCTGGTGGAGTGGCCGTGCGCGATGGTCGGGTGCTGGTGCTGCGCCGTCCTGGCCGGGGCGAGGTGCGGCTGCCCAAGGGACACGTCGAGCCGGGGGAGGATCTGCAGGCGGCGGCGCTGCGCGAGACCCGCGAGGAGAGCGGTTACGCCGATCTGGTGTTGAAAGCCGACCTGGGCACGCAGGTGGTCGAGTTTGAGCACAAAGGGCGGCACGTCGTGCGCACCGAGCGGTATTTCCTGATGACGCTCGTGGAGCAGGCTTTCAAGCCTGCCTTTCGTGGAGAACCTCAGTTCGAACCCGTCTGGCTCACCTGGGACGAGGCGCTGGCGGCTTTGACCTTCGAGGCGGAGCGGGAGTGGGTGCGGCGGGCGCGGCTTGTCCTGAGCAATGCCGAAGGGGCAGTGTGGGAGGCGGGTCTGTGATTGCGCTTTCTACCGGTTCGCTCTACAATTACGGCATCGCCCGTGTCTTTGAACTGGCAGCCCAGGCTGGCTACGACGGCATTGAGGTGTTGGTGGATCACCGCTGGGACAGTCGCCAGCCGGCCTACCTGCGCTGGCTGTCCGCTGATTACGGCCTGCCTATAGTCGCTGTCCATAGCCCCTTCGTCGTCGAGGTGCCCGATTGGCCGGCTGACCAATTAGGCCGGCTCCGGCACACCGTGGCGCTGGCGCAAGAGGTTGGGGTGTCCATGGTCGTGACCCATCTGCCGTTCCGCCTGTACGTCATCATGGGCCACTGGCACGCCTACCGCCCGCGCCGTTTCTTCCTGCCGGTGCCGCTCCCCCGGCGCGAGCCCTACTATCACTTCTTGCATAACGGGCTGGCGGAGTTGGAGGCCGAGGCGGGGGTCACGATCGGCGTCGAGAACATGCCATCGCAACAGTTTTTGGGGTTAGGGTTCAACGGCTACTGGTACAACAGCCCGGCCGAACTGTCCCGTTTCCCCCACCTGACGCTGGACACGACGCACCTGGGCACCTGGGGGCTGGATCCAGTGGCGGTCTACGAGCGGCTGCGGGAGCGGGTGGCCCACGTGCACCTGTCCAATTACGATGGCCGGGAGCATCGCTCGCCGCCGGACGGCCGCCTGCCACTGGCGGAGTTCCTGCATCGCCTGGCCCGCGATGGCTACCGGGGGGCCATCACCGTCGAGACTGGCCCCGATGCGCTGGACGCCGAGGACGAGGCGAGGTGCCTGGCGGCGCTGCGCCGGGCGCTGGAGTTCTGTCGAAGGTGTTTTAGCCGCTAGAAAGGGTGTTACCATGCCAGAGATCTCTCCCGAACAATTCCGCGAAACCGCCGCCTGCATCGAGGCCGAGGTCGGCAAGTACATCGTCGGCCAGCGGGAAGTGGTCCGCCACACGCTCATCTGTCTCGTCGCGGGGGGGCACGCGCTGTTGGAGGGTGTGCCCGGCCTGGGCAAGACCATGCTGGTGCGCACGCTGGCGAGGGTGCTTGACCTGAACTTCGCCCGCATCCAGTTCACCCCTGACCTGATGCCGGCCGACATCATCGGCACCGACATCCTGGAGGAGGCGGAGGACGGGCGGCGGGAGTTCCGCTTCCAGCCGGGGCCGGTGTTCACCAACCTGCTCCTGGCCGACGAGATCAACCGCGCCACTCCCAAGACCCAGTCGGCGCTGCTGGAGGCGATGCAGGAGTGCACCGTCACCGTCGCCAACCGCTCCTACACGCTGGAGCCTCCCTTCCTGGTGCTGGCGACGCAGAATCCCATTGAGATGGAAGGCACCTATCCACTGCCAGAGGCTCAACTGGACCGCTTCCTGTTCAAGGTCAACGTCGAGTACCCTTCTTCGCAGGAGTTGGTGGAGATCCTGAAGCGGACCACGGGGGGGGTGGAGCCGGAGGTCGAAGTCGTGGCCGACGGGGCGATGGTGCTGGCGATGGGGGCGCTGGCGCGGCAGGTGCCCGTCGCCTCGCCCGTGTCCGACTACGCCGCCCGCCTGGTCATCGCCACCCACCCTGAGAGCGAAGCGGCCCCGGAGATGGTGCGGAGGTATGTGCGCTACGGCTCCAGCCCCCGGGGCGCGCAGGCGCTCATCCTGGGCGGAAAGGTGACGGCGCTCCTGGCCGGCCGGTACAACGTCGCGTTTGAGGACCTGCGGGCAGTCGCGCCAGCCGCGCTGCGTCACCGCATCCTGCTCAACTTCGAGGGCCAGGCGGAGGGGGTGAGCAGCGATGACGTGGTGGGGGAGGTGGTGAGGGCGGTGGATGGCGGTCAGCAAAACCGCCCTCCCTGAGAAAGTGTCCGGTAGCAAACTAACTTCCTTTCTTCCCGTAATCAGACTACTAACCCAATGGAGGTGAACAATGTCCAAGAAACCAAAATCTCGTAACATCTTCGTCGAGGCAGTGTCCAACCTGCCGATGGAGGAGCAGCCGACGGAATTGGTCGAGCGCAAGGGGGTTGGTCATCCCGACTCGATCTGCGACGCGATCATGGATGCTGTGAGCGTCGAACTGTGCCGCGCCTACATGGATCACTTTGGACGCATCCTGCACCATAACATTGACAAAGCGCTCCTGGTGGCTGGCGGTACCAGTCCCGCCCTGGGCGGCGGCACGGTGGATGAGCCGATGCGCCTCATCTTCGGCGACCGTGCCACATACGAGTACAAGGGGGTGCGCATCCCCGTGGGGGAGATTGCCGAGGCCACCGCAAAGAACTGGCTGCGAGGGAATCTCCGTTTCGTGGACCCTGATGCCCACGTGGTTTTCCAGAACGAGATCAAGCCGGGTTCCCCCGAACTGACCGATATCTTCGCCCGCGAGGAGATCGGCGCCAACGACACCTCGGCTGGCGTGGGCTACGCGCCGCTTTCTGAGACGGAGGAATTGGTGCTGGCCACTGAGCGTTACCTGAACTCCACCGGCTTCAAGGCGGCTTACCCGGAGGCCGGTGAGGACATCAAGGTGATGGCCTATCGCTTTGGCCGCCAGCTCACGCTGACCATCGCGGTGGCCTTCGTGGACCGCTTTATCCCCGACGAGAAGAGCTACTTCGAGCGCAAAGCGGCCATCCACGACGACCTGCAAACGTTCGTCGAACGACAGAGGCGCACGATTGACCGGATCACGGTGGACATCAACACACTGGACGAGCCGAGGCGCGGGGCGGGCGGGATGTACCTGACGGTGCTGGGCACGTCGGCTGAGGGAGGCGACGGTGGGCAGGTGGGGCGAGGTAACCGGGTCAACGGTGTTATCGCCTTTAACCGCCCCTCGACGACCGAGGCGGCGGCGGGTAAGAACCCCGTCAGCCACGCGGGGAAGATCTATAACCTTCTCAGTCACGAACTCGCCAGCCATATCTACGTGGAGGTCGAGGGCATCCGCGAGGTGACGGTCTGGCTGTGCAGCCAGATCGGCAAGCCGATTGACCGGCCGCTGATGGCCGCCGCTCAGGTTATCCTGGCCGAGGGGATTGGCCTGGAGGACGTGCACGATCCGGTGGCGGCGATCATTGACCGGGAATTGGCCGGCATCCGACGCTTCACCCGGCGGCTGGCGCAGGGGGAGTTGGCGGTTTGGTAGAAGGAGTGACTATCGGATGCTATCGTCACGGCTGGCTATATGTAATTAGACTATATGACATTTGGCTATTGATAAATAGAACATAGTGTGGTATACTACGACCGGTTGAGCCACGGCCTGGTGGTCCTGTAAGGGAGGAACAGGGATGCGAGGTCAGGGTCACAGGAAGCGGAGACGTGGTCGCCGGGCGGTGCGGATGCTGGAGCCGGCGTTGCTTCTGCTCCTGCACTACGGTCCCGCCCATGGCTACACGCTCCTGCAACAGTTGGGGGAATTCGGCGTGGGGGATCCGAACCCCAGCGCGGTCTATCGGGCGTTGCGGGACATGGAGGAGAAAGGGTGGGTCACTTCGACCTGGGACGAGGAGCAGGCGCAGGGGCCGCCCCGGCGGGTCTATCGTCTCACCGCGCTGGGGGATGAGATGCTGGCTCTGCAGGCGCAGGACCTGGAGGAGAGCAGAAAGAAGATTGATTATCTCCTGGGAGCCTATCGCTGCCACATGGAGGAGGGTGAGGGTGAGTATCATTGAGACGTTGCGTAGTGCATGTTGGTGAGCAGTGGTAGAAGGAGGTGAGTAAAATGCCAGGGTTAGGAGGCTATCCGGCCACCTACGGGCCTGGTTGCCCTCGCTGGGGCATGGGCCGGGGCTTCTGGGGGCGGGGCTGGAGAGGCCGGGGCCGTGGCTGGGGCCGTGGACGGTGGTGGTAAAGGCACCATCAGTCACGACGAGTGAAGTGCTTTAGCAGATTCAACAGGAGGGAGGTGAGACGAGATGCCAGCAGGAGATGGAACTGGACCGAGAGGAATGGGCCCCATGACCGGACGCGGGGCCGGCTACTGCGCCGGCTACGACATGCCCGGCTACGCGAACCCGGTACCCAGTCGCGGCTTCGGCATGGGCTGGGGCCGTGGTAGAGGCTGGGGCAGCGGCTGGGGCCGTGGTCGAGGCTGGCGGCACCAGTACTACGCCACCGGCATGCCCGGCTGGGCACGTTTTGGTTACGCGCCCGCTTGGGGAACCCCGCCGGCTGCGGCGTACGGCCCTTATGGCGCGCCGCCGACGCCGGAGCAGGAGACCGGGTTCCTCAAGACGCAGGCTGAGTGGTTGAAGGAGCAATTGGACGCCATCAGCAAGCGTATCGCGGGGCTTGAGCAGGAGAAGTAGCCGCGTCAAGCGGCGGAATGCGTCGGGGCGGGTGACGTTGCCATCATACTTTGCCACCCGCCCCGGGGCCCAAATTGGGTGAGGGGTCTGCCGGGCTCCTCACCCAGCGGACAAATCTGATTATACCTTTCAACGGGAGGAATGCAAATGAGAATAGTTGTCACAGCCAACGGTGCAGACCTTGACGCGCCGGCCAGCCCGGTCTTCGGGCGCTGTCCTATGTACGTCTTCGTAGACACGGAGACCATGCAGTTCGAGGCCGTGGAGAACCCGGCGGTCACCGCTGGCGGCGGGGCGGGCATCCAGGCGGCCCAATTCGTCATTGAGCGCGGCGCGCAGGCCGTGGTAACCGGCAACGCGGGCCCCAATGCCTTCAACGTCTTCCAGTCCGCCAATGTGCCCGTTTACCTCTTCGGGGGTGGAACGGTGCGAGAGGCGGTTGAAGCATATAAGGCGGGGAAACTCCAATCCGTCGCCGGGGCCAATGTCCAGGCCGGAATGGGAATGGGTCGCGGAATGGGCATGGGCCGTGGCATGGGAATGGGCCGAGGTATGGGGATGGGACGCCAGGCATGGGGGGCTGTTCCCCCGACGCCGCCTCCGCCTCCGACGGCCCCTGCTGCTCCTTCCCCCTCGCGCGAAGAGGAGGTTGCGTCTCTGAAGGATATGGCCGGCGGGTTGCGTAAGCAGTTGGCTGAGGTGATGGAGCGGCTCGACCGGCTGGAAAAGGAGGAGTAGGATGCGCGTCGCAGTTTCGGCAGACGACAACAACGGGCTGGAGTGCGTGGTCAGCGTATGCCGCGTCGGGCGTGGGGCTGGCTGCGCCACAGGTGGGCGTCCAGCAAAGAGTGATCGTCGTGGACGTGGGAGAGAGCCCCATCACGCTGGTGAACCCGGAGATCACCGCTGCTGAAGGGGAGCGGGTGGGACTGGAGGGCTGTTTGAGTCTGCCCGATCTGGTGGGCGAGGTGCGCCGGGCCGAGTGGTGTGGCTTTTGCCCAAGTGTGAAAGAAGGTGATTAACAGTGGTGTATGTCGACGAAGTGCGTTGCACAGGCTGCGGCTTGTGCACGGACGTGTGCGTGTGCCCGACAGGGGCCCTCAGCATGGTGGACGGTGTGGCGAAGGTGGAACAAAGCCTGTGCCGAGAGTGCGAGGCGTGCCGCTTTGTCTGCCCCAACGGGGCGATTCTAGCGCTGCGGGAACCCGCTGGGGCTGAGAAACCGGTGCCGGTGCATGCGCCTGTGCCGACTCCAATCCCGGTTCGACCGGTTGCGCCAGCTCCCCGGCCCGCTGCCGGCGTGTGGCCCTGGCTGGGGGCGGCGCTGGGCTTCGTGGGGCGGGAGGTGGTGCCCCGCGTGGCGGCGTTTTTGGGGAATCGAGGGCAGCGGCAGCCTGGCCCGGCGCTCTCATCTCGTGCCTCAGGTCTCCCCGGCCGCGCGAACTATGGCAGGTGGGGCCGCGGCCGGCGCGCACGCGGCCGGCGGCGGGGACGCTGGTAGTCTGGCCTGAGGAGGTCACGTGAGCGATCATACAGAGACAGTCGAACAAGGACGGATGTCCTATTCAGCCAAGGTCATTGCAGAATCCTCTAATCCCAGCAATATGGGCCCGATGTCTGAGCCAGATGCGCATGGGATCATCCACGGCTGTTGCGGCGACACAATGGAAATCTTTTTGCGGCTGGACGGGGATAGAATCGAAGAGGCCACTTTCATGACTGACGGCCGCGAGTCGGCGATAGCCTGTGCAAGCATGCTAACCAAAACAGTGCGAGGGCTATCGCTGGGAGAGGCCGGCAAGATCAGGCCGGAGGATGTGATCTCTGCACTGGACGGTCTGCCTGAGGCAAAGGTTCACTGTGCTAATCTGACGGTGAACACACTGCGACAGGCCATTGACAACTGGCACGCCGGCGGAAGCAAGGAACCCTTCGGCAAGCTTGTATATTAAGCATGGGACTCAGGGCAGGCTCCGGTGGTATCTTCTCAATATTCTGGGGCAAGTAAGTCGGATTGCCAATCCGACCTACGCTCTGCAGCCCGATTGCCCCAAGTTTCTGAGCAGATACCTCCGGTGGTTAGCGATATATCTGCGTGGGACGATGTAGCTGCGCGGGCCGATGACCTGGTCCGGCAGGGCTACCACTGAGCGGAGGCGATGTTGCTCACCGTGGGCGAGCACGTGTTGGGCGATCTGGAGCCGCGATGCGTGCGGATGGCAACTGGCTTCGCAGAAGGTGTGGACGTTTTTTCCCAAGCACGTCTTGAAGGGAGATAGAAACGCCCCTATAGTCTCGACTGGAGAATTTGTACGGAGGGAGGTGAGACAAATGCCTATCTACGAATATCGATGTCTGGAGTGCGGGGAGAAGTTCGAGAAGCTCGTTCGCTCCATGAATAACCCCGAGCCCGAGACAAAATGCCCTAAGTGCGGCGGGCAGGAGGTCGAGAAGCTCCTCTCAGCCTTTGGGATTCAGACCTCTGGCTCCGCCGGTGAGCCTATCTGTCCTACCTGCATGCCGAGGCGTTAAGCATCTCTAGCCCAAGTTCTCAGCCAGCGCCGGGCGATGATTGCTGGATGAGGGAGGAGTACCATGTCGCAACGGAGCCATGTCGAGGTTAGAGGGTGGGGAGCATGCCACTATGACCTGATGATGGACCTGCTCCTGGTGGGGCGCTATCAGGCCTTCATCGAGCAGGCCATCAAGCGGATGGGCATCCGCCGGGGGGACGCGATCCTGGACCTGGGATCGGGCACCGGGCGCAACATTTGCGTGATGCTGAAGGCTTTGGGTCCCACCGGGCGGGTCGTCGGGGTGGACATCAGCCAGGAGATGCTCCAACAGGCCCGGCAGCGCTGCCGTGCTTACACCCAGGTGACCTTTCTGAACCGGCGCATTGAAAAACCGCTCTCTTTCCACGAGGAGTTCGACAAGGCGTTCATCTCTTTCACCCTGCATGGCTTCGAGGATGAGGACAAAGAGAGGGTGATCGCCAACGCCCATCGGGCACTGAAGCCGGGCGGCGTTTTCTGGATCCTGGACTACAACGAGTTCGACCTGGACCGCCAGTGGTTCCCCTTTCGCTGGGCCTTCCGGCGCTTTGAATGTGAACTGGCCAGCGAGTTCCTGTCCCTGGACTTGAAGGCGATGCTGGCCGACCACGGGTTTGGCAATTTCGTGACCTATCCATTCCTGCGGGACTACACGCGGCTGTTGGGGGCGGAGAAGTTGGAGGTAGAGGTGAGAAATGAGTAGCGAGCGGATCAAGGAACTGGAAAAGCAGATAGTTGAGCTGAAGCGTCGATGGCCGGCCCATTCGGTGCCGCCGACGATGTTTCAGCAGTTGGATGAACTGGAGGAGGAATTGGAGAGGGAAGTGAAGAAAGCAACCGAGGAGAAAAGCAGTGCCAAAGCAGATGGCCATGGTGGATTATGGGAAATGTCAACCTGAGAAGTGCGACGAGGGTATCTGCCTCGCCGTGCTTGCATGTCCCAACAAGATTCTTGAGCAGGAAGCTCCTTATGAAATGCCCGATCCTAATCCGGCTATGTGTGTTGGCTGTGGCATGTGTGCTCAGGCTTGCCCCTTGAAGGCAATCCGAGTGATGTGAAGCAGCGCGGATGCAACTCCCGGATGTTTGAGATCAGGTTGAAGGTGAAACGATAGATTCGTGCCGTAGAAGCGTAAGGAGGCAAGTTGCCGTGGAAATTGATGAGTGGAAGGCTCAGATCGAGAGGGAGCGTAGAGAGAAAGACGGGTTCTTCGCGGAGCATTGGCAGTCGCCGATACCCCCCGCAGATCGCGCTGAGTTTAGGGGACTCGACTATTACCCTCCTGATCCGGACTGCAGATTCGAGATTGAGCTTCACGAGCACAAGGACAAGAAGACAGTGAGAATGGCATATACAAAGGGCGAGGAGCGGGACTTTATCCAATGGGGCGAATTCCGATTCAGGATCGGCGGCGAGGAGTGTGTGCTCCAGGCTTACAGGAGCGATTCTGAAGAGGCGCAACTGTTCATTCCCTTCAGGGATGCAACGTCTGGCCAGGAAACGTACGGTGCAGGGCGGTATCTCGACCTCAACGTTGCGATGAATCGCACCGCCGACGGGAAATGGATTCTTGACCTCAATAGGGCGTACAATCCCTGGTGTGTATATAGCGAGAACTACACATGTCCCTTCGTACCTCAGGAGAATTGGCTTACAGTGCCGGTACGTGCTGGTGAGAAGAATTACCCGAAAAAGTAGCGAGTTCACGGTTGCCTGGAAATGACATGCATATTGAGATTCTTACGCGTTTTAGAAGTAGGTGTCCCTTCGTTGAGGGGAGAGTTAGATTCCGTTTTGCAGGACTCGCCAGGAGGATAAAGTGGGCATAGTTGGTAGAGTAGCTGTGAGGATCAGAGATTTCATATACAGGCAGAAGCACAATTATCGGGTGGGCGTGGCGCGCTTCTCCATGAACAGTTTTCTAGCCGGCCTCACCAGTCAATACGCTGCGATATATACTGTGGGGTTGGGGGCCGATTCTGTGCAACTGGGGTCTCTCAGCAGCGTGGGCGGCGCGATCAGTGCCCTCATTTCTACACCCGTAGGATGGCTGATGGATCGCCACGGCATCAAACGATTTTTCCTGCTGGCGATCGTCTTAGCAGCAGGAGGGAGCTTGCTCTATGCACTAGCACCTGATTGGCAATTCCTCGTTGCGGCGGCTATTTTTGCTTCCATCGCCGTAAGCCTGAGTAACACGGGGTGCAGGGTGATCTGCGCTGATTCGGTACAGAGCAAAGATCGAGTGACTGCGCAGAACGTTTGTAGCACCCTGGCTGCGATAGCCGGCATGATCTCGCCCCTTGTCAGCGCCTACCTGGTGACAGTTTTCGGAGGCATGACGGTTGAAGG
>DAOUEC010000210.1:0-7497 GCA_034430655.1 Anaerolineae bacterium
ATGTTCTCCGTCGTAGATAGAAAGTTGGTTCGGATCGCGAAAAACCGTTGCTGCTCGACGAAAAGCAACCTTGTGTTTGCGAATGTTCTGCTTTTCTTTGGCAGGGTCCCAGTCGAAATTGTAACGCAATATTCACCTCTCGACCCTTATGGTGTTCACTTTGGTGTATGGCCTTGTCTTCGCGCTGGGGCGTGCTAACAGTTGCGAACTCACGCGCCGCGCCAGATTTGCACGACCCACGTCTGGACACCATCAACTACAATAACCAAAGTACCGCCGATAAACGCGCACCGAAGGCGCGGTCGCGTGCAGTGAGTTATTAGGCCGCACGCCATTCGGCGAATTGCCATGGGTTGCAGTTTGGCGATGCGTGAACATACGTCGAACGCTTAGACATGGAATCCTACAAGAAGAGAACTCGGACGTTGGCGCATTCCCGAAGACTCAACGCAACAGGTTGGGTCTCATAGCTAATCCTTCCCCGGTCACCTATCACTTGCTTTGTCGTGGCTAGAATGTAGACGGAGCATTCCTAAAGGCATACAAGAGGAACAAGTACAGTTGGATAACATAGCCCAACACTCCAAACATAGCGCCCACTAAGTAGCTGCCAGCGTATCTCAAGCGAACAGGTATCAAGCCTGCTAAAACACCTCCTACGAAGCCTGCTCCGCCTCCGCAAAGCAAGCTGACCAGATACCAGGTGATCAACCAAGGTAGCCTCACCAAACCAGGTTTGAACATCTGTGAGGTGAAGACGGAAACCGCCAAAGCGATGATGCATCCAGCAAGCAGACCGTTTCTATGGTGGGATTTCATTTGCCCCTCCTCATCACCGGTGTGCATCTTCTCACGTGGCCTTGCTCAGTCGAGCTAGGCGGCCTAACTATTGATTCTGCGGACTTCTCCCTGCATAATACTCCAAATAGCGTGTTATACGGACATCTCGCTGCATAAACCTCTCCCATGGAGTCTTATGCGAGCATTCTCCCATATATCCCCCTTTCCGGTATATTACGCAGGACTTCTGCCCGTATAATCCCCTCCTTGCCACGACGCACTGGCAACGGTTGCACCCCACACCAGGATAGGCCCGGAGCCGGCCCCCGCAAGCCCCGGGCCCTTCCCGCCGAGCACCCGTTACTCCACCGGGACGTCAGGATGCTCGTTATTCAAGCGACCGATAGAGATGCCACCCTATTCCTTCTCAGGCCCTGGGTCCGAGCACCTCCTCGACAGCCAGTTTACGACGCGCCCGTTGCGCACGCCGGTCGGGTGTGGTGAGTTCGAGCGCTTCTTTAGGACACCACTTGATGCACTGTGGGCCGTCTTCCTCGCCTTCGCACATATCGCAAATTTCGGCCAGTTTGGTCTCCGGGTTGATGGAGATCGCGCCGAAGTCGCAGGCCTCGATGCACCAGGCACAGCCGTCGCAGCGATCGGCGTCTATGTGGATGATGCCGGTGACCGGGTCCTGCGACAGCGCGTTGCGTGGACAGGCGATGACGCAGGGGGCGTCCTCGCACGTGCGGCAAGCCACGGCCGTGATCAGGATTTCCTCTGCTCGCACCGTGCGGATGCGGCTGCGATAGGTGTTGAACTCACCCGTCTTGACGTATGAGCAGATATACTCGCACAATTGACAGCCCATACACTTGCTCGGGTCACACGTAATGTATTGGTATTTGGAAGTTGATGTAGGCATCCTGGTCTCCTATACCCCGATTTCCTCGGCGACGTCATCCATCCCCAGGGCGACCAGTTTCTCCTTGGGGATCAGCCCCTCTTTGGTCCAGCCTTTGGCCTCGTAGTACAGGTCCTTCATGTACTCCAATTCCTCCTCGGTCACCACGTGCCCGGCAGAGGGCCCCTCTTTCATCGGGTCGTGTTGCCAGCGGTAGGGCAGGTGGTCGTCCGCACGAGTCCACCCCTCGCGGATGTTGAAGGCTTTCTTGATCGTGTGGGCCCGTTCGCCGATCAAGTCCACAGCGTCGTAGTCGAAGTCCCAGCCGGTCGTGGCATTGATCAGGTTGGCGATGGCCGGCCACGCGCCCGCCCGGTCGGCCTTGCCGGTGAAGCAGCGCCGGATGAACTTGCACAGCGGGAGTGTATCATACACGGCCGCGTATTCCTCCGTGCCCTTGGCGACCTCTCCCCGGGTCTCATCAACAGTGAAGCGATTCGTCTCTCCTCTAATATCCGGGTCGTAGGCCGCCGTCCGGTTGTGGCAGGCGCCGCGCGTGCCCACCGCCAGCCCCAGAGCGACGGTCTTGAGTCCGCGCGCGTCGTAGCCGGGCGTCTCCAGGCCCTTGATGTTCATGGCCCACTGGTAGGTCTCGGTGCCGCGCTCTTCGTCAACCTGGGCACTGGCTCGCTTGGTGCCCTCGGCCAATATATCGCCGATGCCCTCGCGGTCGCGGATCATCTCGGCCAGCGTCACAACTGCATCGGCGTTGCCGAAATTGGGCTCGAAGCCCTCGGGATACTTGGCGCACTTGAAGTCCTCCTTCGTAAAAATACCCCGCTCGAAGGTCTCCATCGCCCAGGAGATGGTCACGCCGGTGCTCATCGCGTCTATGCCGCCCCTGTCGCAGACGTCAATGGTCTTGATCGCCGCCTGCAGGTCTTTCAAGCCGCAGTTGGTGCCGACCGCGTACAGGCACTCGTAGTCAATACCGGTCATCGCCCCAGCGTACGGCCCATCCTTGGCGCGGGACATCTGCTCGCAGGCGATGGGGCACTGCGCGCAGGCGATGGTCTTGACGTTGTAATGCTCGTGCAGGTACTCACCGCTCATCAGTTCGGCGTACTCGAACACGCCTTGCTGATAGTTGCGCGTGGGGAGCAGCCCCAGGCGGTTCAGGTTGAGCACGTTGGCGACCGTGCCCAGGATACGATACTTCTGGGTGTGTGGCCCCTGCGCTGCCTGGACGATGTCGTAAGACAACTTCAACAGCGTATCCGGGTCGGCCACCGTGACGCCGTTCGTCCCGCGCACGGAGATGGCCTTGAGTTTCTTGGAGCCCCACACCGCACCGTGCCCGGTGCGCCCGGCCTGGCGGCCGTCGTTGGTCACGTTGGCCATACGCACCAGTTTCTCACCGGCCGGGCCGATGGTCGCGGAGCGCACCTGGTCATCGCCCAGTTCCTCCCGGATGGCCTCCTCGGTCTCGTAGGTGCCCAGGCCCAGCAGATGAGAGGCGTCGCGGAACTCGACCCGGTCGTCGTCAATAAAGACGTTGACCCAGTCCTCGCTGGCCCCGTGGATGACGAAGCCATCCCACCCGGTACGCTTGAACGCGACCGAGAACCAGGACCCACAGAGGCTGTCGCCGATGAAGCCGGTCAGCGGCGACTTGGAGGCCAGGCCATATTTGCCCCCCACCGGCACCGGCGTACCGGCGAAGAGGCCGTTGGCGATGCAGATTGGGTTGCCCGGCGAAAGCGGGTCACATCCCACCTCGATGTTCTCCCAGCAAAGCCGGCTGGCCATAGACACACCGCCGATGTAGATCTTGTACCACTCCTCTGGCTTGGTTTCGACCCAAGTTTTGCGGGTGGTCAGATCAATGTGAAGGATCTTCCCACTGTAGCCATACATAGTTAACCTCCTGCTGATATAGACATCAATATGATTCGATCCCCATCGCTGGGGCCGTCATCCATCTGGCCCGCTTGAATCATGCGCTTGGCGTTAAGGTTGAAGATGTTGGGTCTCTGCAGCGTCTCGCCATCGGGCTGGATCACGTTCCCGATCATTTTCGGGTATCTGGTGGCAAGCAGGCGCACAATGTCACGAAACGTCGTACCCTCTTCCAGATCTAACGCTATCTCTTTGGCCCCGGCTGCGAATCTGGAAAGCCCCAGAAGTTCCACTTGGACGCGCATATTCGCTCTTCCCCAGAAATCTCTTCCTCGGAGGCTGATCGCTGTGGCATAGACTCTAAGGCCATTTTCGCCCCCATTGAAAGACATCCACGAGCAGCCCATGCTAGAGTCTCGTATGTATCTATTATACGTAAGTATGCTCAACCTGGCAACTCAGAACGGCATCGTCAGGCGTTTCTTTGGTATCTTCTCAGATTGCGAGCTTACCTTAAGCTATTCGTCACAACTTAGCGACCGAGGTCGCCCCTCAGGGGCTAAAGCCCAATGGCACTAACTTTTTGTGCTTTCGGCTGAAAATGTGTACACTTGTCCCGTACTCCCAATCCAGTGACGGAGGTGAAAATGTCCGCCCAATCTCAGCCGCAGGCGAAACCGACCATTCCGCAACTGCTTCCCGTGTTCCAAGAGTTTTACGAGTTGCTGGCGGCGTGTGCGGGACACGTTGTTGACCTGGCATCCCACAAATTCAGCACAACACGCCGTTCGGATCGTGCAACGATTGCTCGCTCGTCTAGCACGATGCAAATTGCCCAAGCGTCCCCGTTTCCGCATTGAGCCCCGCGCTGTACGTAGACGTCCAGCGGTTTATCCGAATTTGAAAGGCTCTAGAGCCAATGCTCGCCAGCACCTCGTGGAGCTCTTGAAGGAGACTGTGAAATGTTAGTGCCATTGGGCTAAAGCCGGTCATCCGCCTACGCGGATGACGCCCCGTCCACGTAGGTGGACGGCCAGCCGAAGGCTCAACAGGCGCGGTTTCAACCGCATGCCTGCCAAAGTTGTGACGGATGCCTTAAGCCTAACGATAAAGATTCACGTGGCGCGAAGCCGCCACATAATCCATGTTGAACTAAGCCGACTTCTGTAATTGTACTCTTGTTTGGAGTTCAAGGCAAAATGCCTCTTGAGGGGCTCATTCACCGTCGGGGCATTGAGGTGGATTTTACCCCGGCAAGGCAAGATATGGCGAGGTGCGAGAGGACTCCATCACCTCCGCCAGAATCTCCGCGAAGGTGTTCGGGTCGTGCTTGCGTAAGGCATCACGGAACTTGGCGCGGAATATCCTGGAGAGCGCCTTCACGGGCATCAAGTTGTCTGACGGGGCCGGGTTGCGGTGTGCAGGGCGTGTGATTGAGAGGATGGCATCGTTTCTACAACTCCCATTGTCGTCTCCGGCGTGGCACACTGGCCGTCTCTGGATTCTGCGACTGTGATACTACAGGCTTATGCATCGCAAAGAACTGTTTGGGCAACGGCCCGGACCGTGGTACAATAATGCAGGAGGCAAGAGGCAGAGGGGGATGATGGGACGCACGCTGGTACTGACTGGCAGGCCAGGCATCGGTAAAACGACGGTGATCAAGGCGGTGGTGGAACCGCTGGGCGAACGAGCCGGTGGCTTCTACACCGAGGAGATCCGCGGCCCAGGTGGGCGCAAGGGCTTCCGACTGGTGACACTGGACGGGCAGGAGACGGTGATGGCCCACGTGAACCTGCGCGGGCAGGGCCGGCCCCGCGTGAGCCGCTACGGCGTGGACGTGGGGGCGATTGACCGCGTAGGGGTAGCCGCGCTGCGCCGGGCGATGAACGAATGCGAAGTGGTGATCATAGACGAAATCGGCAAGATGGAACTCTTCTCGGGTCAGTTCCGCGACGTAGTGCTCCAGGCGGTCGGCGGCCCCAGGCCGGTGGTAGCGACCGTGATGAGCAAGCCCAACCCCTGGGTGGATGCCCTCAAGGCGCTGCCGCAAGTAGAAATATGGGGAGTGACGATGGAGAATCGAGAAAGAATGGCGGAACGGGTCGTCAAGTGGCTCAAGCGTTGACGCTTTTACCAAATGGCGTACAATACAGCCGATAGCCATCAGACGTTAGCGGATAGCCGCTGACTGCTGACTACTGACTGCTAATTGCTAACTGCTATTTATGGCACGCGGTAAACAGATATCCCTTGCCCTGGCGTTTGTGGCCCTGGGGACGATGCTGAGTATGTTGCTGATCATCGGCGACCCCGCGTCTATCTTCGCGCTGCCTACGCTGGTCCCTACCGTCCCGCTCTCCACGCCGTCTCCTATCCCCCCCACCCCTGTACCCACGCCGGAACCTCCCACCCTCACACCAGTGCAGGCTCCCGACCCGACGGTCACTTTCACCCCCAGCCCCACCGCCACCCTCCCCCCCAAAGTTGGGGGGGACCGAGGGGAGGCCACCCCCACGCTCACACCGACCCCCTTTTCGCTCTCCGCACCAGTATTGATCGGCGTGACGCCCACGCTCTCTGACACAACTGCCGTTCCCACCTCTGTGCCGATAGCGGAGATGGCTCCTGGCGTCGTGAACATCGTCGTCCTGGGGAGCGACCGCCGCCCCGATTGGGATAACTGGCACACCGACGTCGTCCAAATCGTCTCCATCCAGCCTTCGCTGCCCGCCGTGACCGTGCTCTCTATCCCCCGTGACCTCTACGTATACATTCCCGGCTTCTGGATGAGCCGCGTCAACTTCGCCGATATGTACGGCGAACTATACGGGTACGAGGGCGGGGGGCCGGCCTTGCTTCAACAGACGCTACTATATAACCTGGGCATCCCGGTAGATCATTACGTGCGCACCAATTTCGACGGCTTCATCGGCATCGTGGACACGCTGGGCGGCGTGGACATCCCGGTGCACTGCCGGTTGCAGGATCACTGGCCCTATCCCGACGAGAATGGCGAATATCCCATCAAGGTGCTGGAACCGGGGGTGCACCACATGGACGGGGAGACGGCGCTCTGGTACGCCCGTTCGCGCAAGACCTCCAGCGTCTTCGCCCGCGAACGGCGCCAACAGCAACTGCTGCAGGCCATCTGGCGCGAAGCGCGCAGCCTCGACCTCCTGCCCCGCATCCCTGAACTGTGGGAGCAGTTCCGGAGCATGGTCGTCACCGACATGGAGTTCGGCGACGTGCTTACGCTGGCCGAGGTAGCCTTCCGGCTCGACGAGCAGAACGTGCGCTTCCGCAACATCGGCTATCAACACGTCATCCCGTGGACGACACCCAAGGGAGGCTCGGTGTACCTGCCCAACTGGGAGGAGGTGGGGCCGGTGGTGAGCGAGGCACTGGGACCAGTGCCGGAGGGCCGGCTGTGGCGAACGCTTCAGGCGGTAGAGGTGTGGAACGGGACGTCCAGCGCCGACTGGGACCGACTGGCTGCCGACCGGCTCTTCCGCCAGGGCTTCGTCGCTGTCATCGGCCAGCCCGACCAGCAGGATTACCCCCAGACACAGTTGATTGACTTCACGTCCACGACAAAAGGGAGCGCGGTATCCTATCTGCAGTGGATGTTCAACGTCTCGGCCGGGAACGTCATCTCCGCGCCCGATCCCAACAGGGGAGTGCAATACCGCCTCATCATCGGCGCGGACTACCAGACCTGCCGCAGCCCCTAGCATAAACATCCTCATTGACAACAGGGCTTATTGAGACTATACTAGTTCTCGGTACAAAACGCTCGCAGCCCCCATCTCGGGAGCGTCCCCTGCAGCGAACAATCGCTTGGAGTGCGATGCTCTCGCTTACGACGCCCTCGGGGACGAGGGCTGGGAGCCTTAGAAAACAGTTTTGTACCG
>DAOUEC010000211.1:0-24866 GCA_034430655.1 Anaerolineae bacterium
CTGATCCCCGCGAAGACATTTACTCTCTCGAGGATGGAGAGCCGGTCTCGTGACGCCACTGCTGCTCAGCCGTGGCGACGTTGTGCTGGTTCCCTTCCCGTTCACCGACTTGAGCGGGCGAAAAGTACGCCCTGCGCTCATCGTGTCCCCTGACCCTATGGGTGAAGACATCCTGGTTGCCTTCATCTCCTCGGTCATCCCGACTGCACCCGAACCAAACGAATATGTGCTGGAGGCCACACATCCGGCGTTTGCCCGCACGGGCTTAAAGAGCGCGTCGGTTTTCAAGATGGGCAAGATGGCCACACTACACCGTTCCCTCATCCTGCGCCGTCTGGGGCGTACCACCCCCGAATTACAAAGAGTACTGGACACTGTACTGAAGCGGGCTGTTGGGTTGACCTGACATGACTGTGCTGCCCCCGAACCGCTGAGCACGCTGAACTCCACTGAGGCCGCCGAAAGCATCAGTTCTCACGACTTGCCCACGGTAGTCACTTTTCTACCACATCTCACCAGGGACATTTGGACCACGAGGGTCGCGAAACACCGCGAAAGTCACGAAAGCCTTTCGCGCTTTTCGTGCCCTTGCGCGTGTTTCGTGGTCCAAGACATTCCTCAGCGCCATCAGCGGTTCACTCCCCTATCCCCCACAGCCGCGCTGTGCCGTCCCACGACCTCGAAGCCAGGATCGCCTCGTCGGGGAAGCAAGGCATACTCCCCACCTACCAGGCCGGTGACCAACTTTCACCATTGCCGGAGGTGTAGGTAACCCGTATGACCTCCCCTGCCTTGGTGAGGCGATATATCTCCCGCTTCCCGTCACGGTCCGAGGTGAAAAGGACGGTGCCATCCGGCACCACGGCCGGCGACCAACTTCCACCATTGCCGGGAGTGTTGGTGACCCGGACCACCTCTCCCGCCTCGGTGAGGCGATATACCTCTCGCTTCCCGTCACGGTCCGAGGTGAAAAGGACGGTGCCATCCGGCACCAAGGCTGGCGACCAACTTTCACCATTGCCGGGAGTGTTGATAACTCGTACCGCCTCCCCCGCCCCGGTGAGGCGATACACCTCTCGCTTCCCATCGCGGTCCGAAACAAAGGCTAGATAAGACTCTAGCGAGCTGCCGGTCGGGGAGGTAGCCACTGAGATCGCCGTTAGGCGTGATGTGCTCGTCGCCTCGGCTGCAGCCACTACCGCCATCGGCGTAGTCCCAGCCACCGGCCGTTCCCCTCCCCCCACTGCCATCACTATCCCCATCACCAACGCTAGCACCGCCACTCCACCCAACGCCCACACCCATACAGATACACGCTTCGATGCTGGGACGGGCTTCGCAGCGGGCACTGCAGCCGAGGCCGCCGGTCGCACAGGCGGAAGAGCCACAGCGGGCGCAGGTACGGCCGCCACCTCTGGTTCCCTCACCACTGTCGGCGGCTCCACCAATGGGGCGACCACTTCTGGTTGAGTCACCACCCCCTCCACCTCCTCCCCCGCCAGCACTTGCCCTAGCGCCTCCACGAAGGCGCTCACCGTCGCATACCGATCACCGGGCTCCTTCGCCAGCACCTTCGCTAATACCGCCTCCACTCCTACCGGCAGGTCCAGCCGCGCCTGGCGTATGGGCGGCGGCGGTTCGTGTACCACCTTGTACATCAGCGCCAGCGTGCTCTCGGCCTGGAACGGCGCCCGCCCGCTCAGCATCTCATAGGCCACCACCGCCAGGCTGTACTGGTCGCTGCGGGCATCCACCGTCAGCCCCTTCGCCTGCTCCGGGCTCATGTACTCCGGCGTCCCCACCAGCGCTCCCGTCGCCGTCAGCCGCGTCTCCTGGGCTGCCCGCGCAATCCCGAAGTCCGTCAGCGTCACCTGCCCCGCCGGGTCCACGATGACGTTGCCCGGCTTGATGTCCCGGTGCACCAGCCCCCGGTGGTGGGCGTAGTTCAGCGCCGCTGCCAGCGGGCGCAGGATGGAGAGCGCCTCATCGGACGAGAGCGGCCCTCTCTGCCGGATGACCTCGGTCAGCGTCTGCCCCTCCAGGTATTCCATGATGAAGTAGTACCAGTCCCCCTCCTGTCCCACGTCGTGGATGGTGACGATGCCGGCGTGCTTGAGCCGTGCCGCGGCCCGCGCCTCGCGCAGGAAGCGCTCGACGAACTCCTTCTCCCACACCAGGTGGGGGGCCAAGACCTTAACCGCCACATAGCGGTCGAGCGCCGGATCGTACCCTCGATAGACCGCGCCCATCCCGCCACGGCCAATCTCGGCCTGGATCTCGTATTTGCCCAGCCGCGTGCCGATCAGATCACTGTTCATCCCATTATCTCCTCGCTCGCCCATCCGTCATCAGTATGTTGACAGCCCCACAACCTTCCTTGACATCGGCCCGAACCACGGTATAATTTAATTAAACAACTGTGTATTTCAGGAGGTCGTGATGCCCACTGTCATTTCGGCTGTAGATTTCCACCGCAAAGCGGGTGACCTGCTCGCACGCATCCGCTACCGGGGCGAACGCTTCATAATCCAGCGGCGGGGCCAGCCAGTGGCCGCGCTTTTGGGGATCGAAGAATACCAACGTTTGGAAACTCTGGCGGCCAGGCAGCAGGCAGCAGAGCGAGCCCGCCACTTCGCTGCCTTCGAATCCGCGTTGGAGACCGCGCCCCCCCCGGAAGCGGACCCGGCCGAACTGAGCGATGAGGCGATCCGGGTCGAGGTAGATGCCGTCCGCGAGGCCCGCTATGCCCAGGGTCCTCGTTGACACCAACCTGCTGGTACGAATGGTGACGGGCACGCCGACCGCCTTGTACCGCCTGTGGCGAGCGGGCCGCTTTGAATTGCTTATTTCACCCCGCCTGCTGGATGAACTGGCAGAGGTGTTAGACCGCCCTCGACTGCGACGCTATCTGCGCCCTGGCATGGCCCAGGCTTTCCTGGGCCTGCTGCGCACCGAGGCGACGGTAATTATCCCCACCTTCCACATCACCCTATGTCGCGATCCCAAAGACGACATGCTGCTGGAGGCCGCCGCCACCGGTCGGGCAGATTACCTCGTCTCAGCCGACCAGGACCTGACCGATGACCCGCATCTCAAGGCGACGATGAAAGCGCGGTACGGCGTTAAGGTCGTCACGATGTCCGAGTTCCTGGCTGCGCTTGAGAAGTAGAGCCATTAGCTCCTCCCTCCACCGCTCCGGCCTATTCGCCTGTGAGTCCCATCACCTCCGCTTGTCCCTAAAGATCAGCTTCGTCCGCCCCATCTGGATGGTGTTGCCATCCCCCAGGTTCTGTTTTGTGATGACCCGCTTGTTTACCCGCGTCGGCGTCCGCGCCGAGAGGTTGTTGATCTTGTAGCGCCCGCTCTCCCAGTAGATGACCGCCTGGCGTATGTCGGCTGTCGGGTCGGTCAGCCGCAGGTCGTTGTCGGCGCGGCGGCCGATGTAGACCATCGCCTTCCCATCCAGCGGGTAGGTCCAGTTGGGGCGATGCCGCAACTTCATTTTCAGATAGAAGCGCGATTTAGCGGTGGGCGGCCGGGGCGGGGGCTGAGCGCGTCGTTGCTGTGGCTCCGCCCGCCACCCGCCCCGGCTGGTATCAATGTAGAACTCTGCCCGGCCGGGTAGTCTTACCCCGGCCTTCACCTGCTGGTTGACCAGCACAGCCACCAGCACGATCACCGCTGCGACAGCGATGAACAGCAGCAGGATGACCGCCCACTCTCCCATCGTCTATCCCCGCGGTGACTGAACTTGCTTGAAGACGAGCACCGCGTCACCGATCTCGACGCGGTCGCCGTCTATCAATTGGTGCTTGCCGATCTCCTGCCCGTTGACCTGGGTCGGGTTGGTCGCCCCCAGATCGAAGATAGTGAAGGTCTGCCCCTCCAGCCGCACCTTGGCGTGCTGGCGCGAAACCGAAGGGTCATCTATGATGATGTCGTTATCCCCACTGCGCCCGATGGTAGTGACCTCCTGCAGGCGGAACTCCTGGCCTGCGCGTGGACCTTTCTCGACCATCAGCCAGCCCATGGCCTGCGGTTTTCGTCGCAGGCTGATCGTCTCGGGCGTCGGCGGGGTCACGGCTCCCGGCGCCGGCCTCATGACAGCCGTGGGCGGGTATCCAGCCTCTGGCGTCACAGCAACGTGAGGAGTCGTGGGTGGCTCGGTTGGCGGGGCCGTCACGGTGGACGGGCCGGTGGGAGCAGGGACAGCGGCGGCGGCACAGAACTGGCACACACCACCCCAACCAGGGTCCATCACGTTGCCGCAGACCGGGCAGCGCTCGACCCGGCGGCGCAGGACGAGGAAGAGCACCACCACGAGCCCGACTATCACTGCGACGATAGCAAGCACCAACCAGATACTCACCCCAAAGACGATCATGGGAGACGGAACCACGTGCACGCCGAGCGAGAAACGCCCCGAAGCGTTGCCTGCGTCGTCGTAGGCGATGATCTCCAGCGTGTGATCGCCTTCCGCCACGGAGTGCGTGTCCCACTTCCATTCCCAGGGTTCGTGCTGCTCCTGTCCCCGCATCGCCTCCACGTCGGCTGTATAGGCCAGTAGGCCATCCACGTAGTACTCGACGCGCACAAGAGCATTCTGGGCTGAGATCTGCGGCACCAGCAGCACTTTCCCCCTCATCTCGACACCCGCTTCTACGTCCTGCAGCACTCCGTTCACGTCCCGCTGCAGTTTGAGAATGCGGGGGATCGCTTCCGGCTCGGGGTAGGTCACGGTGCGCTCGGCCTCCCCCACCCCCTGCGGCGTGGTGACGTGCATCCTCAGAACGTGGTCCTTTCCATCCGGCTCCAGGTCGGTGTGCAGCGTGAGATGATATTCGGTGCGCAGTTGCTCCACCACACCCTGGAAGAGCGTGGCCAACTGGGTGAGATCGGCCGCCTCCTGGTATTGCCCGCCAGTCTCACGAGCGAGGATGTTGAGGTAGTCTGGGTCGCTGGCGAAAGCCGGGCTGTAGACCCCCACAGTGAAGACCGGGATGCCCCGCTCCTTGGCCGCCGTCCTGGGGGTATCCGCCGTGGCAATTGCCTCGCGGCTGGCTGTGTCGTAGCCATCGGTCATGACGATGACCGCCCGCCGGTCGGCGACCTCCTCCGCCGTGATCAGCACCCCCTTGTAGATGGCCTCGTACACCGCCGACTCGCCTATGGAGACCAACCCATCCACCACGGCTCGCACCGCGTCCAGATCCGAGGTGAACTCAATCTCCTTGGCCGGGTCGAAAGTGTCGAAGTCGGGCGGCTCGTTGAAGCCGATCAGCGCCACGCGGTCATTCGGCCCCAGGCGGTCCAGGAACTGATGGGCGGCCTCTTTGACGTCTTCGATCGGTGCGCTGCCGCTCAGGTCCAGCACCAACGCCACGGCGATGGTCAGATCGGGGTTGCTCTGCGTCGCCACCTCCTGGATAGCAACAGGGCTATCATCCTCCAGTGCCTCGAAATTCCCCGCCTGCAGGTCGAGAATGGGCACGCCGTTGGCGTTCACCACTGCCACCGGCAGGCCGATGTCAGGGAAATTGGTCAGGTCTGCCTCTCCCGGCGTGATCCTCACTCCTCCCTGCATCCAGGCTGCCAGCGCCGGCCACAGGCTCAGAACCAGCACAATTGTGGCCAATAGAACAGTCAACCACTTTTTCCGCGTCATCTTATTCCCTCCTTAATGTAACATTTGCTTGCGTGGGGTCACAGACCCCACGCCCGACAACGGATGATACGTCCGCTGCGAGCGAATTCTCCTCATCATAAACCTATTTGGGACAGGTTGGCCGCAGCAGCCAGCCGAGCAGCGCCCCCAGGACGAAGGCGACCACGGCGCTGAACGCCACCACCGGCAATCCGGCCGGGAACGGGATCAGCCCCACCAGGAGCGTCCCCAGCCCGCTGAGCAGCGCGCCGAGCGACAGCACTAGCGCCACGCCGAACCGACGGGCCAGCCATCTCCTACTCACTACCCACTGACGACGCCAGCCGCGCCTTAGTTTGAGCGTGTCGGCCAGGGACTGAGCGGGGGCCTCGTGCTGCACCGGACCGAGCACTCGTCCACCGACGATGTTGCTTCCAAGGCCGTTGGCCGTCAGCCGGGCCGCCAGCACCGTGATGTTATCCGGCCCTCCTCGCTGATTGGCCAGCGCCACCAGCCGGTCACAGGCCGCCTGGGGATCGGCCTCGGCCAGGAGCGTCTCCTGCATCTCCGCGTCGCTCACTACGCCGCTCAGCCCATCGGAGCAGAGGAGCAACGAATCGCCGGTCTGCACCTGCTGCACGCCTCGCTCCACCCGCACCAGGAGGCTGTTGCCCAACAACTGCGTGAGCACGTTGCGCCGTGGGTGTCGGGCTGCCTCTTCTGGTGTCATCTGACCGGTTCCTACTTGCTCGGCCACCCAGGTGTGATCGTGGGTTAGACGTTGCAGGCCGCCGTTGCGCAGCAGATAGGCGCGGCTGTCACCCACGTGGCCCCAGAAGAGGCGTCCTCCGGCCAGAAGGGCCACCGTGACCGTCGTCCCCATGCCGCTCAGTTCGGGGCGGCCGGCCGAGAGGCTGTAGAGTCGCTCGTTGGCCTGCTCCAGCACCTCCTTGAGCACGACTACGTAGTAGTCAGTGTGCTGCGAGCTGTAAGCGACGTGCTGTTGGTAGGCTGAAGAAGTGAACAGGCCGTCCAGCATTTCCACCAGTGTGCGACTGGCCACGTCGCCGGCCCGATGGCCACCCATGCCGTCGGCCACCGCCAGCAGCGCATCCATCCCTGGCGCGATGGCTGGCGCCGTGAGAATGAGATAACTATCCTCATTCAGTTCTCGCTGCCGGCCCAGGTCGCCGCAGTGCCCGATGTACAGGCCCGGCCTGTCTGCACTCAAGTCTGCTCCCCCGCGACCTGCATGAAACTGAAAGTCTCCTGCCCCATCTTAATCCGATCGCCGTCCGCCAGAGTGTGCTTCTGCACCTCCACCCACTCACCTGTCTCCCGGTCCTTAACGAAGGTGCCGTCGGTGCTGGCCATGTCGTAGAGCACGAACTGCCCCTCCTGCAGTCTCACCTTGGCGTGTTGCCTGGAGACGGCGCTATCGTCCAGGACCACATCATTATGGGCGGGGTCGCGACCGATGGTTGTGGTTTCGCCCAGGCGGAACTCCTTGCCGGCGTGCGTCCCGGAGAGAAGCACCAGCCAGGCCAGTTCCTCCGGTCGTGCTGGTCGCAGTACTTCGGTCGGTGCAGGTGCTGGGGCTGTGGGCGGCTGTGGGAATTCCGCAACCGGCTCCGTATGAGCAACCGGTGGCGGGGGTTGGGGTGGAGGCGCTGCAGCCAGGGCCGCCTGCTGAGCCTGCTGTTGAGCGCAGTAGGGACAGTAGTCCCACGAGGGGTGTTGTGGCTGTCCGCAGACCGGGCAGTAGATCACCCCCGGCCCCACCCCCACGCCAGCCAGGTAGAGGAACAGTGAGAGCAGCGCCAGGGCGGCGGCTCCCAGTCCCACGTATGCGAGCGGCACCACGGCGGCGGCCAGATTGCCGGTGGAAACCGTGGGAAATCCCCAGAATATCAGCGAGGGGAGCACCAGGATGACACCGATGAGCGTGAGCACTTGCCAGGCGGTCGCTTTGACGCCCCGCCGCGCCGCGTCGTAGAAGACCCAGAAGGTGGCAGCGGCCGCCACAGCCAGCGCAACGAAGTGGCCCCACTGATACCACGTCTGGACCAGAGAACTGTACATCGTCAGGTTCATATCTATCTCCTTTGCCAGCGGCTATTCCCGCTGTCTATCTTGCGGGCGGCCTGGGGGTCACTTTGAACACCAGTGTCGTCTCCCCCACCATGATTTCGTCATCGTCGCTGAGCAACTGCTTTTGCACCTTCTTGCCGTTGACGAAGGTGCCGTTTAGACTGGCCAGGTCGTAGATGACGAACTCTCCGCCCTCCCGCTGAATACGTGCGTGTCTCTCGGAGACCTTCTTATCCGAGAGAATCACGTCGCACTTGACCGTGTCACGTCCGATGGTGGTCCTGCGACCGAGGCGAAAATCGCGCCCGGCCTGGGGGCCGCTGGAGACATACAACCACGCTCCTCGCTCGGGCCGTGTTCCAATGATTTCAGTCTTTTCAACCATAGTTCACCTCCGGACGTTGTGAAATACCAGGCGGCATGGGCTGCACCCGCCCTGGATTGGCACGCCAGTCCGTCGGACCCAGGCGGGGCAGCCTCCTGCAGCACTGGAGGTGGTCGCTATACCTGAATCTGTTTGAAAACCAACTTCGTTCGCCCGATGAGAATGCGATCACCGTCGCTCAGTTCGTGCTTTGCTATCTCTTCGTCGTTGACGAACGTGCCGTTCTCCGTCGCCAGGTCGTGGAGCACGAAGGTATTCCGCTTGTCCTCACCCTCGACCACCCGCACTTTGGCGTGCTGGCGGGAGGCGGCCTCGTCATCCAATACAATGTCACAGGATGGATCCCGGCCGACGAGCGTGACGTCGGGATGCAGGCGGAAGATGTGGCCGGCGTGGATTCCCTCGACGACGACTAGCCAGGCGAAAGTGGGTGGCCCTACCCGCAGCCGCTCCGTCTTGGCCGCGCCGGGTTGGACTACCTGAGAGCCGTATCCATACCGGCCCGCTCCCACGTCACTCATCGGGACAGTGGGGCGATACTCTGGCTGCCCGCCAGAAGAGGGGCCTGCTGGCCCAGATACTCCCCCGGGGGTCTCAACTCTACGTGTAGGCTTGTACTCATCTGCCATGATGCTACCTCCTTTGAACGAACCGCAGCCGTCGGACGCCAGCCACGCCCACTCGTGTGCCCGGTTTGCACGTCTGACTGCGCGAGCGGCCAAACGCGGGCCGGCACCGGCTGCATCTCGATTTATAGCGCTGCTGCCTTCGTTGGCTTTCGTCTCAGGCGACCCGCTTGAAGACAAGTTGAACGTTGCCAAAGCGCACCATATCCCCGTCCATCAACAGTTGCCTCTGGATGCGCCGGTTGTTGATGTAGGTGCCGTTGGTACTGGCCAGGTCGTAGGCGTAGAACTGGCCCTGCTCGAACTGGATGCGAGCGTGTTCGCCGGAGATGGTTTCGTCGTCCAGCACGATGTCGGCCCGGCTGGGATCCCGGCCAACGGTGTTGCGGCCTCGCTTCAGGCCAAACTGCTGACCAGTCCGCGGGCCACCGCGGAGCACCAGCCAGCCCTCCGGGGCCGGTTGCACGCCGATGGGCACCGTTGGCTGGCGAGGCGGCCGCATCGAGGGAGCGGGCATTGGCGGTGGCTGAGGCACCGTTGGCGGGGGCGCTGCTGGCATGGTAGGAGGCAGGGGGGCCAATGCCGGGCCGATGAAGGCTGCGGCGACGTCGGGTTTAAGCAGATACCAGATCAGCCAGCCACCCACACCCGCCAGGAACAGCGAGGCAACCCCGGCGCCCGGATATGAGAGCGGGTATCCTCCCACATTGACGCCGATTAGCAGGCTGATCCCACTCACCATGTTGCTGACCGCACTCAGCGCGAGCAGGACGATGGCCATGATACGGCCCCAGTCCTGCACTGTCCACAGGCCCCACCCTGTAGCGATCCCCAGGCCTCCCACGACGAGTGCTCCTATACCGATCCCGATCTGGTACGAAGCCACCATGCTGGTCAGCGGATCCACAATCGGAATGGGGGTGGCAAGGACAAGCAATCCGCTCAACACCCCTAGCGCCCCGCCAATGAAGAAGAGCACTGCAACGATCGTGACACCTGTAGGTCTTTGCTGATACATCGTAAATCCCTCCTGTTTGTGGATTCATACGCTTAGCCATTGGTCAACCGATGTGTACAATGCACTTCACGATCGCATAGGCCACCTCCTCTCGCTATCCTTCCACCTGCAGCACTGTCCGCCCCAGTTGAATCTGGTCCCCTGGCCGCAACACCTGGGGGCTGAAGATGCGCAGGCCGTTGACGAAGGTCCCGTTGGCCGAACCGATGTCTTCAATCCAGTAATACCCCCCGCGCTGCACCACCCGCGCATGACCGCGGGAGATCTCCAGGTCGCCGGAATTCACATCGCGCCGGTTCAGCGACGTTGTCCCCGCCCCCGGGGAGATCACTGCCCCATCCATACGCACCAACCGCAGCGCACCCGGCATGGGGACAGATAGAGACAGGGAAGGTGGGGGCGCGACAGCCGGTGCAGGCTGATAAGGCGGCGCGGCGGCCGGCGCAGCCGCCACGGCAGGCACCGGGGCAACCTCACCACCGTGCATCGGCGCCGTGTACCCCAGCGCCCGCGCCATCTCCTCCGCTGTGCGAAAGCGCCGGTTGCGGTCTTTTTCCAGTGCCCGCATAATGACGCTCTCAATTGCAGGCGGTACGCCGGGACTGATGCGACTCGGCGGTATAGGGTAGTCCTTGATGTGCATATCCACTATCGCCAGGAGGTCATCAGCCATGAAAGGACAGCGGCCGGTGACCATCTCGTAGAGCACCACACCCAACGAATAGAGATCGCTGCGGCCGTCAATACGATGCCCTTTGGCCTGCTCGTAGGACATATAGGCTGGCGTGCCGAGCAGCCAGCCGCTCGCCGTGCGCGTCACTGACTGTGCCAATCGGGCGATGCCAAAGTCGCCCAACTTCACCCGCCCGTCCGAGGAGAAGAGAATGTTCTCAGGTTTGATGTCCCGATGATAGACGCCCATCTGATGGGCATACTGGAGCGCATCGCAAACCTGCCCTGCGATGATGACCACCTGATCCGGCGCAAGAGACTGCCCAGGATACATCCGTTCCCGCAGCGTACCCCCGTCCATGAACTCCATCACGAGATAAAGTACACCGTTGCTCTCACCACCACCATAGACACGCACAGTGTGGGGATGACGCAACAGCCGGGGGATTTCCTTTGCCTCCTTCTCAAATTTATCGCGCAAGTAGGGGTCATACTGACGGAGCACCTTGACGGCCACCACCTGTCCATCCCGCCTGGAAATGGCCTTGTAAACTACGGCCGCCCCGCCACCACCCAACGTCTCAATACGCTCGTAATCGCCGAAGTCATACACCCGTTCCACAGGCGCTTTTGGTGGCGTGACCATAGGCAATGGGGAAGGGGTGGGTACCGGCTGACCAACAACCTTCAGGACAAAGATTGAAGGGCCGATTTGAATCTGATCCTCACCCGGCCGGATCACACACTGGGCGATACGTTGGCCGTTGACCCAGGTGCCGTTGGTGCTGTCCTGGTCGTACAGCACGTACTGCCCATCAGTGAAGGCCAGGAGAGCATGCTTCCACGACACCAGATCTTCATCCAGGCGAATGTCGCACTCCGGGCTGCGCCCAATGTGTACCTGCTTGCCCCTGAGTACGAGTTCCTGCCCGGTCCGGGGGCCGCCAATGCAAGCCAGACGAGCCGTCGGGAAGCGTTGGAAGAACGTCCGATCCGGCCCCACAGGGGCATGACAAAAGGGACATTCTTTCTGCCCTGGCATCAGGGGACGGCCACACTGAGCACACTTTGCTGATGGCCTGCGGGAAGCGAACCAAATCAACAAGCCAATGCCTGCCGCTGCCACGACGACAATGAGGATCAAAACTTCCCATTCCATAGGACATATCCCTTCAGGCCTGTGCTGGCGCAAAAAGAGCGGATTTACGGCTCAGCGGCTTCCGGCGCGACCTGGTCTGAGCGCGAGTTCTGCCTCGCTCTCTCCCTGAACCACTCGTCTATCAGTTCCTTCTTAAACCTCCATGCCCGTCCCACCTTCACAGCCGGAATCTCTCCAGCCTGCGCCAGTTTGTATACCGTGGCCTCGGCCAGCCGGAGGTACTGGGCAACCTCTTGCGCGGTCATAATCTCATTTCCCACCGCTTTCGTTTCGTCTGTCGCTTCCATTCTAACACCTCCACACCTGCCCCACCCTCACCACCGATAGAAACGAGGGGACAGCAGTGCAGTCATCATAGACCAATATTCTTGAGCCACTGTACCGGCCTCCAAAGCGGGACACCATCGTCTTCCCTATTGATAGTAATGCAAGAGTGCCCATTTCTTTTACGAAGAAGGCCATTTAGACTGTTTTAGGTATCTTCTCAATATCGTGGGGCGGTGGGGCGGTTTTGCTAACCGTCGTAGGTCGGATTGCCAATCCGACTTACTCTCGCCCCAACTTTTTGAGAAGATACAGTTTTAGCTTACTTTGCACAATATTATGCTACTCTCCAGCACCTTAGACCATTACACCACAGAATAGCATCTCTGACTATTTAAAATTTCTTAGAAGTCTTGGAAGTTCCTTTGAACTTCATTGTTAGCATGACATAAAGTTGAAGTCCACCAGGCGCAGGATCAGGTCGAACTCTGAGAGGTCCTCCCAGGCGGAGGAGTTCTGCAAGTCCTCCCAGCCCAGGTAGACGTAGTGGGAGCGGTAGGCTTTCTTGGGGGAGGAGGGCGTGTCTGGCGAGGTAGGCCAGATAAGTGGCAGGCGGTCTTGCAGCCCGTCCATGCTGTATTGGGCTACAAAGATGGGGTCTTGGGCGCAGGTCTCGACTGGCGTGAGGTTAGCGGCCACAACGCCCTCCTCTCCACCGCAGCCAGTGCTGGGCCAGAGCATCGGCGGCCTGGTAGTCGGCCAGGGCATGGCGTCCCAGGAGACTGCGCAGGGTCTGGGAGTGAGTCTGGTGGCGCAGCCAGACCAGGGCTTCGGTGCGCAGTTTGGCGGGCTCGTTCGACGCTGAGCCCCAGGGTGGCTTCGATCTGGCGATAGATAGCTGGGGGATTGCCGTCCAGACCATGGCGTGCCACGACGACCTGTCGCAACCGCATAGTACGACTCTTGGGGTGCACCTCAGTTCGGTCAGGTGAAGTCCGGGTTTGCTCAGGAAACAGAGTCGGCGATGCCCGCCAGGATGGTGGCACAGATCTTCTACGTGACGAAGCCGATCAGCGCGCCCAGGTAGCCCTCCGGACCGAGGCTATCCGAGGAAGCAGGAAAAAGCGGCAAGCAGCAATAGAGAGCCGATGGCGTAGAGTGCGAGGTCAGAAATGCACTCCAGCCGGAAGACGCGGCGAAACTCCGCCCCCAGGATGGCGAGGCTCGTGCCGGCAACTCTCCCTCGGAAGTCAAGCGGACGAGTACATCCTCCAGCGTGGCCTCGCGCCGGCCCATGTGTAGGATGGGTAGCCCTTCTGCATCAAGGAGGTTGAGAAGGCTGGGGAGACCCAATTGGATACCGCTATGACAGGCTAGTTGGTCGCACTCACGATGAGACCTCCACTGCGACGTTTGTCCCTTCTCCCGGAGCCGCGGCAACGTGCAGTTCGGCGTTGATCATAGTGGCCCGCTCCCGCATGCCGACCAGGCCGTAGTGCCGTTCTTCGGCCTACTCCCTCGGTGCAGATCTTGGCATGCCGGAGCCGTCATCGCCGATGGACAGTCTGATGGTGCCATCGGACCCTACGTCGAGTCTCACGGTGACGTTCTGAGCATCGGCGTGCTTGAGCGCGTTGGCGAGTGCTTCCTGGGCGATACGGTACAGGGCCGTTGCCTGCTCGTCGGAGAGCTCCATCCGGCCGGTCACGCTGCTGTGCCACGAGATGGTCGGTGAGGGGCCATTCAGATCCTGCATTTCCTCAACCAGACTTTCCAGCGCGGGCCGCAGCCCCTGGTCGAGAAGCGGCGGGCACTGGGCCCTGATCGTTCGGCGCAGCGTCTGGATGGTATCATCGAGGAGGGCAGCAAGCGTGGCGTTGTTTGGATCCTGGAGCATGCCTTGCTTGACGAAAAACAACTGCTGCAGCACCGCGTCGTGCAGGTCACGGGCAACTTGTTTGCGGTGTGCTTCGTTGGATCGGACCAGTTGCAGGGTAAGACCGCGCAGCGTCTCCACCAACTGCACGTTCGCATAGGCCAGTGCGCCCTGGTGGGCGACGGTGCCGATGATACGGATGTCCTGGTCATTGATTATGTCGGATACTCCCACGAGTTTATGCTGCCCCACTCCGCCGGGGAGGACACTCTCATCCGCTGCGCAGCCTGCGGCTACGCCGCCAATGCCGAGCGGGCTGCGTTCCGGCTGCCTGTGGTCGAGCCCCAGCCGTTGGAGGAACCGCGCCCCCTCGCCACCCCCGGCTGCAAGACGATTGCGGACGTGGCAGCCTTCGTCGGCGTGCCGACGAGCCAGGCAATGAAGGCGGTGTTCTACACACTCAGCCTCCCGCAGGTTGAGAACCTGCGGGAGGCTCAGGAGTTAGTATTCGTCGTCATCCGCGGCGACCTGGAGGTAAACGAGACGAAGTTGCGCAACCTGCTGGGTGGCGGGAAGTTGCGACCCGCGACCGACGAGGAGATCCACGCCGCCGGAGCCGAGCCGGGCTACGCCTCGCCGATGGGACTGCAGGTGCGAGAGACCCGCGATGGACCTGGCGTGCTGGTCGTGGCCGACCACTCCATCGAGGTGGGGAGTAACTTCGTCGCCAGGGCAAACCGGCCTGGCTACCACCTCACCGGCGTCAACTACCCCCGTGACTTTGCCGTCACGCTCCTGGCCGACGTCGCGCAGGCCCAGGCGGGGCACCTCTGCCCCCGCTGCGGCGGAGTGCTCGCGGCACAAGCGGCCATTGAACTGGGCCACTGCTTCAAACTGGGCACGCGCTACTCAGGCGCGGTGGGCGCGACCTACCTGGACCCAGAGGGACACGAACGCCCGATCGTGATGGGCTCCTACGGCATCGGCGTGGGGCGCTTGATGGCGGCGGTCATTGAGACCCACCACGACGAACACGGCATCGTCTGGCCGCCGGCCTTGGCTCCATTCGATGTGCACCTCCTGACGCTGGGCACCGACGAGGCGGTGCATGCCCAGGCCGAGGGAATCTACGCCGACCTGACAGTTTTCGGAAAACCTGTCAGGCCTGGCCTGGAGGTGCTGTACGACGACCGGGAGGAAAGCGCCGGGGTGAAATTCGCCGACGCGGACCTGATCGGCTGCCCGGTGCGGGTGACGGTGAGCCGGCGCAGCCTGAAAGCGGGCGGCGTCGAGGTGAAGGCACGTTGGGCAGAGGAGCGGCGCGTGGTGACGCCGGAGAACCTGGTGGAGGAGGTGCGGCAAATACTGAGCGACTTTCAGCCGCCGGGCGCCCTTTCGACCAGCGCTACGATGCACTCGTAGCCTGCCTCAATCAACTGCTCTAATTCCCGAGCGATGTACGCATACTCCATCGGCGTGCCCCCATACGGGTCGTAGATGTCGTATTTCTGCCCGACCATTTCGCTGAGCAGATATACCTTGTGGGCGTGCTCGGGGAAGGCCGCCCTCAGCGCCTCGGCGTGATTGCGCGTCATCGCCAGTATCAAATCGGCCCCGGCCATCAGTTCACGAGTGACGTTGCGCGCGCGGTGGACGCGCATGTCAATCCCACGCCCGGCCATTTCCTCGACGGCATGCACGCTCGCCGGTAGCCCGTCGGTCGCCCAGGTACCAGCCGAACCTACCTGCCAATCCCATCGCGCTTCGTCACGTGCCAGCCGTGCCCGCAACAGCGCCGCCGCCATCGGAGAGCGACAGAGATTGCCCGTGCAGACGAAGAGCACCGTCGGCATCACACCCCCTCCCCACCTGCCTCGAAGGCCTCGATCAGTGCCATCAGCCCGCCAGCCACCACCGAATGCCCGCCCAACACCACCGGCACCCGCGCCTCCGCCGCGGCGCGGGTGAAACGCCGCAGGAACGGCTCCTCCACCCTATCCCACTGGTACAGATCGGAGTGGAAACGATCGGGCGTTGAGGGCCACAGCAGCCGCGCCGCCAGGATCACACGATTGTCGAGCAACACCCCGTCAACCAGGTCCGCCAACTCGTCAAAGAAGCCCTCGACACCGACCAATTCCAGATAGTCCGCCAGCAGCGAGCGCACCTCCCCCTGCTCCTGCCGGCCGCTGGCCCGCATCCCCCGCTCCTCGGCGAAGACGCGCACCCAACAGCGGGTCGCCCGCTCCAGTGCGGCCCAGGCCGCCGCCGACGCCCGGCCCACGACTGCCAGGCTCCCGCCATCACGGGCCATCGCGGCCAGTACCCCGTCCAATTGCGGCGCTTCCCAGCCCAGCCGGTCGAGGAAACGACGCAGATGCAGCCCGATACCCGGATGACGATGCGCAATCAGCAAATCCGCTGGCGTGTCCAGATCAAAGCGCGTAGCGGCCGACGCAGGGAGACTCTCGGCCGGCAGGCCGCCCTCGTGAACCAGTGCCCAGGCCACCGCGTTGTCTTTCGCCTCCTGAGCGACCAGCGGCGCCACCTCAATTGCAGGAACGAACCCCACCCAATCGCAAGAGTGCAGGTTATTGGTGACCACCAGCCGCTCCGCCTCCGCCAACCGGGCCAGCACCTCAGTCCAGCGCTCGACGCTCAGCAGGGGGGCCGAAGCACCCCCGCTGTAGAGCACACGTTGTGCGTCATACCGCTCAATCAGCCCGGCCAGCCGCCGCCCGAAGTGAAAAGGTTCCCCCGGCAAATCGAGGTCCACCTCAACCGGCAGATCGGTCAGCGTATCGCCCCAGGCAGGATCATCGGTGGCGACCACAGCCCGGCCGATCACACCCGTGCGCAGTAATACCCCCAGCAAATCGCGCGCAGCGGCCCGGTGTGCTCCGCCCAGCGCTTGTTCCACCTCGCTCTGCCCCCACCCCCCGACCAGAAGGATCAGGGTTGCCTCTCCAGCTGCCATACCCTCTCCTATGCAAGAGGGCCCGGTTGGCCCGAGCCCTCTCGCGTACATCCTGCCGCGTCAAGCGTCCATCCGAAAAGCCAGGGCGGGGTAACCCCGCCCCTACCACCTACCCGAAGCCGGGCATTGGAATCTGGTCTAAGCAAGCTCCGGCTGCAACAAACCGTAGTTACCGTCATTCCGCCTGTACACCACGTTGATGGCCCCCTCGTCCGCATTCAGAAAGACGTAGAAGCGGTGGCCCAGTAAGTCCATTTGCTCAACCGCTTCCTCCGGCATCATCGGCCGGAGCTCGAAGCGCTTGACGCGGACGATCTCCCCTTCAGGCTCCTCCACCGGCTCCTCAATAGGGAGTTCCTCCGTGGCCGCGTGCCACCGATTCTGACGCTTGCCCTTGTACCGTGCAATCTGGCGGTACATCTTATCCAACACCGCGTCAATCGAAGCGAATATATCGCCGGTGCGTTCTTCAGCCCGCAGGATCGTACCTGGCACCCGTACCGTCAACTGCGCTATCTGTCGGTGGGCAGTGCTGCGCGTGTTCTCTACCGCCAAGTCAACCCGTGCTTCTTCGATCGAAGGCAAGTAGCGATCCAGTTTCTCAACCTTCTGCTCCACATATTCCCTCAAACGCGGATTCACTTCCATATTTCGGGTGAAGATAGACACTTCCATTGGACTTCCTCCTTGCAAAATATTTAGTGTGGGCAGGCACCCCAGGTCCGGGGATCCCCACTGAGTTAGCGTGCACGGGCCAGTGTCAAAGCCCGTACCCCCCGCGCTCCTCCCTCATATAGAGCCACCGCGCAGGCTTCCAGCGTAGCGCCCGTGGTACATACGTCATCAATCAACAACACCTGCTTACCAGCCAGTGCGTCACCGGAGCAACGGAAAGCATCGCGCACATTCTCTCTCCGCTGCCTGAAATCGAGTTCGACTTGCGGGGCTGTCACACGCCATCGCACCAGCGTCTGCTCATCCACCACCAGCCCCACCCGGCGTGCCATCTCACGGGCCAGCAAGGCCGCCTGATTATACCCCCGCTCGCGCAGACGGGCAGTGTGCAGTGGAACAGGCACCACGATGTCAGTCGGCATTGGATGTTGCATCCAGTAGCCCGCCATCAGGCCACCCAGGGGCCCGGCCAGCGCGGTGCGCCCACGATATTTGAGCCAGTGTATCGCCTCGCGAAGTACCCCTTCAAAGTAGACCACCGAGCGTATGCACTCGATCTGCAATGGAGCGGTCCGGCAACGCGCGCAAAGCCCACCGGCCACAACCACGTCTCCGCAGCGGGCGCAAAAAGGGGGCTCAACGCGAGGAATCTGGGCCAGGCAATCGGCGCATAGCCACGTACCCACCTGGTGACAACCAATACAGTGCGGGGGAAACAGAAGGTCGAGAAACTGACTACGAAGATCACACCAATGGAGACCAAGCGTCTCAATGACTGGCACAGGCAAGGCAATTCTATCTCCGACGTCAAACCCCTACACCAGCCTGTTCACCTAAAACCCAAATAGGGGCATACTCATCAGTTGGATTGCAGCCGGCCCCAGCAGAACGACGAAAATAGCAGGGAAGATCAGAAAAGCGATTGCAGGCAACATTTTGATCGGCGCCTGGCGAGCCAATTCTTCAGCCCGCTGACGCCGCCGCACACGCATCTGGTCCGACTGAATGCGTAACACCTTGGCAATACTGACGCCCAGTTGGTCCGCCTGGATGATGGCTGCCACGAAAGTCCCCACGTCCCGGACCTCCATGCGGTCCGACATATCGCGCAACGCCTCGCGCCGCAATTTACCCAATTGGATCTCCTGGAGCACTCGCGTGAACGCCGCGCTCAGTTCATTATCCCACTTCTCGGCCACCTTGCCCATAGCAGCGTCGAAGCCCAAACCCGCTTCAACACAGATCGTCAGCAAATCGAGCGCATCGGGTAGCGACCTGATGACATCTGTCTGTCGCTTTCTGATCTTATGCCCCAGCGACAACACCGGCAGATAGTAACCCAATCCAGCCCCCGCTACGGGCAGCAGGATGCGCTGTATAGTGGGCAGGGTTTTTGCCACAAAGGGTAAAGCAATCCCCAGCCCTCCCAGCAGGAGCGCTGCCAACACACGGATGCCCAGGAACCTGGTGATTTCGTAGGGATTGCCCGCCAGGTCAAGCCTATGCTGTAACACTTCCGTGCTCTTCTTCGGCGAGAGGCGCACTACGAACCCCGCCAGACCCGTAACTAAAGGTAACAGTACGCGCTCGGTGAAAGGCTGGGACAGTTCGATCTCCTCCAGAGTAGGTGGTCGCTCCAGCGTGCCGAATTCCGCCAGCCGATCCTCGACCATGCCAGGCTTCCGGGACCCCGCCAGCCCAATGACGACCAGACCCAGGCCACCCAGCACAAACACACCCAAGGCGATCAATACAGCGACTTGCATATTCGCACCTCTTGGCGACTACACATCAATGTCCACGATCTTGCCGATGATCACAAAACCCACTACAACCCCCACGACCGCCACACCGATCATGATCCACCCGCAGCGATTGACGAACAACTGCGACATGAACTCCGGATTGATGAAATAGATAACCACCGCGAGGACGACCGGAATCAGGGCAACCATGTAGCCCGAAATGCGGCTCTGAGCCGTGAGGGCACGAATATCGCCTCTAATTCGAATTCGCTCCCGGATGGTATGACTGATCGCGTCCAGCACCTCCGCCAGGTTTCCCCCCACCTCGCGCTGCACGTTGATGGCCGTAATCATCATGTCCAGATCATCGCTGGGAACGCGACGTAACAGGTTGCTCAGTGCCCGCTCCACTGTCAGGCCGAGTTGTACCTCCTGCACGACTCGCCCAAACTCAATGGAGATCGGCGGCCCCATCTCCTGTGATACTGCTTCCATCGCCTGCAGGACACTGTAACCTGCGCGGAGAGAATTGACCATCAGGTTGATGGTGTCGCTCAGTTGGTCGTTGAATGCTTGCAGTCGTCGGCGTCGCACAAACGCGACGTACCAACGGGGAACGAAGAAGCCCAGCACACATGCCAACACCGCTGCCAAGACCTGGCGCGTCAGGAGGTAGCCTACACCCCCACCCAGGATCATCGCAATCACCGTTGCCGCCAGAAACTCGCCCACCGTTAATTTGAGGTCTGCGCGCGCCAATTGGGTAGCCAGGTCAGCCGCTACCCCTCTGCGGGCCAGTGTACGGTTGAGAGCATCTCCCAACGGGGAACGGCGCCCAGCAACAGTAGCAACAGCCGTCTCCATCTCATCCAGGCCCAGCCGCTCCTCAATAAGAGAACGGTCGGCCCGGCGAGATGCGACGAGCCCTCCCACCATCACACTCAAGCCGATTACTGCAAGCGCCACCGGTACCCAGAGCATCCACAACCCTCCGCCCGGCACTCCCCTTCCTGCCGCTGAGAAGCAAGCCCTAATACCAATACCGTTCAGTTAAGGGTCTGGAGTTGAGGCTTCAGTCGGGTTTTTCCGCCTAAAGGCTCCACTCCAACTGCTTATCTAAACCGTATTGGCCCTAATACCGCGTCTTTCGCCCTACACCAAAGATGGCAGGCGGCAAATGAATGTCGGCTGCCTCAATCTTCTCCATAAACTTAGGACGCAGGCCCGTAGGCCGTAGCATACCGATCACCCGGCCGTCCTCGTATCCGGCCAACTCAAACTTGAATATGTCGGCCATCGTAATGACATCCCCTTCCATCCCCTGAACGTCGGTGATGGAGACGATCTTACGGCTCCCGTCCCGCCTGCGCTCCAGTTGGACGATCACATCCAGCGCGGAGGCGATCTGCTCACGGATGGCCCGGTGGGGCAAGTCCATCCCCGCCATCAGTATCATATTTTCCAGACGGGCCAACGAATCGCGAGGGCTATTGGCGTGGACGGTGGTCATACTGCCCTCGTGGCCGGTGTTCATCGCCTGGAGCATGTCAAAAGCCTCGGATCCCCGGCATTCGCCCACGATGATGCGGTCTGGGCGCATCCGTAGACTGTTGATCACCAGGTCCCGAATGGCAACCTCGCCCCGGCCCTCAATATTGGGCGGGCGCGACTCCAGCGTCACGACGTGCTCCTGGCGCAGTTGCAACTCGGCGGCATTCTCAATAGTGAGGATGCGCTCAGCATTGGGGATAAAACCGGAAAGGACGTTCAACAAGGTCGTCTTGCCGGAGCCAGTACCTCCTGAGACCAACATGTTCGATTTGGCCACCACACACGCCTTCAACAACTCCATCGCCTCTGCTGTCACAGTACCCAACTCGATCAACCGTTCGACTGTGAGTGGAATCTTGAAGAACTTGCGGATCGTCAGCGTGGGCCCGACCAGCGAGATCGGTGGGATCACCGCGTTCACTCGGGAGCCATCCGGCAGGCGAGCGTCCACGTAGGGCTGGCTCTCGTCAATGCGCCGTCCCAGAGGGGCGACGATACGCTCAATGATGCGCATTAGATGCTCGTCCGACTCGAAGACGACATTTGTGCGCTGGACTAGTCCATCGCGCTCAATGTAGATGTTCTTGGCCCCATTCACCATGATCTCGGTGATAGTGGAATCGGCCAAAAACGGCTCCAGCGGCCCCAGGCCCAATATCTCCGCGACGATCTGCTCAAACAGCCGCTGTCGCTCCGCCCGACTGAGAACAATGTGCTCCTCAGCCAGGATGTTGTTGTACATCTCCTCGATCGTGCGACGCACCTCATCCGTCCTGGTGACATCCATCGTCGGATCCAGGTCCGCGATCAACTTATTCTGGATGCGTGCCTTAAGGTCCAGATAAGCATCTTGAGCGGGAGATGCCGGTCGGCGACGCACGCGCAACTCGGTCATCCGCGAAGGTCCCTGCGTAGTCACCTGTTTTTCTTTCTCTATCCGCTTCAGTAACGACATCTCTTCACTTCACCTCCCCAACCAGTCCAGGACACGGAAACACACACCATCATCGCTCAAAGACGTGCCTTAGCCGCTGCAAACCCATCCCTTCTGTTCCCATCACTGCTGCCGGTTCTCCTTCCTGCTCTTCTTCACCCTTCTCGACCTCTAGCAATTTACCCCAGACGTATTCGGCAAGTTGCAGAATGCCCTGGGAAATGGGTCGGTTCCGATCGCGCATGACGAATGGCACGCCACGGTTGGCGGCTGCCATCGCCGAACGCTCATCCAGTGGAATCTGGGCCGCCACAGGTATCATCGCCTGCTCGATCTGCTCCACCCGGATGCCGAGCCGCCGGTCCACACCGTTGACCACCAGCGCGATCTTCTCCATTGGATAGTTGAGTTTCGCCACCACCTCGAGAAACAGCCGGGCTCCCTTGACGGCCGGAATGTCCGGCGTCACGACGAGCACGATCATCGCTGCAGCATCAAACACAGTCAACGCAACATCATCTATCCAACTCCACATATCCTCGACGATGATGTTGAACTCCTTGCACTTCAGCCTCAAGACCGCTCTGAGCGTCGAGTTACCTCCCATTCCCTCATCTGAAGACGTGCCGGCCAGCAGACTCTCCGCCGCTTCCGGATGCGGCGGGGCCAACAACACCTTGATCCCCGAGCCATGAGGAGTCAGCACACTGCTCAGCATATCGCTGTCCAGGTCCTCAACCTGGGGCACCAGGTCCGCGATGCTCCGGCTGGCCTGTAAGTTCAGCATCACGCCTGCGTCCCCGAACTGGAGATTCGTATCCACCAACGCGACCTTCTGCCCGCCGCCGGCCATGTGCTGCAACGCGACCGCCAGGTTGACCGCGATGGTCGTACACCCCACGCCGCCCTTGGGACTGAAGACTGCGATCACGCTCCCCTCGCGCAGCTCCTTTTGCGCCCCGGCCAGGACAGCCCTGGATGTGGACGGCTGCACAGGTGCCATCATCGCGCGGGCCTTCCCCATCTCGTAGACCCGGCGGATGGTGCTCATCAGTTCATCGCCGCTGGGCGGCTTGGTGAGGAAATCTCTCGCACCAGCCAACATCGCCCGGCGCAGATAGTCGGTCTCGCCCTGCACAGAGAGCATCACCACCTGGGTCGTCGGCACCTCCTGTAGGATTATCTCCGTAGCGGCGATGCCATCCATGCCCGGCATGTTGATGTCCATCAGGACGATGTGCGGCTGGAACTGCTTGGCCAGTTTGATGCCTTCCGGACCCGAGGCCGCCGCACCGATGACCTCGATATCGGCGTCGAAGGAGAGCAACTTGCGCAGGTTTTCCCGCGTCTCGGCGATGTCGTCAACGACCAGGACGCGGATCCTCTCAACGATCTGTGGCCTCACGCCACGCATCCTTCCTATTCTCCCCCTCCTCCACCACCGTATTGACCAGCCGCCTCGCTCCTGGCAGTGCGTTCCAACTGCGTAAGTGGGGGCGTGACCCCATACGGTAACTTCGGCGGCAACTCGATGCTAAAGCGATCCATGATGTACTGCAACGTGACCGAATCCGTGGTGACCAGTCCCGTGTCGCCTGCAGGGCGCAGCAACAGGTTAATCCGCGCACCGGCTGCCAGGGCGTGGTCCAGCACCATGGCATCCTGCCGCGTGACGATTAAGGTCAGCGGTTCGACCTCTGCTCGCGGGGGTGGTGCGGGCTGTCCCTCTTCCTCCGGCTGCTCTCCCCCGGCGGGAGGCTGCACCTCTTCTACGGGCCAGTCGCCCACGTGCAGCACCACGGCGTCCTGTATCGTCAGTTGCGTCACCAGTCGCGGGCGCTGGCCCTCACTGGCGGACATGTTGACCAGCCAACTATTGGGCAAAACCTCCAACCGTCCCTCCGGGCCACCCTGGCAGCCTTCCTCTTCGGAGGGCGAAACGCATCTCATCTGATTCGGCAAAATGCTCTGGAATTCCTCATCCAGGTCTACCAGCAGCAGGGATAGGATCACGTCCACGTGATCGCCCGGCCGGAGCGCCCAGGCTATGCTGGAATAGCGCGCCACCGGCAATGCGTAGGCCACTTTGTCCGGGGGAATATGGAGCGCTGGATCGGAGCCCACAGCCCCCAGGTCCCCAGTCTCCTCAGTGAGCATGTCCTCCAGAATCGGCATCCCCCGTACAATGTCCACGCGGGCAATACGACCGTAGATGGCCTCGAGATCGGTGACCGCCCCCTCGGGCACCGTGTCCTCCGGCCAACTCTGCAAGGCCATCGCGTTAATATCCTCGGTGATGCGCATGCCACGGGGAATGTTTTGCACCGCCACGACGACCTCGGTCATACTACTGGGCAACTCCGCCTGAGGAGTGCCCTCGACATCGGGGACAGGTGTAGATGGTGGCGGACCACCCCTCAGGAAGATGAGCCACACTGCCGCCGCCCCAGCAACGAGAATGATGCCTATAATGATGAATATTCGGCCTCTGCGCATTTTTGCCTCCTTATGGCATTATTGCCCCGGGATTCGGAATGACATTCAGAATGTTGAGCCACTTTTGTTCATTGTTCATTGTTTCATTGTTCATTGGAACGAAGTTTCCTATGACATTTAGTCTATCATACCCTGTTCGTGATGGAATGTCAAGCATACCGGGCACCACGAACCGCCCCGGGGGTCCCCCGGTCTCAGCACATTTGAGGTCTGTGATGGTCAGACAGCAAAAATCTGGCAAGGTGTCACTGACCTCGCAGTACCGCCGGCATGTAAATCAGGAAGCGGGTAAAGGCAGCAGCGATGTTGTTACTCTCCTCCTCACAGGTGGGCAGCCCATCTTCGCCCAGCCCGCAGTCCAGTCCCTCAGGGTTATAACCCCACCACTGGTACACAGCCCCCACTTCCATGTAAGAGGGATCCACTTTGGCCCACACTCCGCACGTCTGAGCGCCGCACTCCTCCGGCCATGGGAAAGAGGTCACGCCGGTGATGACCTCACCGGGCTCCAGGCCGGGCCACCAATAGGAGCCAGATAGCCCGGCCTGCACGCTGGCATGGGCACTGCTGGAGCCGGCCTGGTATGCCCGCGTTACCAGCGGCAAGTAGACCTGGTAGAGGGCCGGAGAGTACCACTTGAAGAGCGCATCCTCGCCCGCCAGGCTCCACCCACCCACGTGGTCGGTCAGGACGACTGGCGGGCCGAGCGCATAAGGCCGCACGAACAGTTCGGCCAACACAGCCCGCCCCGTG
>DAOUEC010000212.1:0-36636 GCA_034430655.1 Anaerolineae bacterium
CTTCCAGCCGCGCGTGCAAGCCGGTGGGCAATTGTGCACGCAGCGCCTCGACAGAGGCGGGATGCTCAGTCGCCAGAAGTGCTTCCCACGCCTCGAAGATCGCCCTACAGCCCACATCCTGGAAGTCCTGCCCGCGTAGAGGCTTCAGTTGGCTCTCTCTAAGCGCCTCGTTGACCTGCGAGAGGAGGCCGGGCCGCTGCAGGAGCCTCGACAGGCAGTAGCTCTCCAGACTTGCTTCTCGGCTTTCCAACATCTCTGACAAAGGTGTTTCGTCCTGCTTGGCCCAGCGATTGGCGGTCCGCCTCGTCTTCTTCTCTAATGCGTGTAGGAACTGAGGAGCGGAAATCCTGAGAGCACGAACTAGTTTCTGTGCGTACGCATTCCGTTCAACCGGGTCGGATACACTTCTGAGAATCGGAAGCATAGTGTCAGCGATGTGTTTTTTCGCCTTTGCGTCATCAAGATCAGACGACGCCAACAAATACTGCATGTAGAATTCTACTACTGGCTTTGCTTCCTGAACCAGTGCCTTCCAACGTTGTGGGTTCTGGCGGATCAGATCATCTGGGTCCTGTCCACTGGGAAGTTGGAGAACGCGGATTTCTGCTCCCAATCGGGCCTCGTATCCCACCAGCCCGCGCGGGTCGAAGACAGGCTTTTGTTCCTGATCCAGTGCCTCACGTGCCACCTCGACGCCGCGTAGCGTCGCCTGCACGCCCGCTACGTCAGGGTCGAGCGCAAGCACAAAGCGTTTAGTGTAGCGCTGGAGTTGCCGCAGTTGCGTTTCCGTGAGCGCAGTCCCCATCTGCGCCACTACATTGGCGAACCCAGCCTGGTGAGCCTGCATCACGTCCATGTAGCCCTCGACGATGACGACCCGATCCTCGCGGCGGATGGCCTGCCGTGCCAGATCAAGCCCAAAGAGCGTGCGCCCCTTGTCGAAGAGCACCGTCTGGGGGGAGTTGATGTACTTGGGCACCCCCTCTGGATCGAGCGTTCTTGCCCCGAAGCCGCTCATGCGACCTTGCACGTCGCGGATGGGGATCATCAGCCGATCGCGAAAGCGGTCATAGGTGCTACTGCCGTCCTCCCGCTGCACCAGTAGCCCGGCCTCAACGAGTTCCTCGACCGTGTATCCGCGCTCGGTCAAGTAGGCCCGCGTCCTCTCCCAACCCGGGAGGCTGTAGCCCAGCAGGAAATGCTCGACCGTCCCGTCGCTCAGACCGCGCCTGACGACGTAGGCCCGTGCCGCTTCGGCCTCCGGGGCGTGGCGCAGGAGGTGGTGGTAATACTGGGCCGCTGCAGTCAGAAGCCCGCGCAGCCGATCGGCTTCCTCCTCCGCCTGTGCCTGCGCCGGGGGGCGCGGCCGCAGTTCGACTCCCGCCCGTCGCGCCAGTTCCTCCAGGGCGGTACGAAAGTCCCAGCCCTCCCGCTTCATCACGAAGGCGAAGACGTCACCTCCCTCACCACAGGCCCCGAAGCAGTGCCAGCGTTGGCTGTCGGGGAAGACGACGAAGGAGGGGGTCTTTTCGGAGTGGAAAGGACACAGAGCCTTATAGTTCCGCCCCGACTTCTGGAGTGGAATGTATGAGGAGATGACCTCAACGATGTCTAACCTTTCCTTGACTTCGTCAATTACGCTCATTGTCCAGCACTATAAGTTATTGTACTCATCTCTGGCGTTAAGGCAAGTGGGCGTACAGCAGTCAGCGGTCAGCCGTTAGCAGTGAGCGGGCTATGCGCTAATGGCAAACGGCTACTACTCACGTGCGCTTGGCATAAACAACGTGCGGCAGGCAGCCTGCGCTACCTGCCACACGGAGTCCAGCACAGGGGTGAATCCCCGTGCTAAAAGGGCAAAGCCCCTGCAGACATATCATTCTCTCTGATCGTCAGAGGCGTGCCGGAGCGTTGCCTGGGCAGCCGCCAGGCGGGCCACCGGCACGCGGAAGGGTGAGCAACTCACGTAGTTCAGGCCGACGCGGTGACAGAAGTCTATTGAGGATGGGTCACCGCCGTGCTCGCCGCAGATGCCGATCTCCAGATCAGGATTGGCCTCCCGCCCCTCCTTAACGCAGAGTTCTACCAGCCGCCCCACGCCGGCCTCATCCAGCGTCTGGAAAGGGTTGACCTCCAGAATCTTGAACAAGACTTTCTTGCCCTCTGTGTCCACCTCGCCTGTCTCAATGCCGTCCACGTATCTCATCAGGAATTTCCCCTCGGCGTCGTCCCGGCTGTAGCCGAAGGTCATCTGGGTCAGGTCATTGGTGCCGAAGGAGAAGAAGTCGGCGTACTGAGCGATCTCGCCGGCGGTGAGAGCAGCGCGGGGCACCTCGATCATCGTGCCGAACATGCACTTGATCTCGACGCCTTCTTCCTCCATCACTTGCTTGGCGACGGCCTCCAGTTTCTCCCGCTCCAGTTTCAGTTCGTTGACGTGGCCGACGAGAGGGATCATCACCTCTGGTATCACTTTGATGCCCCGCTTGGCGCAGCGGCAGGCGGCCTGGAAGTAGGCCCGCGTCTGCATCTCCGTCAGTCCCCGGTACATGATCCCGGCCCGGCAGCCGCGCAGCCCCATCATGGGGTTCACCTCCCACATGGAGTTGACCACCTGGAGCATCTTTTCCTTCTCAGGCAGTTCGGGCGAACCAGGGTCAGTGCAGCGCAGGCGGGTGACATCCTCGATCAATTCCTCGCGGTTGGGCAGGAACTCGTGCATGGGCGGGTCAATCAGCCGCATGATGACGGGCAGGCCATCCATGGCCTCGAAGACGCCCTCGAAGTCCTGCTCCTGGAACGGCAGCATCTCGTCCAGGGCAGCCTGGCGCTCCTCGTCCGTCTCTGCCATAATCATACGCACAACAGCGTCGCGGGCGCGCTCGTCGAAGAACATGTGCTCGGTGCGGCAGAGGCCGATGCCCTCGGCCCCGAACTGGCGCGCCCGACGGGCGTCTTGGGGGAGGTCGGCGTTGGTGCGCACGCCGAGGGTGCGCATCCCGTCGGCCCAACCGAGCAACTCGACCAGGCCCGTCTGCTTCTCGTACTCGACCTCGAGGGTGTGGATCTCGCCCCAGAAAACCTCGCCAGCGCCGCCGTCAACGGAGATGACGTCTCCCTCCTTGACGACGCGGCCGGTGGCCTTGACGGTGAACTGATTTCGCTCGACGTCCACACTGATGTTCTCGCAGCCAGCGACGCAGGGGAGATTGTTGCCTCGCGCCACGACCGCTGCGTGGGAAGTCATCCCGCCGTGCTGGGTCAACACACCCTTGGAGACGAGCATGCCCGGCACGTCGTCGGGGGAGGTCTCCGGGCGCACCAGGATGATGGTCTGGCCCTGCTTGCCCATTTCGATGGCCCGCTTGGCGTCGAAGACGGCGACGCCCGTGCCGGCACCAGGAGAGGCATTGAGGCCCTCCGCCAGCAGGTCACCTCGCTCCTCGGCGCTCAGTTTCGCCTTGGGGTCGAAAAAGGGATGCAGAAGTTGGTCCACCTCCACCGGCGTGACGCGCATCACCGCCTCCTCTCTGGTGAGCAGCCCCTCACGTACCATGTCCATCGCGATCTTGACCGCCGCGGCTGCCGTGCGCTTGCCCGTGCGGGTCTGGAGCATCCACAGTTTGCCCTGCTCGACGGTGAACTCCACGTCTTGCATATTGCGGTAATGGCGCTCAAGTTGCTGGGTCACCCCGACGAACTGCTCGTAGATGTCGGGCATCACCTCCTGCAACTGCGCGATCTTGAGCGGGGTGCGGATGCCAGCGACGACGTCCTCGCCCTGGGCATTCTCCAGGTACTCGCCGTAGAGTCGCCTCTCGCCGGTGGCCGGGTCGCGGGTGAAGGCGACGCCGGTGCCGCTCCGCTCGCCCATATTGCCGAACACCATGGTGCAGACGTTGACGGCGGTGCCCCAGTCGTGAGAGATTTTGTTGAATTCGCGGTAGGCCACCGCGCGCTCGCCATTCCACGAGTCGAAGACTGCCTGGATAGAGAGTTCCAATTGCTTATAGGGGTCAGCGGGAAAATCTTCGCCGAAGTGCTCCCCATACATACGCCTGTACTCGGCTACCAGTTCCTTCATTCCCTCCAGGCTGACCTCGGCGTCGGACTTAACGCCCTCCTTGTCCTTAAGTTCCCGAAGCCTGCGCTCAAAATGCTCGCGACTGTAACCCATCACGATGTCGGAGAACATGGTGATGAAGCGGCGGTAGGCATCGTAGGAAAACCACTCGTTGCCAGTCAGTTCCGCCAGGCTGGTCCGGGTTTCGTCGTTTAGCCCTAAGTTGAGGACGGTATCCATCATCCCTGGCATAGAGACCCGCGCGCCGGAGCGGACGGAGACGAGGAGTGGGTTTTCCGGATCGCCAAATCGGCTGCCGGTTCGTCGCTCGATCTCCTTGAGCGCCTCCAGCGTCTGCTCCCACATGCCGGGCGGGAACTCGCCGGTCTTCATGTATTCGACGCAGGCTTCAGTCGTGATGGTGAAACTGGGAGGTACGGGGAGCCCAGCACCGGTCATGTCGGCCAGGCCGGCCCCCTTGCCGCCGAAGACGACTTTCATCTCAGCCAGGTCGGGCTTGTGGCCCAGAGTCTCAGCCAGCTCCTCGCTGGCCGAACCAGATAAGTACACCCATTTCTTATCACTCACAGTATCCTTTCCTCCTGTAGAATTTATCATGAAGTCTCAAGCAACCATTTCACGGGAGTAGAGCGAGTGCTCAGTAAGACACCTCGGTCACTTGCGTACTGGTCAGCGGTCATTCAACCAGTTGGCAATTATACCCGTCTCGTAGGGTAAAGTCAAACCTGTGGAAAATCGTCAGAACTGCTACGTTTTCCCTGCTCGCGATTTGCGCCCCCAGACATTACGTGCTATAATGTTTCCTCGTCAGGCCATATTACGCGAGTGCCATCTGGTTGAAGAAGTGTTCCGGTTCAATCTGACTGTGGCTGTATTTCCCGTTATGCTCTGAGCGACGGGTGGATTACGCTCATCAGGTGAGCCTATGCCATAGGTCACGTATCTGCAAGGAGAATACTTCATGGAGAAATCGCGCCCCACCGTAGTTACATTCGTGGCTATCCTGCAGTTCATCCCGGCTCTTCTATTGCCGCCAGAATTGCTCCTGTCTATCAACCCCGTATTGCTTCTGGTCCCCCTTGCCTTTTTTGCACTCCTCGGCTGGGCCATGCTGACGCTCAAGCGATGGGCCCTGACGCTGTGCATCTTCGTGCAGGGACTCAACGTCGTGGTTCGATTCCTGATCCTGTTCCCGCAGGCATTCAGTGGAGAGAACAGCATGGACTGGTCGTTTGTGATTACCAGCCTGGTGTCTATTCTGCTGTCCACCGCCATTCTGTACGTGATAGACAGGCCCAAGACCCAGGTGGCCTTCAGAGCATAACCTGAAACTTTATCGCCAGCAACGTGGCGACGCCGTTACACCAATCCTGTGGAAGGGAGGTGATGGTGCCTGCGACAGGGGATGGGCACCCCAGTAGCACCGTCGGTTGAAGCGCAGAGGAGAAGCCCTTCAACCAATAGCGACTCTACACATAAGGAGGAGTTGAAATGAAAGCCATGAGAATCTTGAGTATCCTGGTGGTCATGTCCCTGCTCTTCAGCGTCGTGTCAGGCTGTGCCAAACCCACAGCAGCTCCAGAAGAGCCAGAAGAGGCCACCGCGGAGCCTACCACGGCGCCTGCAGAGGCAGAGCCGCTCAAGATCGCCATGCTGGCGGCGATGAGCGGCGACGTGAAGACCTTCGGCGAGGGCACCAAGCGCGGCGTGGATATGGCCGTCGCGGAGTGGAACGCCAGGGGCGGCGTGCTCGGTCGTCAGATCGAGATTATCGTCGGCGACACCAAGTGCGATGCCCAGGAGGCAGCCAACGTCGGTAACAAGGTCATCACCCAGGACAAGGTACACTACATCGTCGGAGCCGTGTGCTCCAGCGCCTCGATCCCCATCTCGGAGATCGCCAACCCCGCTGGCGTCGTGCAGATCAGCCCGCCCTCGACCAACCCGCAGGTGACGATCAACGAGGATGGCTCCAACAAGGAGTACATCTTCCGCGCCTGTTTCCTCGACCCCTTCCAGGGTGAGGTGGACGCTTCCTTCGCCATGACCGAACTGGGGGCGAAGAGTTCGGCAGTGCTCTACGACGTGGGCAACGACTACGTCAAGGGGCTGGCCGAGTACTACAAGGCCTCCTTCGAGGATCTGGGCGGCGAGGTGCCGGTCTTCGAGGCTTACGTCAAGGAAGACACCGACTTCTCGGCCCTGCTGACCAAGGTAGCCGAGGCCGACGTGGACGTGCTCTTCCTGCCCGACTACTACAACAAGGTCAACGTCATCGCCAAGCAGGCCAAGGACAAGGGCATCACGGCCACCCTGCTCGGCGCCGATGGCTGGGATTCGCCCGATCTGGACCTGGAGGCGGTGGATGGCGCGTACTTCAGCAACCACTACTCGGTCTACGACCCGCGCCCCATCGTCCAGGACTTTATAGCGGCCTTCGACGCCGAGTACAGTATGACGCCAGACTTCGTGGCTGTGCTGGGCTACGACGCGACCAACGTCCTGTTGCAGGCCATCGAGAATGCCGGGGTGGATGACCCCGCTGTGGTCAGGGATGAGTTGGCGGCTATCCAGTTCGAGGGCGTGGCCGGCGAAATCAGGTTCGATGAGGTCGGCGACCCGATCAAGAAGGCGGCCATCAGCCACATCACGGGCGGCGAGATCGAGTTCGTGAAGTTCGTGGCTCCCGCTGGCGCGCCGGCGGAGGAACCAGAAGAGGCAGCGGTTCCGCCTGCGCCTGGCTTCCCCATCAAGGTCGGTATGCTGTTCCCGATGAGCGGGGACGTGAAGACCTACGGCGAATCCAGCGCCAACGCTGTGAACCTGGCCTTCGACGAGGCACGGGCTGCCGGGTGGGAGATTGAGACCACCCTGGGCGACACCAAGTGCGATGCCCAGGAAGCGGCCAACGTCGGCAACAAGGCCATCACCCAGGACAAGGTGCACTACATCCTGGGCGCTGTGTGCTCCAGCGCCTCAATCCCCATCTCGGAGATCGCCAACCCTGCTGGCGTCATACAGCTCAGCCCCACCTCGACCAACCCTCAGGTGACGATCAACGAGGACGGCTCCAACAAAGAGTACATCTTCCGCGCCTGCTTCCTCGACCCCTTCCAGGGTGAGGTCAACGCGGCTTTCGCCATCCGTGACCTGGGGGCCAAGACGGCGGCAGTGCTCTACGACGTGGGCAACGACTACGTCAAGGGCCTGGCCGAGTACTACAAGGCTTCCTTCGAGGAAATGGGCGGCGAGGTGCCGGTCTTCGAGGCCTACACCAAGGATGACACCGACTTCGCGGCCCTGCTGACCAAGGTGGCCGACGCCGACGTGGACGTGCTCTACCTGCCCGACTACTACAACAAGGTCAACGTCATCGCCAAGCAGGCCAAGGAGAAGGGCATCACAGCGATCATGCAGGGCGGTGATGGCTGGGATTCGCCCCTCCTGGACGTGGAGGCGGTGGATGGCGGTTATCACAGCAACCACTACTCGCCGGCTGACCCGCGCTCCATCGTGCAGGACTTCGTGGCCAACTACGAAGCGAATTACGGCGCGCCGCCGGATGCGCTGGCCGCGCTGGCCTACGACGCGGCCTGGGTACTCTTGCAGGCCATCTCCGAGGCTGGGGTGGATGATACGGCCGCGGTGAAGGATGCGCTGCAGAACATCCACTATGAAGGCGTGGCTGGCGAGATCGTCTACAACGAGTTTGGTGACCCGCAGAAGACGGCGGCCATCAACCACGTCACAGGCGGCAAGGTTGAGTTTGTGAAGTTTGTGGCTCCTTAGTCCGCCGCAGTACAGCGAGGAGGGGGCTGGTGCTCCTGCCCCCTCTTCGCCTCTATCAGACTTCGGAAGTCTCCAGGGTGCCTTGTCAAACCAGGAGACGCCGAAAGCAAGACGGTCTCGCCCAGAGATACTCTCTGTAGACTTCCGAAGTCTTATCGTGAGAGGAGAACGTGGCATGAAAGACAACATCGTTAAGGTGCTTCTCAAAGCACTTAGTTGGGGCATACTCGCAGCCATCGCAGGAATGATCATCTCGGTCATCGGCGGCTGGGTTGCCAAAAACCCCGTCACCTTTATCCAGCAGATGCTCAACGGGCTGCAACTGGGCTTCGTATACGCCATGATCGCGGTGGGATATACGCTGGTCTACGGCGTGGTGAAGTTGATCAACTTCGCCTACGGGGACCTCTTTATGGTCGGGGCATTCGTGTCGTTTTATGGCATCACCCAATACGGCCTCTCTTTCCTGCCGGCTCTGCTGCTGGCGACGGTGGCCTGTATTTTCCTGATGGTGATCATTGACCGTGTGGCCTACAAGCCCCTGCGCGATGCCCCCCGCATCGCGGCACTGATCACTGCCCTGGGCATGTCCATTTTCCTGGAGTATTTCACCGCTCTCAAGTTCGTCTTCAGCCCCGACTACATCGCTTTTATACGCCCGTTCGAGTTGGTGACCTGGAACGTGGGAGGGGTGACGTTCACCAACATCCAGTTGGTCATTGCCAGCGTCTCAATCGTGTATTTTCTTGGGGTACAGTACATCGTAGGGCGCACCAAGATCGGCAAGGCCATGCGAGCCAGTGCTTTCGACAAGCCCACCGCCCGGCTGATGGGCATCAACGTCAACGCGGTCATCGGGGCCACGTTCGCCCTGACCGGGGCGCTGGCGGGGACGGCGGCCATGTTGTACGCCACCGCCTACCCACAGATCTTCACCTTTATGGGCATCCAGCCCGGCCTGAAGGCGTTCGTGGCGGCGGTCATCGGCGGTATCGGCAGTATTCCAGGGGCTTTTGTGGGCTCGTTGATCATGGGGTTCGTCGAGGCTATGACAGTAGGTTACGTGCCTCTGGGCTCTACCCTTAAAGATGGCATCGCTTTCATATTGCTGATCGTTATGCTCCTCATTAAACCCACCGGCATCTTCGGCGATCCGTTCGAAGAGACGAAGTAGAAGGGGACAAACAATGAAGATTCGCTCACTACCTACCTGGCTGACAGCAACACTATTCTTTCTGGTCGTCGGCGTTGGGTTTCAAATTATTTCTAGCCACGGGTGGCTCAGCGGGTACTGGCAGCAGGTCATCATGCTCGGGACGCTCATGGCTATTTCGGCCCTGGGCCTGAACCTGAAGTACGGATATGCGGGGCTGTTTGCCCTGGGCCACGCCGCTTTCTACGGCATCGGCGCTTACTCCTCCGCCCTGATCACCAAGGACTGGATTGTGGGGTGGAGTGGAAACCCTGCTGGAGGGCTGGCTGGCGTTCTGGCCATCGAAGTGGGATTCATCCTGGCTGTGGTCGCGATCTCCTACTTCAAGATCGGCCACCTGCGCAACCTGATGCGAGATAAACTCTCCAGGTGGCTGACTCCTTTCGAGGCCTCGGTGCTGGCGACGGTGGCCATGCTTCTGGCGGGCGGGCTGACTATCGTCGTCGTCGGCGGGGGAAGCGGCTGGTTGGTGCGACAGGGCGTGTTAGCCCTCGTGCCTCCGGTACTGGGGGCCCTGCCCATAGCCATGTCGCAGCAGGTGATCTTCTTGCTCGCGCTGCTATCTGGGGCTGTGCTGGCCGGGCTCGTCGGTTTCCTCGTCGGCCTGCCACTCCTGAGCCTGACTTACGACTACCTGTGCATCGCCACGCTGGGCTTCGGGATCATTACGTATGTGTTCTTCAACAACGCTGACAAATTGATCCCCACGATGAAGGGCGCACGAGGCATGGTCAATATTCCCAACCTGACTACCTGGCCGTGGGTGTTTGCCTGCGCGGCAGTGGCACTCGTCGTCATGCGCAACTTCATCTACTCGAGCACAGGACGGGCCATACTTTCTGTCAGGGATGACCCTATCGCGGCGGAGACGATGGGCATCAACGCTTTCAAGTTCAAAACGCTGGCCTACGCCCTGGGCTGTGCGTATGCCGGGTTGGCCGGTGCTTTGTACGCCCACCTGTACAGTTTCCTGCATCCCTCAAACTTCACCTGGCTTAAATCGGTGGACCCCTTCGTGATGGTGGTCTTCGGCGGGGTGGGAAGCATGACCGGCACGGTTCTGGGGGCCTATACCTTCGAACTCCTGCTCGAGGGGCTGCGCGTCTTGCCGGCCGAGTTCATAGACTGGCGCTACGTCATCTACCCCCTGATTGTGCTGGCTGTGATGTTGTTCCGGCCCCAGGGGCTCATGGGTAACAAGGAGTGGGGCTTCCTGAAACTCCCCAAGATAGCCAAGAAGGAACACGGGCAGGGGGAAGCCTCAGCCGGAATGTCCAAGGCCGAGGCTCAGGCATCGGAGAACTAGAGGAGGTGAAACAAACAATGGCACAGTCAGACATTCACGGCCCGGACCCGGGCACCGACTCGACTGTTCTGAAGATTGGCGGCCTGACTAAGTTCTTCGGCGGGTTGCGCGCGGTTCACAATTTTGACGTCGAGATCAAGAGAGGGGAACTCGTCGGGCTCATCGGGCCCAACGGCGCTGGCAAGACCACCATTTTTAACATGGTCACCGGCATCTATCCGGTCAGCGCGGGCAGCATCGCCTACAATGGACAAGAGATTACGGACAGACCAGCCCACGAGATCACGCAACTGGGCATCGGCCGCACCTTTCAGAAAATCCGCATCTTCCCCAACCTGACGGTCCTGGACAACGTCCGCGTCGCTTATCACCCTCACGCACGGTACAATTTATTCGATGGTGTCCTGCGCTCGCGCCGTTTCGGCCAGGGCGAGCGGGAGATGACGGAGAGAGCGCAGGAGTTCCTGGCCGTGTTCGGGATGGAGCATCTTCAGGATACGCTGGCCTCGAACCTGCCCTACGGCGCACAGCGACGCCTGGAGATCGCCCGCGCGCTGGCGACGGAGCCGGACTTGCTCCTGCTGGACGAGCCGGCAGCGGGGATGAACCCGCGTGAGGTCGTTGAGTTGATGGAACTGATCCACTTCATCCGGGATCGTTTCGACCTGACTATCTTCCTCATCGAGCACCAGATGCGCGTGGTGATGGGCATCTGCGAGTGGATCACCGTCATTGACTTCGGTGAGATCATCGCCCGTGGGACATCGAAGGAGATCCAAAACGACCCCAAGGTGATCGAGGCCTACCTGGGCAGCCAGGCGACAAGGATGGTGGCATAATGTTACTGGAAGTCAAAGACCTGAACGTCTACTACGGAGCCATCCACGCATTGCAGGGCATATCCTTCCACGTGGAGAGAGGCGAGATCGTCACCCTCATCGGAGCGAACGGTGCTGGCAAGTCAACCACGCTGAACACGATCTCGGGCCTGGTCAGGGCACGTTCCGGGGGCATCAAGTTCAAGGGACAGGAGATTACGACCACGCCTCCCTACGAGATTGTCTCCATGGGAATCGTCCAGGTGCCGGAGGGGCGCAAGATTTTCGCCCCTCTGACAGTGCAGGAGAACCTGGACATGGGCGCTTTCTCGCGCAATGACCGGGCAGCCATTGAACAGAGCATGGAGCGGGTCTTCAAGAGTTTCCCGCGCCTCAAGGAGCGACTCGATCAGTACGGCGGCACCCTGTCCGGTGGTGAACAGCAAATGCTGGCCATAGGACGAGGGTTGATGGCCAACCCCGAATTGCTGCTGCTCGACGAGCCTTCGATGGGACTGGCGCCTGTGCTGATAGAGGAAATCTTCGACATCATCCAGGAGATCCACAATCAGGGCACCAGCATCCTGCTGGTGGAGCAGAACGCGCAGATGGCCCTCTCCGTTGCCAGCCGTGCCTACGTGCTGGAGACGGGGCGCATCGCGCTCGAAGGCCCAGCCCGCGAAGTGGCCGACAATCCGGAAGTGAAGGTAGCCTACCTCGGCGGGTAAGTGAACAGATTGAGTGGTCGGTCAGTGGACAGTAAAAGTCTCCCGCCGGTGAGTACCGACGGGAGACTTTACTTTGTGACGAGAGCCACACCCAACTTGACAGGTAGGCAAATCGCCCGTATCATACGCGCGGCAAGGCCGCAACCAACGTAGAGCGGATTGGCATTCCGCTGTACAGACTGGAACCGGCCTGGGTATTCAGGCCAGAAAGGAGGGCGCATAAGACAAATCGGCACAATACAAAGCGACGTATAGCCACATGGTCCGGCCACGAGCCGGACCACCACTCACAATCCAAAATGGAGGAGAATAGTCATGTGTAAAAAACTTGCTCTGCTGTTCCTGGTGCTCGTTTTGACCCTGCCCCTGCTCGCAGGCTGCAAGAAAGAGACTGGGACGATCAAGATCGGCCTGGAAGGGCCTATGACTGGCGACTATGCCTACGAGGGCCAGGGCTTCGAGAAGGCCGTCCGCCTGCTCGTTGACCAGACGAACGAGGCCGGTGGCCTGCTGGGCCGCCAGATCGAATTGATCGTCGAGGACGATGCCGGCGACCCGACGCAGGCGGCGCTGGTTGCGCAGCGACTGGTGGATGCCGGGGTCGTGGCCGTCATCGGTGCTTACAACTCCACCGCCACCGAGCCCGCCTCGGAAATCTACAACGAGGCCGGCCTGTTCCACATCACCCCCTCCTCGACGGCCACGCGGCTGACTGAGAAGGGCTTCCAGCGCTTCTTCCGCGTCTGCTTCCTGGACGACCGCCAGGGCCTCTTCGCCGCCACGTTTATGAAGGACGTGCTGGGTGCGGCGAACGTCGGCATCCTGCACGACAACTCCACCTACGCCCAGGGGTTGGCCGAACACACCAAGCGCTACGCGGAAGAGATGGGGCTCAACGTGACCTTCTACGACGCCATCAACCCCGATGACCAGGACTTCAGTCCCATCCTCACCAACATCGGGGCCGCCGGGCTGGACGCGATCTACTTTTCCGGCTACCACGCCCAGGGCGGGCTGCTGCTCAAGCAGACCGGCGAACTGGGGCTGGATATCACGTGGGTCGTGGGCAACGCCTGCAACAACCCCGAGATGATCCAGATCTCCGGGCTGGAGAACGCCGTGGGCGTCTACGTCACCACCGAGCCGCTGCCCAAGGACGTGGACTATCCCGAGGCAAAGAAATTCGTGGCCGACTTCGAGGCCGAGTATGACATGTCGCCCGACAGTGTGTGGTGGATGATGGCGGCTGAGGCCTTCAACGTCATCCGCTACGCCATTGAGCAGACCGAGTCCACCGACTCGAAAGTCCTGGCTGAATTCCTCCACAACGAAGTAAAGGACTTCCCTGGCCTCACCGGCCCCATCCTGGGCTGGGATGAGAAAGGGGATCGGCTGGGCACCATCCACGTGGCCTATGTGATCAACGAAAATGGCGAGTTCATCATGAACCCGCAGCAGCCGTAGGCCTGACGACAGAATGGGGGGAGTTCGAGGGGCCTCGAACTCCCCCTTTCCCACAGTTTACTACCCTTGCGAAGGTTGCGAGTAGGCTCTGTAATGCAGTGACTTCCGATTGACGTAAGGTGCTTTTGGCCCGAAATCTGTCACCTAACCTTCGCAAGGGTTCAGCCATTGGGGGGCAAACCTCATGCAATTCATCCAGCAGATGATCAATGGCATAACCATTGGCGCATTTTACTCGCTGGTTGCCCTGGGCTACACCATGGTCTACGGAGTGTTGAAGTTGATCAACTTTGCCCACGGCGACCTTTTTATGTGGGGGGCCTACCTGGGCCTGACCGGGCTGAACGTCCTGCTGGCCCTGCTGGCCCAGGCGAGCGCGTGGGCCATACTTCCGGTCGTCATCATTGTAATGGTCACCGTGGCCCTCGCCGGAGTCCTGGTGGAGCGCGTGGCCTACCGTCCCCTGCGCACGGCCGGGCGACTGGCGCCGGTGATCTCGGCGCTGGGGGTTGCTTTTATCCTGGAGAGCCTGGCCCGCAACGTCTACGGTGCCAGTTGGAAGACCTATCCGGCCGGGATCACGCCGGCGGGGGGCATCACGATAGCGGGAAGTGTGCGGGTCAGCGTGATGCAGATCGTCGTCCTGGCGGCCTCATTCCTGATTATGGGTGCGCTGTATCTCTTTGTCCAGCGCACCCGCATCGGCACGGCCATGCGCGCCGTCTCGTTGGATCATGACGTCTCGCGGCTGATGGGGATAGACGTTGACCGCATCATCGCCATCGTCTTCCTCATCGGCCCGGGCCTGGGCGGGGTAGCAGGGATGATCGTGGCCCTCTACTACGGCTCATTCGACTTTACGCTAGGATGGGTCTTCGGGCTGAAGGCGTTCATCGCTGCCATCCTGGGCGGCATCGGCAACGTCCCCGGGGCGATGTTAGGCGGCATGCTCCTCGGTATCATCGAGACACTGGGCTCCGGGTACATATCGCCGCAATGGAAGGACGTCATCGCCTACGTGATTCTGATCATCATCCTGATCGTCCGCCCCACCGGGCTGCTCGGCGAGCGGGTGGCGGAGAAACTGTGAGGGGGCAACCATGAGAGAATTGCTGACACGCCTCCGCAAGGCCTCTTCACTCCGGCCGCTCTGGTGGCAGGTGGGCCTCGTCGTGCTATCTGTCCTGCTGCCGCTGCCGCTAAACGACTACTACCGCTCCGTGCTATGGCGCACCGGCCTCTACGTTATGTTGGGCCTGAGCCTGAACATCATCGTCGGCTACGCCGGGCTGTTCCAGTTGGGCCACGCGGCCTTCTACGCGCTGGGAGCCTACACTGCCGCTCTCCTCAACCTCTACCTTCATATCCCGCTTCTCCTGACGCTGCCGCTCAGCGTGGTCGTCGCGGCTCTCTTCGGCTACCTGATTACCAGGCCGATCCTGCACCTGCGGGGCGACTATCTGTGCATCGTGACTATTGCCTTCGGCGAGGTAGTGCGGCTGGTGCTGGTGAATAATCTCTTTGGCATCACCGGTGGGGCGAACGGCCTATGCGCCATTGACCGTCCTGTTCTGTTCGGCTTCGAGTTGCGCCAGCCGATCTACCATTACTATCTCATGCTGATCTTCCTGGTCATCACCATCTTCGGTATACAGCGGCTGGAGCACTCCCGCCTGGGACGAGCCTGGATGTACGTGCGTGAGGATGAGATAGCGGCCGAGGCAATGGGGGTTGATACCACTCGTGTCAAACTACTGGCTTTCATGCTGGGTTCCGGCTGGGCCGGGCTGGCGGGTGCTCTCTACGCGGGTAAGATCACAGTGATCTCGCCCGATATGTCCAAATTCATGGAATCGGTGATCATGTTCTGCATCGTCGTTCTGGGCGGCACAGGTTCCATCCCTGGCGTCTTCGTGGGTACGCTGGGCATGATCACCCTGCCAGAACTCTCCCGCCCGCTGAAGGCCTGGCGGGATGCCTGGCTGGGCGTGGCGATGGTGGTTATGATGATCGCCCGCCCGGAGGGGCTGTGGCCAAGCCGCCGCGTGCGGTTGGAAATGCGGGGCGAGAAAGAGGAAGCCCTTACTGTTCCGGCGGCAGGCAGTTGATCCGAGGGAAGCACTATGGCACTTTTGGAAGTTCAAGACCTGACCAAACAATTCGGCGGCCTGGTGGCTGTTGACCACGTTGACTTCGGGATCAACCAGGGCGAAATCCTGGGATTGATCGGCCCCAATGGCGCCGGGAAGACCACAATCTTCAACATGATTACCGCCGTCTACCCGCCCACGGCGGGCGAGGTTTACTTCCAGGGCGAACGCATCGCCCGTCCTCTCTATACCTGGCGAGAGCGGCTGAGCACCCCCGTCTGGTGGGCCAGTTGGCTGCCCCTCCGCCCTGTGCAGAGGGCGTGGGACGCAGTCAGGTCCCGCCGTCCTCACGAGATCACCGAGCGCGGCATCGCCCGCACCTTCCAGACGATCCGCCTGTTCAAGAACATGACTGTCCTGGAGAATGTGATGGCTGGCCCGCATTGCCGCACCAGGGCAGGTGTAGCGGGGGCAATCTTCCGACCCTCGTCGCAGCGCGAGGAGGAGACGCACATCATCGCGGAGGCCGAGCGTTACCTGGAGTTTATGCAGTTACATGAGTATAGAGATGAACTGGCCAGGAACCTGCCTTACGGTCACCAGCGACGGCTGGAGATCGCCCGCGCACTGGCCACCGGGCCCGCCCTGCTCATCCTCGACGAGCCGGCCGCCGGTCTGAACGAGCAGGAAAGCCTGGAGTTGATGGCTCTGATTAGAGAAATCCGCGACTCTGGTATCACCATCCTCCTCATCGAGCACGATATGAAGGTGGTGATGGGTATCTGCGAGCGCATCGTCGTCCTCGACTACGGGGCGAAGATTGCCGCAGGCACGCCGGCCGAGGTGCAGGCAAACCCGCGTGTGATCGAAGCCTACCTGGGCGAGGAGGAGGTGTGACCATGGCGCTGCTGAAGATCAAGAACCTGCATACCTACTATGGCCACGTACACGCACTGAAAGGCATCAACCTGGAGGTGGAGAAGGGGGAGATCGTCACGCTCATTGGGGCCAACGGGGCCGGCAAGACGACGACGCTGCGCACTGTCTCCGGCCTGATCCGCCCCCGCGAGGGCCGGATTGAGTTCGACGGTCAGGACATCAACGGACTTCCGGCCCACCGTATCGTTGACAGGGGCATCTCCCACGCGCCCGAGGGCCGCCAGGTCTTCTCCACCCTGACGGTGATGGAGAACCTGAACATGGGGGCCTATACCCTGGGCAAGGATAAAGAGGCCATCGAGGAGAATCGCCGCCGCGTCTTCGACCTATTCCCCCGCCTGGAGGAGCGGAAGAACCAACTCGGCGGCACGCTCTCCGGCGGCGAGCAACAGATGCTCAGTATCGGCCGCGCGCTGATGGCACGGCCACGCATCCTGATGCTGGACGAGCCCTCGCTGGGCCTGGCTCCTATGCTCGTCAAGGCTATCTTCGAGATCATCCGCGAGATCAATGCCCGCGGGGTGACGGTCCTGCTGGTGGAGCAGAATGCACGCATGGCGCTCCGGCTCGCCCACAGAGGCTACGTTCTGCAGACAGGGGAGATCGTCTTGAGCGACACGGCCGAAGCACTTCGGCAAAACCCGATGGTGCAGAAGGCCTACCTGGGGATGGAGTAGTTGGTCAGAATCCCTCCAGCCGGCTCAGGTCCACGATGCCATCGGCCAGTGCGGCGATGTGCTGTAACTGCGCCAGCCGGTTCTCCCGCAATGCCCGATCCTCCGCCATCACCAGCACCCCCGACTCTCTGGCGAAGTAGCGGTCAATCACGTCCACCAATGGCAAGAAGGCGGTGAGGAACTCGTCCACCGTGCTCTGCGGCGTGGCCCGCGCCCGCGCTTCCTGGTAGGCCGCATGCAGTTCCTCCTCCGCCGGCTGCACGAAGCAGGCCGGGTCCAGTATGAAGCGCTCTTTGAAGTCACGGGTGATGCGCACACAGCGGGCGTAGTTGTCGAGGATGAGGCTCCAATCGTCGCGGGCCACCCAGCGGGAGAGTTCTTCGACAGACTGGTGGGCGCGGAAAGGGTCATCGCCCCGCGCCGCTAACACAGCGTCCACTACATCATAGCGGAAACCCTGTTCGCGCATGGTGCCCCGCAATCGCTCGACGACGAAATCCAGTGCCGCTGCCACGTACCCCTCCCCCGGCTCCTCCCCGATGCGGGGAGGAGGGGCAACCTCCACCGGCAGCAGACGCGCCGCCGCCGCCAAACCTTCCTGTACCGAGAAGGGAATCTGGTGGGCGATCAGGTTCTGCACCAGGCCAAGGGCGTCCCGGCGCAGGTGATAAGGGTCGGACGAGCCGGTGGGGGCCATCCCCACCGCAAAGAGGCCCGCCAGACTGTCGAGCCGGTTGGCCAGCCCCACAACCAGGCCGGGCCGGGTCCGGGGCAGCGTATCGCCAGCGAAGCGGGGCAGGTAGTGCTCGAGAATCGCCTCGGCCACAGCAGGGTCCTCCCCCAACCTCAGAGCGTACTCCCGCCCTATCATCCCTTGCAGGCTGGTGAACTCGACCACCATATTGGTCGCCAGGTCAGCCTTGCAGAGGTGGGCCGCCCGCCTGGCGATCTCCGCTTTCTCCTCGCTCAACCCCAACATCTCGGCCAGTTGGCCCACCAGTTGTTCCAAGCGGTGGGTCTTATCGAGCATCGAGCCCAGTTGCTCCTGGAAGGTAAGTGTCCCCAGGCGCGGCAGGAATTCCTCCAACGGCTTTTTGGTGTCCTCGCGGTAGAAGAAGTCGGCATCGGCAAATCGAGCGCGGATGACCTCCTCGTTGCCACGGCGCACGATGTCCAGGTGTTCGTCGCTCCCATTGCGGACGGCTATGAAGTAGGGGAGCAAATTCGTAGATTCGTAGGTTCGTAAATTCGTGGATTCGTAGATTTGGGAATCGGGAATCGAGCCTCTGGTTTCCGAATCTACGAATCCCGAATCTACGATTCCCGGATCACGAATCACGGGAAAATACCGCTGGTGCTTCTTCATCACCGCCACGAGCACATCGGCGGGCAGCCGCAGGTACTCCTCCTCAAAGCGGCCCAGGAAAGGGGTGGGCTGCTCGACCAGGTTGGCGACCTCGCCTAGTAGGGACAGCCCTCTGTGGCTGTCCAAGAAGTCATCCGGGATGCGCCCGCCCACGCCCTGGGCCAGATGCGTCGCCTGCTCGGCGATGAGGGTGCGCCGCTCCTCGGGGTCGGCCACGATGTAGTGCTGTGCCAGCAGCGCCAGGTAGTCCTCCGCCCGCGCGATCTCGAACCTGGGGGAACCCTCGGGCCGGGAGCCACGGCTGGCACGGCCGCTTCTCACGCCAGCGTACTCGAAGGGAACGACCGCTTCGCCCAACAACGCCACCAGCCAGCGGATGGGCCGGGAGAAGGCAACGCCGCTCTCGTTCCAGCGCATGCTCTTCTGAAAGCGCAAGCTGGCGATCAGTTCGGGCAGCAGAGCGGTCAGCACCTCAGCAGCCGGTCGCCCTTCTTCGCGCCTGATGGCCACCGCGTACTCGCCTCCGTCCACCTCTCGCACCTCCAGCGCGCCCACGCTTACGCCCTGCTTGCGGGCGAACCCTTGGGCAGCCCTCGTCGGGCGGCCCCCGGCATCGAAGGCCACGCGTGCCGGCGGCCCTTTCACCACCTCCTCGACCGGCCGCTGGCGCGGGACCATGCCCTCGACCAGCGACACCAGCCGTCGGGGGGTGCCCAGCACACGCAGGCCCTCGTAGTCGAGCCGCTGCTCCGCCAGGCAGGCCGGGACCAATTCGCGCAGTTGCGCCAGTGCCGCGTCCAGGTCGCCGGCGGGCAACTCCTCGGTGCCAATCTCCAGCAACAGGGTTTCAGGTTTCAGGGTTTCAAGTTTCAGGTCAGGCAAAGCACCTGAAACCTGAAATTTGAAACTTGAAACTTCTCCCTCATCCAACCAGGGATATTCCAGCCGTTTTCGCTGCTCCACATACGCCTCCGACACCCGCCGCGAGAGGTCGCGCATGCGGCGGAAGTAGGTCGCTCGCTCCGTCACGCCGATGGCTCCTCGTGCGTCGAGCAGGTTGAAGGTGTGGGAGCAGCGCAGGACGTAGTCGTGGGCGGGGATGACCAGCCCTGCGTCCAGGCAACAACGCGCCTCGGCCTCGTAGAGGTTGTACACCTGGGCCAGCCGTTCCACATCGGCCAACTCGAAATCGTAGCGGCAGTGCTCGACCTCCGGCTGGAGAAGGACGTCGCCATAGGTGTGCGTGCCATCCCAGTCAATCTCCCACACCGAGCCCACGTTTTGCAGAAACATCACGATGCGCTCCAGTCCGTAGGTCAGTTCGACCGAGACAGGGTCGAGCGCGAAGCCGCCCGCCTGCTGGAAGTAGGTGTACTGGGTGATCTCCATACCGTCCAGCCACACCTCCCAGCCCAGTCCCCATGCCCCCAGGACCGGGCTCTCCCAGTTGTCCTCGACGAAGCGGATGTCGTGCTCCTCGCGGCGGATGCCCAGCGCGTACAGGCTCTCCAGGTAGAGCGTCTGCGGGTTGCCGGGATCGGGTTTGAGGATGACCTGGAACTGAGTGTGCATCTGCATGCGGTTGGGGTTCTCCCCATAGCGGCCGTCGTCAGGCCGGTAGGAAGGCTCGACGTAGGCCACGTTCCAGGGCTCCGGCCCCAGGACGCGCAGGACGGTGGCGGGGTTCATCGTCCCCGCGCCAATCTTTTCGCTGTAGGGTTGCCATAAGAGACAGCCCCGTTCGGCCCAGAACTCTTGCAGGCGGAGGATGACCTCCTGGAATGTCAGCGGTTTCGTCAACTGGTCCTCCTAACTCTTCAAGATAATTTTCTGCAGGTAGATTGGCTTTCCTCTCGCTTCAGTCGCTGCAAGAACGCATCGGACTTCACACTTCGTTCCAGGTGATAGGTGATGTAGTGGCGCATCACCCGCTCCGCCTCTTCGTGCAGCGCGGGTGCGATTCGCTGGGGGCGCAGCCTGGTGTAGGGACGCCGCTGGCACTCCTGCAGAAACCACAGCCCGCCGGACGAGAGGAGCACGACCTGTGGATGCCTCCCGCGCCCGGCGTAGCAGTTGCGACACAGTGCCCCACCCCGTTCCGGATCGAAGCCGTAGGGCCGCTCGTCCTCTGTCAACTCGCGGGGGTGGAGCGAAACGTGCCCGTCGTGCTCACCCACGCAAGCGTTCAATTCCGGGCGAAAGCCCGCCAGCCCCAGCAGGTGTTGCTCGTAGAAGCGAGCGATCAGAGCCAGGTCATCGTCCTGGCACAGCCAGGTGAGCGTGTGGTTGAGCAAATCAAAGAGCGCCGGGCCGCCTTCCCCTGCGGCGAAGAAGCGGTCGAGCAGTTCCACCGCGTAGCGAGCGTACGTCCCGCGCAGCAGGTCGCCGCGCAATAACTCGTGCGCCTCGACGGTCTCGGCCTGGCTGATGATGTCCCAGGAGTTCTTCACCCGTGAGATCACGAAACTGGAGCGGGTGAAGAGTTCGATGTGGCCCGCCTTCCGGCTGCGCAGTTTGCGCGCTCCCTTGGCGATGACCTCTATCTTGCCCAAGGGTGTGCACAGAGTCAGGACGCGATCGGCCTCGCCCTGGCTGCGCCGACGGATGACGATGCCCTCGGTGCGATATAGCCGCTCTGTGCTCACGTCCGGCCTCCTCGCGTGTCATTATACCATCCCGTTCACGGAGTGCAAACAAAAGCGGCCCGACGCGGTACCGCGTTGGGCCGTTCACCCACTGCACAATTTCAGTTCAGATCTGCCGCGCTGAAACCATCCGGCAGCAACTCCGCTACAGTTGTCTCACGGTAGGCACCGGTGACGTCAACGACCAGCACCATGATGTCCTCGCCGAACTCCCGCAGCGTCTGGCGGCAGGAGCCGCAGGGGGTGGCCCCGTTCTCGGTGACGACTGCTAAAGCGATGAATGCCCTTTCCCCCTCGGAGACAGCCTTCACCACGGCCACCCGCTCGGCGCAGGTGCACAAGGGATAGACGGCGTTCTCCACGTTGCAGCCGGTATATACACGCCCCGACTTCCCCAGCAGCGCTGCCCCCACCCTGTAGCCGGAGTAAGGGGCGTAGGCACGTTCACGTGCCCGCATTGCCTGGGCTACCAACTCCTCCCGCGACCACTCCTTCATCCCTGCGCCTCCCACTGTCTATCTCCGCGTCCCCTTGTCCTCCTGTCCCCTTGTCCTCCCGTCTCCTTGTCCCCCTGTCTCCCTGTCTCCTTGTCCCCTCGTCCTCTTACGCCCCCCACCCTCCCCTCGCACTCGCGCCGGCACGCCGTAGGCCACTGCGCCATCGGGCACGTCGTGCGTCACTACCGACCCAGCCCCCGTCTTGGCTCCCTTGCCCACCCGCACTGGCGCAACCAGCATCGTATCGGAGCCAATGAAGGCACCTTCCTCGATCACTGTTTTATGTTTGTGCACACCGTCGTAGTTACAGGTGATGGTCCCCGCGCCAATGTTCGCCCCGGCTCCTACCTCGGCATCGCCCAGGTAACTGAAGTGGCCCATCTTCGCCCCGGGGCCAAGCGTCGCATTTTTCACCTCGCCGAAGTTCCCCATATGCGCGCCCTCGCACAGCCATGCCCCCTTCCGCAAGTGACCAAATGGCCCGACGTCGGAGCCATCCTCCATCACCGCCTGCTCCAACACCGAGGCCCACACCCGGCAGCCGTCGCCGATCTCGCAGTCCACGATGATGGTGTTGGGGCCGATGTGGCAGTGCGCGCCGACCGCCGTTCGCCCGCGCAGGTACGTGTTGGGCCAGATCGTCGTATCCTGTCCAATGGTCACGCCGGACTCGATGTACGTCGTCGCTGGGTCCACGAACGTGACGCCGGCCAGCATCCAGCGCTCGTTGATGCGGCGGCGCAGCACCATCTCCGCCTCCGCCAGGTGCACCCGCGTGTTGATGCCCAGGACCTCCGCTGCGTCCTCAGTGGCAATCGCATCAACCCGCAGGCCCTCGGCGACCGCCATCCCGATCAGATCGGGCAAGTAATACTCCCGCTTGGGGAGACTGAGCGGGATACGATCTATGTGAGGCCACAGCCAATCGGCGTCGAAGCAATACACGCCAGCGTTGAGTTCCCGGATCGCCAACTGCTTCGGCGTAGCCACTGCCTCCTCGACCACCTGGACCACAGCGCCGCTTTCAGCTCGCATCACGCGCCCGAATCCGCGAGGGTTGTCACTCACCAGGGTCAGAATCGTCATCGGCCCGGGGTTTTCCCGCTGGCGCTCCTCCAGTCGGCGCAGCGTCCCCACGGTCAGGAGCGGCATATCAGCGTAGGTGACCAGCACAAGATCGCTCCGGCCCTGGAGCACCTCCCGTGCCTGAAGCACGGCGTGGCCTGTGCCTCGTTGTTCGGCCTGCTCGACGAAGATGACGCTTTCACCCACCGTTTCTCGCACCGCCTCGGCTCCGCGCCCCACCACCAGCACCGGCCTGGCGGCTGTCAGCACCTGCGCCGCCTCCACGGCATAGGTGACCAGCGGCCGCCCAGCCAGCGGGTGCAGCACTTTGGGCAAGTCAGATTTCATACGAATTCCCTGGCCTGCCGCCAGAATCACGACCGCCAAATCCACGTCTTGTCTCCTTCTATGACTAAAAGTGGCCGTGGTACGGACCCGCGAGGGGTGCACCACGGCCACCGAATTACGAGCCGCATTCAGTCATCTGGCGAGAGGGTCCGATGGCCCAGGCTGGGGCGGTAGGATTCGAACCTACGATACCGGGATTCAAAGTCCCGTGCCTTACCACTTGGCTACGCCCCAGAGAAGAAACAAGTGGGCCCACCAGGATTCGAACCTGGGACCGACCGGTTATGCATCCTACTACAGCTTTCGCTGCCCCTTTCGGGTTTGTAGGCTGGACTATCCCTTCACCCCGTAGGGTGCCTGCCGTCTAGTCTCTACACCTTCCCTTACGGGCTTGGCTCGGGATTACCATATCTGCAGACTTAGGCTTCCCCGAATTTGACAGGTATCACCTGAGGGTTTCCCCCCAGGCAGCCCTTGACAGATCAGCATATCCTACCACACCTGGACTTAGCTGACCTTATCCCCTGAGCCGGCTGCTCTAACCGCTGAGCTATGGGCCCAACAACAACGGATTTGGAAAGGAACGGATATAAGGAGCGGACAGAGCGGGCGACGGGGATCGAACCCGTAACAGCAGCTTGGAAGGCTGCGGCAATACCATTTTGCAACACCCGCAGTCGGGGCGGCCGGACTTGAACCGGCGACCTCTGCGTCCCAAACGCAGCGCGCTTCCATCTGCGCCACGCCCCGCTCACTATAAGTATACCGCCTTTGGCCCCTTCCGTCAAGGTTACGGAGCCCACGAGAGCCGCTGGCTCGTCCAGTTGGGGAGGCTGGGACCGAGGGTGAGAATTTTGTGCGGGTCTTCCCCGTTCGGCCCCATCAGGTAGAGGCCCCAGGCCCCGTCCCGGTTAGAGACGAAGGCCAGGCCAGAGCCATCGGGAGCCCAGGCGGGAAGGCCATCGGAGGCCGGGTCGTCGGTGAGCACCACGACGCCACCGCTGATGCTGAGCAGGTAAATCTCCCAGTTGCCGGTGACGTCGGACATATAGGCCAGCATCTCGCCGTTGGGGGCCCAGTTCAAGCCGACGTCGTTGATACTGGCGGTAAGGCGGGTCGGTGGCTGATCGTCGTCGGGATTGTCCGCGAAGATGCCACAGACCCCATCAGTATCACAACCGGTCCAGGCCAGCAGACCGGTGGGTCCCCACGCTGGCCCCTTCCCCGCTGCGTGTACTCTCGGCTCAGCCGAGCCGTCCGTCGGCGCGATGTAAATCTGCCAGGCACCGGCCACGTCTCGCGCGGCGTAGGCCATACGGCTGCCATCGGGCGAGAAGGCGGGCCAGGCCAACCCAGCGCCCACAGCCAGTTGCCGTGGCGTCGCCTCCCCAGGCACCAGCAGCGAGATGCCCGGCGAGAGCAGGCTGCGATACCCCAGGGACCCACTGCCCCACAACCAGCAGGGCTGGTCGGCTCCACCGGCCATCCTCGTCAGGCGTCCGTCGGCGAAGAGAGCGTAGACGTCGTAGAGGCCAGTCTGCGTGTTGTAGATTGAATAGGCCAGCCGGCCCGTGGTGAATCCCGGCGGGAGTTCGGTCAGCGTGATGGGTAGCGTGCCGGTGATGGGCGCGATGGGGGTCGGGGTGGCGATCAGGCAGATTTGGGCTGCCTCGACTCGCTTCTGCTCAATTTCGGGGTCGGCCATCAGTTGCGCTGCCTGTGTGTATTGCACTTCGGCCGGACACATCTCCCCCTGAGCATACCAGGCATCGGCATAGATGACGTGGGCGCGGTACAGTCGCCGGAAGACATCTTTGTAACCGGGCGCGAGGGCGTAGAGTTGCTCGAAGCGCTCAATGCAGCGATCCCAATCCACCCCCCAGTAGCCCAGCGCGGTCATGTACTGGATGGCCAGGCTGCGCTGGGCCAGCGCCTCCTCGTCCAGCGGGCGGAGCGCCACTGCTTGGTCGAGGTAGAAGATGCCCTCTTCGAAACAGTCCTCATCCAGCAATGCTACCCCCGCGTTGTAGAGGCCAGTGAAGAGCATCTCCTCGACTGCTTCCGCCTCGTAGACCCGGTCAAATACACGCAGTTGGGTAAGCACAGCGGCCGCGTCTTGCCACTGCTCAGCCTCGTAGTAGGCTACGGCTTGCTGGTACAGGTCGTCCACGACAACTTCGTGGGTCTCCGAGGTGGGGGTAGGACGGGCAGCGATGCGCGCCTGTGCTTCAGCGACGCCTTGTTGGGCGAAGGGATGGTCGGGGTCAAGTTTGAGCACATATTCGAACTCGGCGATACCCAGTTCATACTCACCGGCTTCCAGCCGTTCTATTCCGGCGCGGTAGTGCTGATCGGCCTGATCGAGGCGACGTTGCTCCCGGTCACGTTCTCCCCAGTTTACACCATAGTAAGTACCGCCACCGATGCTCAGTGTCAGCAGGCAAAGAAAGCCTACTACCCAGAAGAGGATCGGTCGTAGGCGTTGCCAGCGCGTGGGCGCGGCCGTGCCCGGTGCGGGCGTTGCTGCGGCAGAGGCAACCCGATTGGACCGCCGGGCGCGCGTAGGTCGCGTCTCCTCCACCATCGTACCGCATTGCGGGCAGAGGAGCAAGTTATCTGGGATCTGGGCTCCACATTCGGGACAGCGCATATATTCCTCGGACAGAGGGGAGAAACGGAGAAGATTATAGTCCTTTTGGCTCGACTTGTCCAGTGATGCGTATGCGTGCGAGGCGTGGCATGTGCTTGGCGATCCGCTACATTCGTGCTATACTCCTCGCCCAGGGAGGGCACGATGGAAGAACACAATCTATTGATCGTGAGCGACCTGCATCTGAGCGAGGGGTTGAATCCGAAGAGCGGCAGGTTCTCCCGCCTGGAAGATTTTCTGTTTGACGATGCCTTTGCGCGCTTCCTGCGCTATCACGAGGAGGTCAAGACGCAATCCCGCTTCGGCGGCCGCCCGTGGCTGCTGGTCATCAACGGCGACCTGTTCGATTTTCTGCAGGTGGTCTCGTTGCCAGAGGACGGGAGGCTGCTGCGGACTGTCAAGGGAGTGGAACGCCGGAAGGAACTGTGCATCAACGAGCGAGACTACGGGCTGGGGGCGACTGCCGGTGAATCGGAGTGGAAACTGAAGCAGATCGCCCAAGGACATCAGCATTTCTTCGCTGCACTGGGCTGGTTCATGGCGCACGGAAATCACGTCGCCGTCGTCAAGGGCAACCACGACGTTGAACTCCACTGGGTCAAGGTACAGGAGCGGCTCACAAAGGAAATAGAGCGGGCTTACACTCGGGAGCGGCTGATGCTTGACCAGGGTCCGCCTGTCACGTTGGAGGAACTCAAGGCACGCATACACTTCTATCCCTGGTTCTACTACGAACCCGGGCAGGTCTACGTCGAGCACGGCGGGCAGTACGAAGCGGCTAACCATTTCCGTGATTACCTTAACCCGGTGATCCCCGGCGATCCAGAGCACATTGAGTTGCCGTGGGGAAGCCTCTTTGTGCGCTACCTGTTCAATAAGGTAGAGGATGTGCATCCCTTCGCCGACAACGTCAAGCCGGCCACGCGCTACCTGGCATGGGCCTTCAAGAAGGATCCGGTTCAGACCATCGAGGTATTGGTCACCCGAGGCTGGGTCTTCTTACGGGCCTTCTGGAATGTGACGCATAAGACAGCGACCTCCGCTTTCCGGCATGCACGGGAGCAAGAGCCGCCCGTAGGGGCGCGGTCACCGCGCCCCTACGATCCTGTTCCTCTGCCGTCGCGCGTGACGCACAAGATCGCTGCATTGGCGCAACGGCGGGTGGACGCTTCGTGGCGGGAATGGGTCGCTTCAGCGATACAGAATTTACTCTCCCTGCTGCTGGCCCTCATCGCCGTCACCTTCATCGTCCTTGCAGGACTGACCCTTACCGGCGGTCCGGGATGGATGATGGCCATGTACCTGGGAGCGGCGGTGTTGGCTTACTTCCTGCGTCTCGGTCTGAAGCGCAGTTTTACCTATCTCTTCGAGAGCGATTACCTGCTGAGCATGGCGCGCGAGTTAGAGCAAGTTTTGAAACCCGCCCATGCGGTCCGCTATATCGTCCTGGGCCACAATCATCGGGCTGCCGTGGAGCGGTTGGAGCAGACGTGGTACGTCAACACCGGAGCCTGGGTGCCGGTCTACGAGGAGGAAGGACCGGTCGAGGGACAGGAGGAACTGGCCTTCTTCCGCCTGGCCTGGGGGTATGAGGGCACACCGGAGTTGCTGCACTGGGACGATGCGGCGGGTGCCCCGGCGCGAGTGCTGCTGCGGTAGACGCTCTTCCACTATCTCTCCCTGGCGATCAGGATGTCTATCGCTTGGGCCATCTCAGCTATTACCGCCTCAACCGTTGGCGGCTCACAAGGCTCGTGCTTGTGGGGATGTTCCAGTGGATGCCGGTGCCAGAACTTGTAGTTGTCATATCCCATCTGGCGCTGTTGTCGATAGATTAACGCATAGGCGTGTTTCTGTGTCAGAGCGTGAAAATAGACGTCAATGAACAAGTCGTCGCTCAGGTATACTCTGGCCTCAACAAGTACACCGCGCCGCACCTCGATGATCGTCTCGACGTCGGGGAAGTGCGTCCGCAAGGCCGAGTGCAGTTCGGCCTGAAACTCGTCGGCAGTCATCAGGTCAGTTTCTTGACTGAATGCAACAGTTTGAGCCAGTGCTGCTTCTCTGCTTGCAGGTCGCTCCAACGCATGGCATCTCGCTCCAGGTCGTAGGCGAATTCGTCCCCTAGTTCTCCGGCCTCAAGTTGGGCCTGAAACTCTTCATGGGTCAGGCCATATTTGATCTCCAGGTCCAGGGCCTCTCGCTCGCACGCTTCGAGGTTCTGACGCAGTTGACCGGCGAGCAGGCGAGCAAGTTTTTGTCGCAGGGTCTCCCCCCCTATGCTCTCCAGGGCTGTGAACAACGGGGGGGGCAATTCCAATGTTCGTACGTTCATTGATCATCTCTCCTCTGGTCAGGCCTTTTTGGGGGCCTCACAATATCCCCACCTGGCTGTGGTCGCCCAGGGTCAGTTTGTATGCTTTCGGCTTGATGGGTGAGCGGGTCAGGCTGACGCGCCGGCCGATGAGGCTATCCTGGATACGGGCCGGGATGTCGCGGATTAGACTGTGCTCCAGGACGATGGCCCGCTCGATCTCGCTATCCTCAATCACGACGTCGTGGTAGATTGAAGTGAACGGGCCGACGTAGGAGTTGACGATGCGGGTGCGCTCGCCGATGATAGTTGGGCCGCGGATGACGCTGTTGATGATCTCCGCGCCCTTTTCCACTGTCACCCGGCCGTCCACCTCGGAGTCGCGGTCTACGTAGCCCTCGATCCTTGGCGTCAGTTCCTCTAACACCAGACCGCTGGCCTCCAGAAGCTCCCCCGCCTCGCCCGTGTCAATCCACCAGCCCCGGTGGACGTAGGGGTAGATCTTGTAGTCGTGCTCTACCAACCATTGGATGGCGTCGGTGATCTCCAGTTCGCCTCGCCAGGAGGGGGTGATGTTGTCCACTGCCTCGTGGATGTGATGGTCGAACATATAGATGCCGACCAGCGCCAGATCGGAGGGCGGCTGCTTCGGCTTTTCGACCAGCCGCACGATGCGCCCATCCTCGTCCAGTTCGGCCACACCGTACCGCTCTGGATGTGGCACCCGCGTGAGGACAATCTGGCTGTTCCAGTCGCTGTCGGCGAATTGCTTGATGAGTCCTGAGATGCCTCCCTGGATGACATTGTCGCCCAGGAACATCACAAATCGCTCGTCGCCCAGAAAATCGCGACTGACCTTGACGGCGTGGGCCAGGCCCAGGGGCTGCTCCTGGTGAATGTAGGTGATCTTGACATTCCAGCGATCGCCCCTGCCGACGGCTATTTGGATCTCCTCGGCGGTGTCGCCTACGACGATGCCGATGTCGGTGATGCCAGCGTCACGAACGGCCTCGATGACGCGAAAGAGCACCGGCTTATTGGCGACGGGGATGAGTTGCTTGGCACTGGTGTAGGTGAGCGGGTAGAGACGTGTGCCCTTGCCCCCGCTGATGATCAGCCCTTTCATCGTGGTCTCCTTGTGGCCTAATAACCGCCGAGCGTGATGTCGCGTGGGGCATTGTTCAATACGGCCCCCACAATACGGACGTGTACCCTTTCCAGCAATTCCCTGGCACGCTGGGCATGCTCTCGCCGGGTGCGTCCGGCGCAGACAACCAACAGCACGCCGTCCACCTTGGTGCCCAACACAGCCGCGTCGGTCACGGCGATGATGGGCGGTGCATCGAAGAGGACAACGTCGGCGCGAGCCTTGAGCGCGGCGATGATCTCCTCCATCTTGCGCGAACCGAGGATATCGGCCGGGTTGGGGGGCAACGGGCCGCTAGGCACCAACCACAGGTTGTCCACGCCAGTGTTTATCAGCGGCGGATCCTCCAGCGCCGCCCCCTCAACGATCATAGTGGTCAACCCCCGGTCATTCGCGACGCCGAAGACCTCGTGCAGGCCGGGGCGGCGCAGGTCGGCATCCACCAGGATGATGCGCCGTTCCCCTTGCGCCATTGTGACCGCCAGATTGGCGAGGACGGTGGACTTACCCTCGCCCGGTGCAGCCGAGGTGACGACCAGGGTCTCGATAGGCTTGTCAAGCGCGGCAAAGGTCAAATTGGTGCGCAGCGTGCGGTAGGCCTCGGCCGCCGGGCTGCGGGGATTGGTCAGGGTAATCAAGTCAGGTTGTTCAGCCATAGTTTGTCCTTCGGTTGATTGGTGAAGTAGGGGCGCGGTAACCGCGCCCTTACTCGGTGGAGGGGATAGCGCCCATCACGACCAGGTTCAGTTGACGCTCCACGTCCTGAGGCGTGCGGACGATACCCGCCTCGGTCCACTCGAGGAAGAAAATAACCACGCCAGCGATCACAAGCCCGAAGATACCTCCTGCAGCAGTGACCGTCTTGGTCTTAGGCCACGACTGGACGTAGGTAGGCTGATCCAGCAACTCGGCTTTGACGCGGTCCTCCTTACGCTGTTCCTCGTTCTCGCTGTTACGCCAATCGATGAACAGATCGGACCAGGTGCTGGCGATGTCGTTGGCTACATCGCCATCGTAGTCCTCGACGTCAATCTGAATCACAAACCGCGACTCGTCGGAAGCGATGGTAACGTTGCTCATCAACTTCTCTGGTTTCATCGGCAGTTCAAGGCGCTCAATCACATCCTCTGCCCAATCGCGGGTGTACATGCGAGCCACGTAAGAGCGGAGCAACCACTTTGCCGATTGGGTGAGGCCCAGGTCGGGGCGGACTTTGACGAGAACCTGGGCGCTGGACTTGTAGGCTGGTGTCTGTAGTTCACTGAAGACGAAGGCGCTGCCAGCGGTCAGCATAACCGCGACGATGACGATCCACCAGCGCTTGCGCAGGATGCGCACGTAATTTCCAAGTTCCATCGCTTATCACCTCCTCAGGGAAGCGGGCGGTATTGTACCACAACCCGGAACAATTAACAATGAGACAATGAGACAATGAACAATGGATCAACGCCCTGTTTTGCTGCGGGGACTCTGACGCGCGTTTTGCACGATGATGTACAGGATGCGGACGAGTTCGTCGCTTTCCTGGATCAGTGAGTGGACTTCGTCATCGTCGAGCAAGACCGCCTTGATAATGCGCAGCCAGTAGCGAGTCTCCCGTGTCTCCTTGTGGGTAACACTCATCTTATGGATGAAATCCCGCTTGGACTCAGCCGCATCGGCCTCCTCCACGTTGGATCCGACAGATGTTGCTGACCGTACAACCTGCTTGCCGACCTCAATCCCGGCAACGGTACGAGGCAACCAGTTGACAGTTTCACACCCGCACCGCGAACTCAAACGTCCGCTCCTGAATGTCAAACTTCCGCCTCTCTTTCATTGCTTATCCTCCATTTGTTCATTGTTCATTGATTCATTGTTCATTGATTCATTGCTCATTGCTCACCTACGCGGTATTTCTGCCAACACGTCCAATCCCAATGCTTCCAATTCCGCCGCCTCGTGGACAGTGGGATCCAGGTAGTGCCACAGGAGCGCCAGCGCGACACCGACGACCAGCGCCAGCCCGATTTTGACCGCTGGTCCCATCAACTGGGTGCGCAGCCCAGGCGGGAGCATGACGGGCGTGGGCACGTCCACTGGACGGACGGCTGGCTCGACGCCTTCCAATTGGGGGAAGTAGGCCGCGCCGTTCCCGGTCAGTTCGGCAGTGATGGCCTCGGCCACGGCGACGATCTGCTCGGCGTCGGGCCAGGTGAGGTAGACGACGAGGATGGATTGAGCGTTGTCAGTAACGATGGCGGGCTGGATCGCGCCGGGCGCGACTTCATAGCCCGCTTCGGCCAGGCGCGAGGCGACCGCCTGGGCGAAAACTCCGCTCTCGGCCACGTCAGCCAGGCCATTGGCGATGTACTCGGAGGTGAGCCACGGGTAATAGCGGTCGTAGTCCTCGCTGAGCCCAGCCGGCTTCGTCCCCGCCGCAAAACACATCACCACCTGGTAGACCGGGCCGGGCGGGGTGTAAGTGGCAGCAACGTAGAAAGCCACGACGACCACTGGCGCGACGACGAGCCACCAGCGACGGATCAATATCTTCCAGTAGATTCTCAATTCCATGCGTTGTGCTCCCTTGATTTGGGACAAGGGGACACGGGGACCCGGAGACAAGGAGACTATCCCCCGTTCAGGCCCTCCCCCTGTCTCCCTGTCCCCTTGTCACCTTGTCTCGTATAAACTGGCTCAGTTTCTCTTTGAAAACCTCCACCGCGAACCGCTCCGCGTTGGCGCGGCACACGTGGGAGTCTATCGCGTTGGAATCGAAGGTGCGCACGGCGGCGACCAGCGCCTCCGGAGTGGGCTCGCGGAAGAAGACGCCAGTCGCTCCATCAATGACCGTGTCGAGTGCGCCGCCAGCGCCGTAGGCGATCACCGGCCGGCCAGCAGCCTGGGCCTGGACCGGCGCGATGCCGAAGTCCTCCTCCCCCGGCAGAACGTAGGCCCGGCACCTCGCAAACAGGACTGGCAGGTCCTCGTCGGGCACGCGGCCCAGGAAAGTGATGGTGGGGCCGGCCAGCGCCTCCAGTGCCTCGCGGTCCCGCCCGTCCCCGGCGATGACCAATGGCAGCCCCAGTTGATTGAAGGCTCGCACGGCCAGGTCTATGCGGCGGTAGGGGATGAGGCGGGAGACGATGAGGTAGTAATCGTCGTGGGTGGGGGCGGGGCGGAAACGGGCGCTATCCACCGGCGGGTGGATGACGACTGAGTCGCGGCCATAGGTGCGGCGGATGCGAGCCTGTACTTCGGTGGAGATGGCGACGAAGTGATTCACTCGCTGCGCGGCCTGGTAGTCCCAGCGGCGCAGGAGCGCGACCAGGGGACGCAGCACGGTCCTGAGGACCGGCGGGAGCGCTTCCCTGGCAGCATAGGCGTCAAAATCCCACACGTAACGTGTAGGGGTCAGACAGTAGCAGATGTGGGCCGCCTCGCCGGCCCGCACGCCATGGCAGAAGCCGGACTTATTGCTCAGCACGAGGTCGTAGCCGGAGAGGTCGAGCCGGGCGAAGGCCAGGGGGTAGAGAGGCAGGTAGGGCTGGTGATGGCGGTAGATGCCCGGCAGGTGGTTCATCCAGGTGGTGCGGATATTCCAGGCACGGTATGTCTCCGGCATCCCCTCCCGCCAGTACATCGAGGTGTAGATGGGGGCGCGGGGGAACATCCCCACGAGCGCTTCCAGGACGTCCTCCGCGCCGCCGATCTGGTTGAGCCAGTCGTGAACCAGGGCCAGGTGCACTTACACCCCCGACATTTCGCGCATCGGCCGCCAACTCATCCGGTGGATGGGCGAGGGCCCCAGGCGGGCCAGCGCCTCCCGGTGTTGCGGCGTGCCGTACCCCTTGTGGCGGGCAAAGCCGTAGCCAGGGAAGTCCCCATCCAGCACGACCATCAGCCGGTCGCGGGTCACCTTGGCGACGACGCTGGCAGAGGCGACGCTCAGACAATGAACGTCCGCCTTCGGCAGTGCCCGCTGGGGCAGGGTCAAATCCGGCAGGCGCACGTAGTCCACCAGCAGCGCGTCCACCCGGCCGTCCAGCCAGGCCACGGCGCGGGCCATCGCCTGCCGCGTAGCCGGTACGATCCCCACCTCGTCCACCTCGGCCGGCGTGGCCCAGCCCACTCCTACCGCCTCCGCCACCCCCAGGATGCGCGGCAGGAGCATCTCCCGCCGAGCCGGGCTCAGTTGCTTGGAATCGCGCACGCCGGTCAGCAGGTCAAGCAGGTTAGTTCGGTCGAGTGGGAGGATCACCGCCGCTGCACAGACCGGCCCGGCCCACGCTCCGCGCCCTGCCTCGTCCAGGCCGGCTACGCGGGTGTAGCCGGTGGTGTATAGGGCTAGTTCCTCGTGAAGGTCAGGCAGCATTTGGGTTTTACGTTTCAGGTTCCAGGTTTCAGGTTGCGCCACCTGGGGGATAACTTGAGACCTGAAACCTGGAACTACTTATCATAAAGGCCAGCGTGGCCGTTGCGGCGGATACGGAGGACCTCCAGCAGCATGCTCCACGAATCGCGGACGGCGCTGATGCGGCTGCCCTCGCCGTAATACCAGCGAATGGGGACCTCGATAACCCGATAGCCGTGCCGGAGAGCGATATGGAGAATCTCCACGTCAAATGCCCATCCGTCAATCTTCTGGATGGCGAAGACGTCGCGGGCCACTTCCCGGCGGAAGCATTTGAAGCCACACTGGGTATCCTGGATATCAGGCACAGCCAGCAGGCGCACGATAAAGTTGAAGACCCGTCCCATCAGGTGGCGGTACCAGGGCTCGTTGTAGCGCACTGCGCCTGGGGCTTCGCGGGAGGCGATGGCGACGTCGTAGCCGGAGAGGGCAGGGGGAAGGAACTTAGTGATCTCCTCTACGGGCATCGCCCTATCGGCATCGTAGATGAGAAGGTACTCGCCCTGGCCCTCCATCATTCCCTTGCGCACCGCTGCCCCCTTGCCCCGGATGGGCTGATAGAGCAAGGAAACGAAGGGATGCCCGGCGGCTATCTCGCGCACGACGTCGGGGGTGCCATCGGTGCTGGCGTTGTCCACCACCAGCACCTCCACCGGGTAGTCCTGCGCCTCGGCGAAGGCTACCACCTGCGGCAGCGTTGTCGGCAGGCGATGTTCCTCGTTGTAGGCCGGGATTATGATCGTCAGTAGCGGGCTATTCTGGTCTATGGCTACACCTCAACCTGTAGGTTTGTCAGTGGGCCGATCAGTCACCTGAAGTGCGGAGGCACTATCGCCGATGACAGGATAGGCGGACTTCGGCTCCCGCCAGTATGATACCCGCTTCAGGAACTTTCGTCAACCCCTTTCAGGATACTTTCGAGATACGACCGGTCAACGGTTCTACTACGTTGCACCGTCCGCCGCTTACGGAGCATCCTGGGGATGCCCAACAGTCCCGCCAGTTGGCCGCGCAGGCGGGCCCGCGCCGCTGCCCCCCGCCAGGCTCGCAGCGCCTCGGCGGTGATGCGCAGTTGCGCCCGCAGGATCGCCCGCCAGTGAGTCCGCCAGAGGTCACCAGGGTAGTCCTTGGCCAGCAGGTAGATGAAGTTGCGCCCATCGTAGAAACTGGCGGTCACTCCCCCGCCGGTGGCGCTCAACTTGTGGTAGACGACGGCGCAGGGGGCATAGACGCAGCGCCAGCAGGCCAACTGCGCCCGCCAGGCCAGGTCCACATCCTCGCAGGAGAAGAAGAAGTCCTCGTCCAACAGGCCCACCTGGTCCAGCATGGCCTTCTGATAAACCGCACTACCTCCACAGGCGCTGAAGACGGCCTCTTCGCGGTCGTACTGGCCCTCGTCCCGCTGCCACACCCCCCGATTGCCGGGGATGCCATCCACGCGGTAGAAATCGCCTGCCGTGTGGAAGATGTCGCGCCGGTCGAAGAGGAGCATCTTGGAGGCGACGATCCCCGCCTCCGGGTGCCGCTGGAAGGCGGCCACGATCTCATCCAGCCAATGCGGATCGGTCTCGGTGTCGTTGTTCAGGAGGACGACGAACTCCCCCTGTGCGGATTTTATCCCGGCGTTGCAGGCCCCCGCGAAGCCCCGGTTCTCCCCCAGCGTCAGCACCTGCACCTCGGGATAGTGGCAGGCCAGCAGCTCCAGCGACCCGTCGGTGGAGCCGTTGTCGGCGACGATGACCTCGAAGTCGCGGAAGGTCTGGCAGCGCAGGCTCTCCAGGCAGGTGGGGAGGTGGTGCACACCGTTCCAATTAGGAATGACGATAGAGACAAGCGGGATTGGGGTTTCAGGTTCCACGTTTCAGGTTTCAGATTGCAGGAATTCTGCCAGAGCATCTTGCCAGGGGCGGAGGGCGATGCCCAGCGCGGCAGCGGCGGTATTGGCCAGGGGGGCGAAGCGCGGAGGGGTGGAGGCACGCTGGAACCCGGCCAGGGTGATGGGCTCGACGGGCACGTGTCCCCGCCCGCTGATGCACAGGATTTCACGGGCGAAGTCGTAGCGGGAGCAGTGGCCCGCGTTGGTGAGATGATAGACGCCGTAGGCCCCGGTGCGGATGAGGGCGGCAAGAGCCGCTGCCAGGTCAGGCGCGTAGGTGGGGTTGCCCACCTCGTCGGTCACTACCCGCAGTGCGCCGCCCTGTGCTGAGCCCGTCGAAGCATCGTCGGCCAACTGGATGATGCGGTGAGGGTTGCTGAAGTTGCGCCCGCCGTGGGCGTACAGCCAGGCGGTACGGGCGATGTAGAAGCGGGTGAGCAGGTGGCGCACGAACCACTCCCCGGCCGCCTTCGACCGGGCGTAAGGGTTGATGGGATGGGGCAGGTCCCACTCCCGGTAGGGCTCCGTGGCCGTGCCATCGAAGACCTCATTGGTGCTGATGTAGACCATCGCCGCGCCGCAGGCTGCGCAGGCCAGGGCGATGTTTTGCGTGCCCAGCGCATTGACACAATAGGCATGCTCCGGGTCGCGGGCGCAGCCATCCACGTCGGTCCAGGCAGCGGCGTGGATCACCACCTCGGGGGCGAAGCCAGCGATGGCCGCAGCGATGGCCGCCCGGTCGGTGATGTCCAGTTCCGGCAAATCGCAGCCTGCCAGCGTGTGCTCGGCCAGCGCCGCGTAGAGCGCACGTCCCAGTTGTCCTTTGCAGCCGGTGATAAAGATGCGCATAGAATCACCTCGCCGGGGATAAGGTCTTTGCTAATCTGGCTCTACGCGGATTCGTGGGGTGCTCTAAGCGGGCGTGCCGCCCGCGCCCCACATCTGGTGGATAAACTGTGTCTCGGCCCCCACAGACGGGGATGGCACATCCCCTTTGAGCACATTTACCCCGCGTTTCCACGTAGACCCGCTAATCTTAACACAAACTGGACGAAAGGGCTAGTACAACCATCACATCTCGCGGTATCGGAGTCCCCAATGGTCTAGAGGGAGCCTCGCAGCGGCTCCGAAAGGCTGTTGTGCGATCTTGAGAGTGTGGTATCATATCTACAACAGCCGATGTGTCTGACTGTTCAGCGTTGCACGTTAACAGACGAATAGCGT